>NZ_JBIWCL010000016.1:0-203065 GCF_044761485.1 Streptomyces sp. NPDC097617
CTCACGAAACTCAGCCGTGAACACCCGACGCTTCTCCGCCATGACTCTCAACTTCCCCTGCAGTCACGGACTCCACGCTACGAGGGGAGACTCACACCCGCCTATCAGGCCGCTGACGCCACCGTCATCGTCACCAACCACCACAATTTCATCCAAGGCACCATGCGCGTGGGCATTCAGATTGATGGCCGCCCAGTCCGGTCCGTCAACGTCCGCGAGTTTGTGCTCCGCGCCAGCGACTTCGTCATTATTGACGAGATCGACGCTTTCCAGGCCGTGGCCGTCGACCGCTGTGCCTCCACGGTGGACCTGCACTCACGACGACCTTGGACCGCGGAGCCGCAGGTCCTCGACACTGCGGCCAAGCACCTTCCTCTGCGCTTCGAGGACCAACTCATCGAGCCGGTCAGCCACGTCCGGCTCATGGCCGAGTCATTGCTGACCGGCCTTTGCACCAAGGCATTCCGCCTCAACCACCACGACGATGCACGGGTCTCAAAGTTGCGGCACGAGTACGACTACGAGGGGTGGCGCCTTCCCCGGTCCAAGGATCGCGAGCTGATCAGCCTTCTGTTCCCCGAGTATCAGGTCAGCGATGGGCAGCCAATCCCCGCCGAAGCTGTTCACCGCCTGGATGCCCTCGTGCCGGCTCCCGATCTCGGCGAGGACGACGAGGCAATTTCTGCACCCATGAGGCTGGCCCCCGAATGGGAACGGGTCAGCAGCATCCTGGGGGCAGTCGTATCCCCTCGCGGCATCAACCAGCGAGACGCCATCAAGCTCCGTCTCCACGAAGCACTTGCTCCGAAGATCGATGACGGCCGCGCACGCAACCGCGCCATCGACCACCTCCTCATCCGCTCACTGATGAAGGAGCTGGACTCATCACTCTCGGTTCTGCGCGACACTGCCCAGTCCCTTCGCCATTCCGGACTGCTCACAGCAAATCGCATCATCGATGCGATGCGCGCTGGCGGTGTAGCCGACGTGCTCCCGCACGGAACGATCGGCAGACCGATCAACGGCTACCGGGTCACGGGCATGAAGAACCCGGAGAAGGATGCCAAGCTCTCCACCCAGCACATGGCTGGCGACCCTCACACCTACGTGTCGGAACTCGGCGGGCTGGTCTCGCTGATCACGGCTGGCGTGGAGCGGCCCGTCTTCGGGCTCTCCGCCACGGCGTACTTTCCCCAGGCGGTCAAGGAACACGTCCACGCACCCGTCATGTGGTGGATGACCGACGCGCAAGAAGAGTCCATCCTGGTCGAGTCGTCAGCTGTCACCTACGGAAGCGGACACCGTAGAGCTGGAGAACGCATTCCAATTGCGGGGCAGTTCCCCTCCGACAAACCCGAAGCCCTCCGCGAAGTCGGCGAACGTCTGTACGAGACGCAGCTGGCCAAGAAGCTCGCGCGCCTGGCCAAATCTGACCACGCCCGCGCTCGCGTGATCCTCACAGCGAACAGCTACGAGCAGTGTGGGCACATCGCCACCGGCCTCGCCAAAGCAAAGGGACTTTCGCACCGGGTGTGTGTCCTCGTTCGCGAGGAAGACCGCCTCAGCAACGTCCGCCATCTCCCCGACCCATCGCTGGTGCGCCGCATCACCGTCGAAGAGGTGGAGGAGTTCCCTCAATTCGGCGACATCCTCGTCGCCCCGCTGGCTAACATCGCCAGAGGACTGAACATCGTCGTCAATCTCCGCTCAGCCATCCACTCCATCTACCTATGTGTGAGGCCGCCGTTGATCATCGACGACCCCACCTGGATGTACGGAAGCGTCAACGCAGCAGGCATCAACGCTCTGCTTCTGCCTGGCGCTTCGGACCCCATGCAGGCTCTCCAAGCAGCCCGAACTGCATCACGCGAGCACCTGAGTACCATTCTGCGTTCGTCGCCGCAGCTGTCGACCATGGATCTCGTTCTCCAGGAGCAGATGGTCGCCGGAATGCTGGTATCCCTCATCCAGCTCGCGGGTCGCGCACGACGTGGCGGTACGAACATGGAACTGCACTTCGTGGACTACGCCTTCCAAGACGAGACCTGGAGCTCCGACCTGGCCAGCATCATCGGACGAATGAGCTCCCGGTGGCTGCCGGAAGAACGACGCCAGATGGCCGAACTGTACGGCGAAGCGGTCAATGCCTTCTTGACGTACGCGGGTGTCGACCTCGCCCTCTCCGCATAGCCCAACGCTTCTCCCGAAAGAGATCACAGCCTTGAGCGACAACACCGCCACCCTCCCGAGCACCCTCACCCTGCGCTGCACCCCTGAACTCGTCGAGGGCCAGAAGGTGTACGTACGGCTCTTCCCGCGCAGTGTCAGGGATGAATGGGAGAAGGTGAAAGACGACGGAGACGGTGAACAGAGGGGCCAGCAGCACCCGGACGAGCGCAAGAACCTGCCGTACTCAACGGCGCTGACCTACCTGAAGTTCAAGACCGGCGGGTACGTTCACTTGGACCGGTATCTCAACTTCCTGGTCTCGCTGGAGAAGATCGACGATGACACACTGCGTCACGTCTTCCGGTGCGTCGTCGGGTACAGCAAGGGACTCAACACCGACCAGGCAATTCTTCTCGACGTGCCGCCGGTGGCCGATGCCATCGCGAACACGCCCGAGCAGGAGTTCGAGATGGCACGCTTCCTCAAGCCTGTACAAGACAGGCAGCCGAAGTGTCCCGACTGGATGTACGTGGCCGTCCCCTGGGTAATCTCCAAGAAGCTTGCCGAGAAGAAGTTCACCATCTACGACCTCGTCCCGATCACCGAGCAAGTCGCCGCCAAGGAGAGGGACGGCTCCGCCAAGCTCGACGCCGACGGCAACCAGGTCTACAAGAACCGCACGACCGGCTGGAAGGCCAACCCGAACAAGAGGGAAATCACTTACCTGCCCGACAGCAGGGGCGGCCTAATTGCCTGGGACCATCCCTTCGGCCGCAAGTACAACCGCCGCGACGACGCCACCGAGGTCAACAAGGCCACCATGGCCCAGTACGCGATGTCGCGGCTGTCAGTGGTCATGAAGACCGAGCCCAACGTCGTCCACCCTGTCGTCTTCCTCGACGCCCACGTCACGCGCGTCCACAGCAACATGGTCCACGCCAAGTCCAGCCACATCTACCAGGGCAGCGACGGCCTTCCCATCCTGCACACCGAGCTCGTACGCAGCGGCAGTGTCCGAGCAGTCAACCAGCGCGCACTTGAACTGCTCGCGCGCGACGAGATGGACATCAGCCTCCTCCAAGCGCTGCAGACTCGCCTGGCGGAGGAACGGACCGTCCTGGAAAAGGCTGCCAAGGAAGGGGAATTCCCCTCCTTCATCACCCCGGATCCCGGCGTGCTCCGCCCTCTTATGGCTAAGAACGACAACTTCGCCGTCGGCACAGGGCCGGGAACCCTCCACCTTCGTCTCCTCGCAGAACACGTCTCCAAGATGCTGGGTAAGAAGGCCAGCTGGGTCGACTTCACCGTTGAACCGATGACGTTCGAGCCCCGCCCCACGGACAAGAACAAGATGGCCCCGCAGGAGCGTGCAAGCCGCATCGAAGCCGGCGAGCTTCTGCACACCATCGGCTTCCCCCCGCCCGAAGAGATCAGCGCCTCCGTGAAGGCCCAGGGCTTCGAGCATCTGCGGATCGTATGCCTGTGGTATCGCTGGAGCACCCGCCTGCGCCTCATTAACGCGCTGTCGCTGGCCTTCCCGGACGGCCCGCCCATCGGTGATCCGGAGCCAGGCGACGTGGTTCCTCTTGCTCCTGGCGTCAGCGTGGTCTTCCGCCAGGCCGAGCGCCTCCTGTCCCATGGCGACGACGTGAACCGGGCCGCGGAGCTGAAGTCCCTCGAGGACGACTTCGCTGGCGACCAAGCCCAGGTAATGGTCGGCGTGTGGTGCGAGACCGAGATCCCGACTCTGAAAAAGAAGGAAGGGGAGAAGCGCAACGCCTTCCTGCTGCGCAGGGAACGCCACGACGGAAAGTTTCAAGTCCGCCGCCTCCTGGCCAAGAACGGCCTCGTCTGTCAGTTCACCAAGGGGATGAAGCCGGGGGCCTTCGGAAACCCCGCAACGGAGATCAGCCCTCCGAAGCCTGGGAAGGACCACGCCGCCTACATGGCCCTCCTCGACCTGTACCGCTCACTGGGCGTCATCGACCAACGCCTCGCACGAGCCATCGCGAAGGACAAGAAGGGGAACGAGGCCGGCAGCCTCGTGTACTGCGGCATCCACGCCCGGCGACAGGCCAAGACGCCTGACGGCAAACACACCAAGCGGATCATCGTGGCCACGGCGCTGTTCCCGCCGGAGGATGAAAACGGCGCCTGGACCATGCGCGCGTGGACGCCCCACATCGGAGCATGGGTGCCCTACCGGGAAGCGATCGCCGCCTTCCATGCCAGTGACTACGCCCTTCACGTCGACGGCAAGGGCGAGACAGACAAGGAACGCTGGGCGGAGGCGGCAGCGCAGGTCGAGGACGCTCTCGCCAGCCTCGTCCGCGATGAGCTAGAGCCGGGCATGGGCTACGTCGTCATGGTCGACGGCCACGCCTGCCGCAGGATGTGGACAGGGCTCCACAACGAGAACCAGAGCTACCGGGAAGAGGACATCGCCGATCCCCGTACCTGGCTGCCGGGGTACGGCAAAGGCAGGAACGCCCCACGCAGGAAGCCGAGCGCAGTCATCCGAATGAACGTCGCCCCCACCGAGGTACCTCAGTACGTTCCCGTCCCTCGCGACAGCGACCCGGAAAGCGAAAAGGAATCCATCACGTTCGCTTCGGCGAAACTGCACCGCGCCAAGGTGGACTTCGGCAACCCCTTCTGGGTTCTGTTCAACATTCCACGCAACTACCAAGCCAAGGGCGGAGACCTCGGCAAGGGCATCACCCGCTGGGACGCTGATCCGGGCAGGGGAGGGGAGGAAGGTGAACGGGAAACGAACGAGCTAAAGTCCCCGTGGTGGGCCATCACAGCAACCGAGATCTACCCGGCCGGCGTCGCCGACGGAGTCGACCGGACGATGCTCGCTCGGGCGACCGCCCGCTTGTGCCACCAGACCATCTCCTGGTCAGACCGATCCCGCTACCCCATGCCCCTGCATGCCGCGAAACAGCTCGACCTCGACCACCCCCAGTACCGACGGTCAGCACCGCCAGAGGAGCAGGGGGATGAGGCCACCGACGAGTAGCGCCGCAACCGCACCTAGCTGGATTACACACCGGGCTTGCTTCGCTTTGACGGACATCCGAAATCAGGGGTTTGGGCCCCGGAAGCATGATGTTCATCATGGAGAGCATGGCGAAGAAGAAGGTGCGTCCTCGGCCCTCGTTCACGGCGGAGTTCAAGGCCGAGATCGTCGGTCTGTGCCAGCGCGGTGACCGCTCGGTCGGCCAGGTGGCCAAGTACTGACCTGACCGAGACTGCGGTCAGGGACTGAGTGAAGCAGGCCCAGGGCGACGTAGGCGAACGCGACGGCCTGACCAGCAGCGAGCCCGAGCGGCGACGGCGGGGACCGCCGACTCCTGCCACCGACCGCGACCGGCCACCGTGAGAACCCTCGCGATCCCTGAGCGACTTGGGCCGCCTCCTCATACGCCCCTGGGCCCGGACGAGAGCCCGCGAAGGAAGGTGATCGCGAACAGGACCAGCCGGTCAGCCCGCTGCGACTACGATTCCGTACAGGTCCGGGGCATGCGCCGGACCTGGCTCGCACCTCGGCGCCCGCCACCGTTCGTGAAGCCCGTCCCCGCCTGTCCCGTACCGGAGGTCCCCAGGTGTCGCCGACTCCCCGGCCGTCCGCTCCTCGCCCCGGTCCGCCGCTGGCCCGTGAGCACTGGTTCCAGCCACGGCGTTCCGGTTTCCGCTGGGAGCAGGAGGGTCTGGACCACATCCGGCGGCTGATGCCGGCGACCGAGCCGTACCGAGCCTGGGCCACCTTCCAGTTCACCGGCGTCACCGGCCGGGTCAACGAGTGCGATCTGCTGATCGCGGTGCCCGGTGGCGTGTATCTCCTGGAGCTCAAGGGACATCCGGGCCGGGTGGTGAACCACGGTGACACCTGGCAGTTCCACAGCGACCGGGTGCGCACGCTCCGTAATCCGCTGCACCTGACCGATCTCAAGGCCAAGGAACTCAAAGCCCAGCTGGAGCGGGCGGCCCGCGCCTCCGGTATCGATCCGCGCAAGGTGCCCTTCATCAAGCCGGCCGTGTTCCTGCACGACGCCGCCCTGGTGAGCGAGCTTGACGAGTTCCAGCGCACTGCCGTCTACGGGCTGAACGGCTCCGAGGGCGGGCTGTCGGGCATCTGGGACGGGCTGCTCGGGCTCCCTCCAGAGCGGGAGAGCTGGCGGGTCACCCCTCAGGACAGTGCCCGCCTCGAACAGCTGATGAAACGCGTCGGGATCAGCCACTCCACCGCTCATCTGCGGTACGGGGACGACTGGCGCCTCGAGCCGCGGGCCCTGGACGCGGGCCCTGGATGGGAGGACCGCCTCGCGGTCCGCGACGACAGCCTGGCCAAGGAGAGCGGCCGGGTCCGGATCTATCTGTCAGGGCAGGACTCGTCCGCCGAGCAGCGCAGCCGCCTCGACCGGGCGGCCCGTCGCGAGTACCAGGTCCTGCAGGGAATCAACCACCGCGGCATCGTCCAGGCCGTACAGATCCGCGAGCACCAGGGCGGCCCGGCGATCCTCTTCCGGCACCGCGAGGCCGATCTGCGGCTGGACGCCTACCTGAACGCCTATGGGGGCCTCCTCTCCCCCGCGATACGTCTGGATCTGGTACGCCAGCTCGCCGAGGCCGTGCGGTACGCGCACAATCGCTCGCTCTACCACCGGGCGCTGGCCGCCCGCTCGGTGTACGTCAGCGCCCGCGAGGACGGCACGGACCCGACCTTGCGGATCGCGGACTGGCAGACGGCCGCCCGGGACTTCGAATCCAGCTCCCATCTGTCGCTGGCCGACACTCCGCTGGACTCCGGTCTGGTGGCCGACACGGCCCAGGTGTATCTCGCCCCGGAGACCTCCCGGGAGTTCGCCGACCCGGTCGACCTGGACATCTTCGGCCTCGGCAGCCTCTCCTACCTCCTGCTCACCGGGAAGCCGCCCGCCGAAGCACGTAGCTCCCTGGTGGACCGGCTGGCCGCCGAGGGCGGACTGCATCCGTACGCGGTCTCCGACAGCGTCTCGGCCACCCTGGACGACCTGGTCTTCCGGGCCACCGCCTCCGATGTGCAGCACCGGCTCACCTCGGCCGAGGAGTTCCTGCGGCTTCTCGACGCCGCGGAGGCCGAGTTCGCGCAGACCGGACGGTCGGCGGCGGTGACGGTCGACCCGCTGACCGCCAAGGCCGGGCAGTATCTGGACCAGGAGTGGGAGGTCGTACGAGTCCTCGGCACCGGCGCCACCGCCCGCGCGATCCTGGTCGCCCGCCGCACCGAAGAGGGCGCCTACGACGAAGCCTCCCTGCGGGTGTTCAAGGTGGCCCTCGACCGTGAGAAAGACGCCCGTCTCTACGCCGAGGCGAAGGCGCTGCGCGAGGTCGGCGGCAGCCGCATCGTCAAGCTGCTCGCCGACCCGCGTGAGGTGGGCGGCCGCACCGTCCTGGAGATCGAGTACGCGGGCGGGTTCCGTTCCCCCCAGGACCGGGAGCCAGTCAGCCTGGGCTCGCGGCTGCGCGGTGAGGGGCGGCTTGGGTACGGGCAGCTGGAACGGTTCGGCACCGACCTCTTCGACGCTCTGGACACTCTCGCCGCCCGTGGGGTGCGGCACCGTGACATCAAGCCGGACAACCTCGGCCTGTTCAAACGCAACGACGGTTCCTGGCAGTTGATGTTGTTCGACTTCTCGCTGGCCGACGCACCCGACCAGGATCTGCGGGCCGGCACCCGCGGCTATCTCGATCCGTTCCTGGGCAGTAGCCGTCGTTCCCGTTACGACGATCACGCCGAGTGGTACGCGGCGGCGGTCACCCTGTACGAGATGGCAACGGGCGAACGACCGTTGTGGGGCGACGGCCAGGTGGATCCGCTGACCGTCGCGGACGCCGAGCTCCATGTAGCTGACGAGCTGTTCGAGTCCGCCCTGCGCGAGGGACTGACCAGTTTCTTCCACCGGGCGCTGCATCGAGATCTCGATCAGCGCTACGGCAGTCTGCGTCTGCTGCAGGATGCGTGGCGGGACGTCTTCCGCCGGGCGGACTCGGCCCGGCCCCCGACCACCCCGGCCACGGTGGACCGGCAGGCCGAGGACGTGGAGGACGCCCGGGAACAGGCGGCCGCGGCTGCCGGGCCGAAGACCTCGCTGGACGCGGCGGGGCTCTCGCCACGGGCCGTCTCGGTGGCGGCCGGTCTCGGGGCCTCCACCGTGGAGGCGCTCCTGGACGTTCCGGCGTACTCGATCTCCCGTGCCCGGGGCGCCGGGAACGTGATCCGCAAGGAGCTGAACCGGCGGCGCAAGCAGTGGCTCCAGGAGCTGCGGCAGCGCCCTGCGGGGAGAAAGCCCGTCTCGCTGCCCGCCGACGCCCCCGAGGAGGCGCTGGAGTCGGTGGAGACCCTGGCCGCCCGGCTCACCCCGGCGGCGACGACCGGCCGGCGCACCCGGCCGCGGCCGGACGTCGTCCTGGCCACCCTGGGGCTGCCCGGTGCCGCCCTGGCCGAGAGCTGGCCCTCCCAGCCGGCCATCGCCAGGGCCCTGAACATCAGCCAGCCGACCGTTTCGCAGCACCAGAGCGCCGCGATAGGGCAGTGGGCCGCACTGCCCTGGCTCGGCCGGGTCCGCGACGAGCTGGTGACCGCACTGTCCGAGCAGGGCCGGGTGATGACGGCCGCCGAGCTCGCGGCTGAGCTCCGGGTCAGGCACGCCCCGCAGGACGCGGACGACGACACGGACCGCGCGGACCTGCAGGCGCTGGCGCTGGCCGTGGTACGGGCCGCGGTCGAGGCCGAGTCGCGCCGGCCGGACGAGGCCCACGGGATCGAGCACGGAGACGGGGAGGGGGAGGACTCCGCTCCTCCGCCCCGGATCGCCGTGCTGCGACGCGGCGGCACGGTCCTGCTGGCGCTGGAGGACCTTCCCGGAAGCGACGACCCGACCCCGGTGGAGCTGGCCGATCACGCGACCGAGCTCGGCCACGCCGCCCAGGCCCTGGCGGCCCGCGATCCGCTGCCGGGCAAGGAGGCCGTCCTGCGCGAACTGCGCGCGGTCCCCGCACCGGAGGGGATGACCCCGCCGGCCGACACCCGTCTGGTGGCACTGGCCGCGTCGATGGCCGGCGGAGTCGCCGTCTCCCCGCGGTTCGAGCTGTTCCCCCTGGACCTCGGTCTGGACCGGGCACTGCGCGTCTCCCAGGCGGCGGCCGGGGTGCGGCGCGCCATCGGCATCGGGGCCGATGACCTGCTGGCCCGGCTCCGCTCCCGCTTCCCGGGCCTGGCGGTACTGGCCGACATCACGTACGTGGAGCTGGAGGAGGCCCTGGAGAAGGCCGGCTTCCCGCTGGAGTACGACCGGGACCGCTCGCTGTTCTTCCCTCCTGCGCGCGATCCCGACCGGAGCCGGCCCGCGTACACCGTGACGTCCGTGCCCGGCACCGGCACCCTCTACGGCGACGCACAGGCGGAGCTGGCCGAGGGGCGCGATCCGCGCCGGATCCTCGCGCTGCGCCTCGACGATGCGCTGCGCCGTGGCGGGTTCCTGGCGCTGACCGTCAGGGGCGCCTACCTTCCGGGCCTCGCCGAGCGGCTGGCCGAGCGCTGCGGTGTTCTCCCGATCGCCCTGGACGACCTGTTCCTCACCGCGCTGCGCGAACTGGCCGAGGAGCAGGGGGTGCCCTGGCGGGCCCTGCTGAAGGCGGACGCCGGGTTCACCGCCACCGGCCTCCTGGGCACCGCCCTGGGCTCCTACACCCGGTTCGCCGCCGAGCGCGTGGCACGGAGGTGCGCGGACCTGGCCGAGCAGGCGAGCCCGCGCACCGTCCTACTGCTGCACCGGGCCGGTCTGGTGGCCCGCTACTGGGAGGCCGGCGGCCGCGAACTCCTGGTCTCCCTGCAGCAGTCGGCCCGCCGCCCGGCCGACACCCCACACGGCTTGTGGCTGCTCACCCCGATGGACGACCCGCAGGCCACCCCGGCCCTGGAGGGACGCACAGTGGACGTGGTGGACCGGGTGAGCGAGTGGGTGGTCCTCGAAGGGCTGCCGTTGAGAGAACTTCTCGGCGAGGAGTGAGGGCGGAGGTGAGCGGGGGTGTCACGGCGCCGGGACCTCTTTCCTCACCCGCCGTCCCTGACGCAAGCCCAACCGCCCACGACCTGCGCGAATTCACCCCTTCGGAGCAGCCTCGCCACTTATGATCAGCGTCGTGCCGGATGAAGACGTGAGAGCCCAGGACGCGGTGATGGAGCAGCAGTACGCCCTCGCCGGAGCGCGGCATTACCACGATGCCGTCTATCTCTGCGACGACCAGCGGTGGCCTACCGCCGATCACCTCTTCGGGTTCGCCGCCGAGTGCGCGCTGAAGAGCCTGCTGCTGCGGTTCGCGGTGCACGACGTGTCCACGTACCGCAACGGGGATGCGATGAACCGGGCACGGTGGGTGAATCCCCGGACCGGGAAAGAGGACTGGCTGGGCCACATCAACCAGGTCCTGGGGGCGGCCCCTCTGCTGGCGTACGGCCGCGGAGGCCCCGCGTTCGTGGAGGCCGTCGACCGGCTGAACGTCTTCGCGTCCTGGGACCTGGCGGACCGCTACCGGGACGGCAGACAGGTCTCCGACTCGGTCGTGGCCGACCGCCAGGAGGCCGCGCGCCTCGCCCTCTCCTTGTACGAGCTGTACGAGCTCACCGGAAGGACCTCATGACCGCGTACGACTTCCCGGTCCGCTTCGACAATTCCCGCCCGATCGCGTTCGGGATCGCACGGGACGTGGCGGAGGAGGGGTACGACGTCGTACTGGTACGGGACGTGCTCGGCCGGTTCACTCTCATCGTCGATGACGACAGCAAAGGCGTGGATGGCGGACAGCGCGACCGCTGGTCGGCGACCCTGCACGACCGGCTCGGTCCGTACTGCGGCAAGCGGCGGATCCTGCTGAAGTCCCGGATGTTCTCGGCCGACGCCTTGCTCGGGTCTCCTCGTGCGATCGACGTCCCCGACGGGTCCACCTCCGTCGGCTCTGTCCGGTTCCTGGACAACACCGTGGTCGGCGAGAGCTGGACCCAGGTCTCCACGCCGTCCGCACCGAAGATCGGGCCCCGGACCCACCGCACCGCTCTGTACGGCTTCAAGGGCGGCGTCGGCCGTACCACAGCGACCTCGGTCCTTGCCCGCGCCCTCGCCGACACCGGCAAGATCGTGCTGGTGATCGACCTGGACCTGGAGTCGCCGGGTATCGGCCCGCTGCTTCTCGGGACGGGGCGGTTGTGCCGCCACGGTGTCGTCGACCACCTCGTGGAGGCGGCTCTCGGCAACGAAGAGGGCCTGGAGATCGTGGCCAGGTCGGGGTACGAGCCGCGCAACCGGGGTGAGTTGTGGATCGCCCCGGCTCGGGGGGCGGGCGACGACACGCCCAACGCCTACGTGGACAAGCTCAACCGTGTCTACGCCGATTCCCCGGGCGCGAGTTTCGCGGACCGCCTGGAGGCGACGGTCCGTGCCTGCGAGGAGGCGGTGGAGAAGGGCGACAGCGGGCGCCGCCCCGATGTGGTGCTGCTCGACAGCCGGGCCGGCATCCACGACGTCGCCGCCGTGACCATCTCCCGGCTGTGCGACCTCGCGCTGCTCTTCGGCGCGGACAACGCGCAGACCTGGTCGGGGTACCGGGACCTCTTCGAGGCGTGGGCGGCGTCCGGGCAGGGCCCGGACATCCGGCACAAGCTCCGCATGGTGGCCTCGATGGTGCCGGACTCGGTCCACCACCCGATGGAGATCTACCTGAGATCCTTCCGGCTGAACTCCTACGACTGCTTCTCCACGCTCTACGACGAGGTCATGGCCGAGGGCACGGCCGAGGATCCGCAGCGGTCGGATTCCGGTGAGGGGACCACAGGCGGTATCCCGTTCGCCCCGTCCCCGGAGGACGACTCCGCTCCTCATCACCCGGTCCCGATCCTCTTCGAGCCGGGCCTGGTCGGCATGAACGTCCCGGACTCCCCGCAGTGGCAGGAGCGTGTCTTCGTACGGGCCGCGTACCTTGAGTTCCTCGCGACGGTCGTTCCGCTGGTCCTGGCCGACCCGGTCGACGGGAACGACGACGAGGAAGAGACGGGATGACCGAGCCGCTGAGCGCCGACGCCTACCGCGATCTGCTGTCGAGGGCACTGGAGGGCACGGTCGACGCGGACACCCGGCGGCCGGACTCGCACTCGCTGTACATGCCGGATCCCCACCGGTCCGCCCTGTACGTGGACTCCACGGTGGTCGAGGGCGGCCGGGGTGACGGGAAGACCTTCTGGGCGCGGTCCCTCCTCGACCCGGTCCTGCGGACGGCGGCGGCGGCCGAGTACCGCATCAACCGGCTCAACAAGCTGCGGGTCTCCCCCGGTTACGGCCAGGACATACGATCGGACTCCTATCCCGGCCCGATGGCGCTGCCGCGCCTCGTGGACGGTGGTGCTCTGCCGGAGGAGATCTGGTACGCCGTGCTGCTCACCGCGCTCGGGCAGCCGGAGCTGTGTGCGCTCACCGAGTGGGGCGACAAGCTCTCCTGGCTCCGGGCGAATCCCGGTCCGGCCGACCGGACCATCGAGGAGGCGGACGCACGGGCCTTTGCCGAGGACGTGGTGCAGCTCCTGGTCTTCGACGGCCTGGAGCATCTGCACCCCGATCAGCGCATGGTGGACCGGCTGATCGCGGGACTGCTCAGGGTCGCCCAGCGGATGCGCTTCGGCACGCGCAACATCCGTTTCAAGGTGTTCCTGCGTCCCGACATGTTCGAGGCCGCCAAGCAGCTCTTCCCCGACGCGTCGAAGCTGTCGGGGAACGCGGCGGAGCTGACCTGGTCCCGTACCGATCTGTACGGGCTTCTCTTTCATCATCTGGGCAACGAGGGCGGCGCGGACGCCGAGCGGTTCCGCCGGATCACCGGCGGCTGGGAGAGCACCCAGGGGCCGGACGGGGCGTCCGCCCGGCACGTCCCGCCGATCGCCCTGCGCAACGACGCCAAGGCTCAGACAGAGCTGTTCGAGCAGATCGCCGACCCGTACATGGGCAGCAACGTCCGCCAGGGACGCCCTTACACCTGGCTGCCCAACCACCTCATGGACAGCAAAGACCGGATCAGCCCGCGCAGCTTCCTCAAGGCCCTGTCCGAGGCGGCCGAGGTCACCCGGCCCGGGCACGACCGTGCGCTGCACCACTCCGCCATCCACAGCGGGGTGCGCGCGGCGTCCAGGGTGCGGGTGGACCAGGTCAGCGAGGACACCCCGTGGGTCAGGACGGCGATAGAGCCGCTCTCCGGCTGCCAGGTGCCGATCACCCAGGGGAAGATCATCGAGATCTGGCAGGAACACGATCTGCCGAGTGAGCTGAGCCGGGACTCCGCCCGCTACACCCAGCACGACCGGCCCGAGCTGGTCATCACCGGCCCCCGCGACCCCGACGACCTGCCCCGCCTGATCCAGGAGCTGGTCGACCTGGGCGTGATGCGTCGGCGCGACAAGGAGCGGGACGAGCACGCGCTGCTCGACCTGCCCGACATCTACCGCCTCGCCTTCGGCCTCGGACGCAAGGGCGGCATCCCGCTGACCGGCCGCAGGTAGCCGCCGGCACCGGACCCCGACCTGGCAGGATGGACGGACCCGCGAGGACGAGCGACCTCGCGGGACGACGCTCCGGAGAACCAGGAAGACGAGGTGCCGCCCGTGCCCCCCGAGGACGCACGCACGCCCGAGACCACGGAGGCGGCCACCGCCTCGCTGGACCGTGACGTGCTGCTGAAGGATCTGCAGAAGCAGGTCGCCCTCCTGGTGGAGGACCTGCGGGAGCGCGAGGCGGAGGGCGGCGAGGCGAAAGCCGCCCTGATCGCCGAGTACCAGCGTGCCCTGGGCGCGGAACGCACCTCTCTGCGGTACGAGGGCTGGCTGGACGAGCGCCTGGTCCAGATCGCCTCCGCTTGGGTGCTCGCCTGCGTCTTCGTCCGGTTCTGCGAGGACAACCGCCTCGTACGGGAGGCCCGGCTGGCCGGTCCCGGCGAGCGGCTGGCCGAGGCCCAGGACAACCACGACGCGTTCTTCCGCCGCCACCCCGAGAAGAACGACCGTGACTGGCTGCAGGAGTCCTTCCGGGCGCTGGGCCGCGAGCACGAGATCACCGGGGGCCTCTTCGACCCCGCCCACAACCCGCTGTGGGAGCTGAATCCGTCCTACACGGCAGGTGCCCGGCTGCTCGCCTTCTGGCGCGAGCGGGGCGCCGACGGCACCCTGCGCCACGACTTCACCGACCCCGCGCTCGACACCCGCTTCCTCGGCGACCTCTACCAGGACCTGTCCGAGCACGCCCGCAAGACCTACGCCCTGCTCCAGACCCCGGACTTCGTCGAGGATTTCATCCTCGACCTCACCCTGGAGCCGGCGGTGGAGGAGTTCACCCTGGAGCCGGTGTGGAAGCACCGCCCGGTGAACTGGGACGGCGAGATGTACGACACCCACGACCCGGAGAATCCGGAGGTACGGGGTCTGCGCTGCATCGACCCGGCCTGCGGTTCCGGTCACTTCCTGCTCGGGCTGTTCCGCCGGATCCTCGCCAAGTGGCGCGAGGCGGCCCCCGGCGAGGAGGACTGGCTGCTGATCCGCCGCTCCCTGGAGGCGGTGCACGGGGCGGACAAGAATCCCTTCGCCGTCGCCATCGCCCGCTTCCGGATGCTGGTCGCCGTGGTCCAGGAGTGCGGGGTCAGGACGATCTCCGCCGCCCCCGGAGTGCCGATCAACATCGCGGTCGCCGACTCCCTGCTGCACGGGCGTGAGGCCGGCCGAAAGACGGACGCCACGCTGGACGACGCCGAGCGGAACGACGAGGTCTTCACGTACCGGACGGAGGACGTCCGGGACTACGTCAAGCGGGTGGACATGCTCGGGCGCGGCTCGTACCACGTGGTGGTGGCGAACCCGCCGTACATCACGGTGAAGGACCCACTGGAGAACGCGAATTACCGCAAGGCGTATTGGACTTGCTCCGGGAAGTACGCCCTGTCCGTGCCCTTCGCCCAGCGGATCTTCGAGCTGGCGGTCCGGGCGAGCGGATCGGGTCGTGACGGCGGGTTCACCGGGCAGATCACGGCGAACTCCTTCATGAAGCGGGAGTTCGGGTCGACGCTGATCCAGTCCTTCTTCCAGGGCGGCCCCTACAAGGACCCCGGCACCCGGCGCACCGACAACTACATGGGCGTCGACCTCACCCACGTCATCGACACCTCCGGCGCGTTCATCCCCGGCCACGGCACGCCGACCGTCATCCTGGCCGGCCGCCACCAGGTCGCCCAGCAGGCGCAGCCGATCCGGGCGGTCCTCGGCGTCCGGGGCGAGCCCGACCAGCCGAAGAAGGGGGAAGAGGCGAAGGGCAAAGTCTGGCAAGAGATCGTCTCGCAGTGGCGCAAGCCGGGGCACGAGTCGGAGTGGGTGAGCGTGGAGGACGCGGAGCGGGCCCGGTTCGCGGAGCACCCGTGGTCGCTGAGCGGGGGTGGGGCGGGGGATCTGCTGGAGCGGATCGAGGCAGCCGCCGTACGCAAACTCGATGCAGTGGCGACCTCTCTGGGGATCACCTCCGTAACAGGTGAGGACGATCTCTACCTCATGCCGCGCAACGGCGCTGCCTCACGGCGGAGAATCGCAGACACACGCCCCCTGGTGACGGGAGACGTGATTCGCGATTTCACACTCACACCCGCATTCGATGCACTGTGGGTGTACGACGACGATTTCAAGACGCTGCCTTGGGAAAAAATCGGCACCTCGCAGCAGATGCTGACTCCGTACAGGACGGCGATCTCCTCACGCAAACGATTCGGCGTACCGATGCTGGAACGAGGCATGGCGTGGCACGAGTGGCAGGAGGTATACCCGAGCAAGCTGCGGACGCCACTGTCGATCACGTACGGCGAGGTCTCCACGCACAATCACTTCGTGTTGGACCGGGGTGGAAAGGTGTTCAACAGGACCGCTCCGGTGATCAAGCTGCCTGAGGAGGCGAGCGAGGAGCAGCATCTTGAGCTGCTCGGGGTGCTGAACTCGTCGGTCTCCTGCTTCTGGCTCAAGCAGATGTGCCACGACAAGGGAATCCGAGGCGAAGGCGGCGGATTCACCAGCTCCGAATGGGAGCGCTTCTACCAGTTCAACTCAACGAAACTCCACCAGTTCCCGCTCCCTTCCGCATTTCCGCTCTCCATTGCCATCGAGCTCGACTCTCTGGCTCAGCAAATGAGCGCGCATGGACCGTCTTCCGTCTCGGCCACGGCCACCCCGACGCGCACCGCCCTCGACGAAGCCCGCTCCGAACAGAACCGCATCCGCGCCCGCATGATCCTGCTCCAGGAGGAACTGGACTGGACCGCGTACGGGCTGTACGGACTCCTCACCCCCGAGGAGGTCGAACGGACTACCCTGTCCGGCAGCCCCGACACGCTGACCGACGCAGACGTGCCCCAACTCGCCCTGGGCGAGCGCGCATTCGAGATCGCCCTCGCTCGCAGCGGCGCGGAGACCGCCTGGTTCGCCCGGCACCACTCCATCCCCACCACCGAGATCCCCGCCGACTGGCCCGAGTCCTACCGTCGCGTCGTCGAGGCCCGCCTCGACCTCATCGCGCACGACAAGGACATCCGCCTCCTTGAGCGCCCCGAGTTCAAGCGCCGCTGGTCCACCGAGCCGTGGGAGAAGCGGGAGGCCGCCGCCCTGCAGACCTGGCTGCTGGACGCCGCCGAGCGCAAGGACCTCTGGTACACCGACCGGGAGGGCTTCGACTCCGCCTGCCCTATGACCATCTATCAGCTCGCCGACCGGCTCCGCCACGACGAGGACGTACAGACCGTCGCCGCGCTCTACGCCGCCGACCATCTCGGCCAGCGCGAGGCCCGGCTGTCCACGGTCCTCGCCGCCGTCATCGAGACCGAGCACGTGCCGCACCTGGCCGTCCTGCGCTACAAGGAGTCCGGGCTGCGCAAGCGCGCACAGTGGGAGGAGGTCTGGGAGCGCCAGCGGGAAGAGGACAAGTCCGGCGAGCGCCTCGACATCAAGGTCCCGCCCAAGTACACCTCCGCGGACTTCCTCAGGCACAGCTACTGGTCGAACCGCGGCAAGCTCGACGTGCCCAAGGAACGGTTCATCTCCTACCCTGGTTCCGCCCCCGACGGCGACCCCTCACTCCTGATCGGCTGGGCCGGCTGGGACCACCGTGAACAGGCCGAGGCCCTCTCCGGTCTCATCACCGATCGCCTGGAGCAGAACGGCTGGCCCCGCGAGGACCCCCGATACGTGCCGCTCCTGGCCGGTCTCGCCGAGGTCCTGCCCTGGGTCGAGCAGTGGTACGACGCGTACGACGAAGACTGGGGCAGCAACGCGGCGGAGGAGTTCGGGACCGCCCTCAAGATCGCTCTGGAGGCTCGCGACCTCTCCCCCTCCGACCTGCGGGACTGGCGCCCCGAGCCGAAGCGGGGCGGGCGCCGGGCGGCGAAATAGCCCTAACAGCCTTAAGGGGCCGCGTACTTCACGATCGAAGTACGCGGCCCCTCCGCGTCCGTCAGCCGCACCCCGCGATGCGCAGGAAAGCGGCCCACTCCTCGGCGCCTACGGCGAAGGTCGGCCCTTCGGCCCGCTTGAAGTCCCGCAGGTGGACGGCATCGACGGTAGCGGCAACCTCGACGCAGTCCCCACCGTTGCCCGCGCTGTAACTGCTCTTGACCCAGACCAGTTCGCCTGCGGAAACCCGCGTGTTCATTGCTCTCCCAACAGGGGCCCGCCTCGCCCGCCGCCTGGCCACCCACCGGCTGCACGTCTGGGGACACCGCTACGGCTACGGCTCGGAGATGAACGACGCCGTCGCCCTGGTGGTCGCCGAGCTGGCGGCGAACTCCGTCACGCACGGGGCGGTGTGCGGGCGGGGCGCGCTGTTGCGCCTGAGCCGCGAGCGGGACGGCCTGATCCGGGTGGAGTTCAGCGACACCCGGGGCGAGCGCCTGCCCGCCCCGGCCGCCCCCGACGCCACCGCCGTGGCCGGCCGGGGCCTCATGATCGTCGCGGCGCTCGCCGAGGACTCGGGGGTGCGGCCCCGCGAGGGCGCGCCCGACAAGACCGTATGGGCCTGTCTCCGCCCTTCCGGAGCCTCTGGCTGATCCGCTCCGTCGCCCCGATCCGGGCTCCTCCACCCGGCTGAGCTGGCAGGATGGAAGGGACGCCCGGCCGTGGTGGTGCGGCAGTGCGGGGCGAGGACGCTGTGGGGAGCTGGAACTGCTGATGGCCAGGGGCAACGGGACCGTACTGAGGGACGTTCTCGACATCAAGGAGGACGCCCACGCCGGCGACTTCAAGATCGAGCTGTCGCAGGGCTTCTCCGGGAAGTCGGCCGGTTCCATCGCGGAGTACGTGGTCACTCCCCAGCTGGCGAAGGAGTTCGACAAGGCGTTGCGGCTGGTCCGCGACGCCCTGCGGAAGAACACCTCGTACGCCGCCTACCTGCACGGATCCTTCGGCGCCGGTAAGAGTCACTTCCTCACGGTGCTGCACGCCGTGCTCAACGGAGACCCGGCCGCCCAGACCAAGGAGCGCCTCGGCGATGTGGTGACCGGGCACCAGGACTGGCTGCGGGACAAGAAATTCCTGATGGTGCCGTTCCACCTGGTCGGCTACCCCAGCCTGGAAGGGGCGCTGCTCGGCGGCTATGCCGACGCCGTGCGCAAGCTTCACCCCGACGAGGCCACCCCCCTGGTCTTCCGGGCCGACTCCCTGCTCGCCGACGCCCGAAACCTGCGTGCTTCCATCGGCGACGAGGCGTTCCTCCGACTGCTCCCCGCGCCCAGGTCGCAGAAGGCCCCCGTGCCGCCCGCCGCCCCGGCCGACGGGGACGACGCCCCCGAGCTGCGGCCGATCGGCGCCGCCCCCGCCCAGGGCTGGACGGCCGCCGCACTCGACGCAGCGCTCGACGCCCCCGCCGGCGACCCGGGCCGCGACCAGCTGGTCACCGCGCTGTTCGACGGTCCCATGAAGTCGTACGCGGGCAGCACCGGCGGCGAGGAGGGGGCGTACGTCCCGCTGGACGACGGGCTGAGCGAGATCAGCAAGCACGCCAAAGGTCTCGGCTACCAGGGTGTGGTGCTGTTCCTGGACGAGCTGGTGCTGTGGCTGCAGGCCAAGATGTCCGACCGCACCTTCATCAACGAGCAGATCCAGAAGACCGTCAAGCTGATCGAGACCACCAACCCCGACCGGCCGGTGCCGATTATCTCCTTCGTCTCCCGGCAGCGTGACCTCTCCCAGCTCGTCGGCAAGGACGTCCTCGGCTCCGACGTGGAGAACCTCAACCAGGCTCTGCAGTACCTCGAGGAACGCTTCGAGGTGATCAACCTGGAGGACCGCAACCTCCCGGAGATCATCAAGGAGCGGGTCCTCAGGCCGCGCCCCGGCCAGGAGGCGGTCCTCGACGCCGCGTTCGCCGGGATCGACCGGACCAGCCAGATCGTGAAGGACGTGCTTCTCGACGGGGACGGCGCCACCGGCTCGCGCTGGGAGGACTTTCGGTCGGTGTACCCGCTCTCCCCGGCCCTGCTCAACGTGCTGGTCGCCCTGTCCGGCGCGCTCCAGCGCGAGCGCTCGGGCCTGAAGCTGGTGCAGCAGCTCATGGAGCTCAACGCCGACACCGAGCTCGGCAACCTAATCCCGCTCGGCGACCTGTGGGACGTACTGATCCACGACACCGGCACCGCCTTCACCGACAAGCTGAGCCAGGAATCGGAGTCCGCGACGCGGTTCCACGCCAAGGCCCGGGCACACCTCCTGGAGAAGTACGGCACCGCGGACCACATCGACTTCCGGGCCGACGAGCGCTTCGTCAAGACCCTGCTGCTCGCCGCGCTCGCCCCCGACGTGCCCGCGCTGCGACGACTGACCGGCACCCGGCTCGCCGCGCTCAACCACGGCTCGGTCCGATCCCGGACCGTCCCTGTCGGTGAGCGGGTGCGGGAGCGGATGAAGGCCCTGCAGCTGGAGTTCCCCGCCGAGCTGCGCGCCGAGGGCGGGGACGATCCCGTCTTCTCCATCCACCTGTCCGACCTCGATGTCGAGCCGATCCTGAATTCCGTGGTCCGCGAGGACAAGACGGGGGTCCGCCAGAGCTGGGCACGGGAGCGGATGCGGCAGGAACTCGGACTGGGACTGGGCAACGGTGAGGAGCAGCTCCTCGACACCAAGAAGATCATCTGGCGTGGTTCCGAACGCACCGTGGAGTTCTTCTTCGGGTCGGTCCACTCCCCCGTCAGCATCACCGACGAACAGTTCACTGTCTCCGAGCCGGGCCGCATCAGGATCATCTTCGACTACCCCTTCGACGAGAGTCACCGCCGCTCCCCCGACGACGCCTACCACCGGGTCCAGGGGCTGATCAACGGCGGTCACCACGCCCCCGTCCTGGTCTGGCTGAGCGACTACCTCTCCGAGCAGCGCAAGGCCCAGCTGGGGCGGCTGATGCGGATCAACTTCCTGCTCGAGCGCGACCGGCTCTCCGAGTACACACGCAACTTCCTGCCCGAGGAGCGGACCAAGGCCCGCAACCAGCTGGAGCGGGCCCGGGAGACGCTCACCGAGACCCTGGCCGGCGCGCTGAGCGAGGTCTACGGCCTCACTCAGGCCAAGGAGGGAACCGTCGGCGCGGAGGTGACCGACGGCCGGCACCTCCTGTCCCTGCAGCCCGAGCACCCGCGCCCGCAGCCCCCGGGGAGCAGGCAGTTCCCGCAGGCGGTGACGCAACTCGCCGACGGCCTGTTCTCGGCGATGTACGACAAGCACCCCGACTTCGGTCCCGGCGCCGGCTCCGTACCCAAGGCCGTCAGTCAGAACGAGCTGAACACCGCCTTGAAGTGGATCACCCTCGCGCTCGGCGAGAGCGACACCCGTATCGAGGTCGACTCCAAGGACCTGCGGGCCGTCAGGCGGGTCGTGGAGCCCCTGGGCCTCGGCACCGTCCACGAGGGGCCGCTGATCCTGAAGCGGGAGTGGTGGACCCGCATCAACCAGGTGGCCTCCCTCAACGGCCAGAAGGACGCCGCCGAGCTGAGCGCCGAGGACATCCGCCGCTGGATCACCCGTCCCGCCGAGGACAAGGGACTGGGGTACCGCGGCCTCGACAAGCAGATCACCAGCCTGCTGATCGCCGTCTACGCCCTGCTCGACAACCGCACCTGGGAGAAGTACGGAGCCGTCGAGGCGGCCCCCCCGCTGAACGAGATCGGCCCCGGGTGGTCGCTGCGCGCCAAGGAGATGCCCGGCGAGGAGGAGTACGCGGCGGCCCGGACCCGTGCCGGACGGCTGTTCGGCGTCCCCGCCAAGCCCGCCCTGTTCGCCCGCAACGTCCACGAGCTGGCCGCCGGCGTCCACGCGAAGGCGACCGCACACGAGAAGAGTGTGGGCGACGTCCGGTCCGTCCTCAAGCGCCACGCCGTGCTCCTCGGTCTCGACGCACCGGAGCAGGCCCCGCGCACCGAGAGCCTGCACACGGCCGCCGCGCTCCTCGCCCGGCTCGTCCGGCACGGCGACGACCCCACCGCCCTCGTCCGCGAACTGGCCGCTCTGTCGTACGAGACACCGGACCGCGATCTCTCACACACCATGGACAGCGCCGCGGAGCTCGCCGAGGCCCTGGACGGCACCGACTGGGCGCTCCTCGAACGCGTGCGCAAGCTCAGCGCGCGGGACGACACCGTTGGCGACCGGGCCCAGCGGTTCCTGGACCGGATCAGGGAGGCCGCCCGGGCCACGGAGCTGGAGCGGTCCCTGATTCCCGTGCTCAAGGAGGTCCGAGAGAGCGCCCACGCGCTGATGGACGCGGCCCTTCAACTGGAACCGCCCGCCCCCGCCCCCGGCCCGCAGCCGCCGGTGGACGCCGAGCAGGTCACCCTGTCCCAGCACGGCATCCCGCCGGTACCCTCGAAGCTGCCCGACCCCGGCCCCTCCCAGCAGCTCCGCATCCCGCCGGCCGACGAGCGCTCCGGTGACGACAGCAGGCCGGAAGACCGTCTTCCGGCCGCCCCGCACGTCGTGGACGCCGGCCCCTCCGGAGCCGCTGAGCTCCCCCGGAAGCTGACCGCCGTACGGGAGGAGATCGAGGCCTACCGTGCCGCGCACCCGGACGCGGCGGTGCGGATCGTCTGGCAGGTTGTCGGCGACGGCACCGTACAGACGGGGGAGGGCGAACAGGGATGAGCACCACCCGTCCCGTCGCCGGCCGCCGGGCCGTCGAGGTACTCCTGGAGACCGAGCTCGCCCGCGCTCCCGGCTGCCGGCTCGTCCTGGTCGACGCCGTCTGGGACAGCGCGGACAAGGACACGGAGTTCACCGTGCGGGTCGGGACCGGGCACCGCCGGGTCCTCGTCACCGACCAGGACTCCACGCTCGGCATCGCCGACGCCTGGAACCGCCACCTCGCGCAGGCTGAGGACGGCACCGGTGACGACAGTGTCCTCGTCGTCACCGGTACCGTCCCGCCCGACCAGCTCGGCTGGGACCTGCGCGCCCACGCGCCGCACCGGCGGCCGCTGCCTGTGAACCGGACCGAGATCGTCGCCCAGATCTTCGGGGCGGCCGACCTCGACCCCCGGATGCTCGGCGAGCACTGGCTGCTCGACGCCCTCCTGGCGGCCGAACCCCTCGACGGCTGGCCCCGCGCCAGTGGCGTCCTCACTCGCGACCGGGCCGTACGCGCCCTGCTCGCGGCCCGGCTCGGCCTCGGCGACACCGAAGCCGACACTCTGGACCTGGACGCCGACACCCTCTTCTCCTGGACCCGCGGCGCCTCGGGCCCCGCACGATTCGCCGCGCTGTCCGAGGACGAGCGGCGCGGTCTCGGCGAATGGCTCGGCCGGGCTGCCGGAGAAGCGGCCCCCATCCTCCTCACCCTGGCCGCCGAAGGACGGGGCGCCGACGCCCTGCCGCTCGGCGCACTGGCCTCCGCCGCCCTCGCCTCGTCCCGGTCCGAAGCCGCTGTCTTCGCCCTCGGCTCGCTCTTCGGCAGCGCGCTCACCGCCTTCGACCGGCTGAAGCCCTTCGCGGAAGCAGCCACCGGGGTCCTCACCCGCTGGACCGCGCAAGCGGAAGGCGGCGGGGCCCAGGCAGACCAGGCCCGGCACCGGCTCCTCGGCGTCCTCGAACGCGCCGACCGACTGGCCGCCGGAGCCCGGCTCGACACCCTGATCACCTCGGACCGCCTGCTGCCCTCCGGCTACCGCGGCCGGCTGCGCGCCCTGGCCACCGCCCTCACCGAGGGTGCGCACGCCGGGAGCGGCGATGCGGCCGGAGACGCCGAATCAGCACTGAACGACCTCGCCGCGCACCAACTGGCCGCCGTGTACGGCCACTCGACCGAGACCGCACACACCGCGGTCCGCCTGCTGCGCCGACTCGCCGTGCCAATGCCCGCCCTCTCCCACGTCGGCCAGGCCGTACAGGAACATCTCACCGACACCGGCTGGGTCGACCTGGCCGTCGGCATCCTCGCCGAGGGCGACGAATCACCCGACCCGGTCATCGGCGAGGCCTACCGGCGGCTCATAAGAGCCGTACGGGAGCGCCGGTCCGCCATCGACGAGGCGTTCACCGCGCTGCTCGCCCGCTGGACCGAGAACGCGGCCCAGCAGGCCGACGGGGGCGCCCTGCTCATCGAGGACGTGCTGGCCCGGGCCGCGGCCCCGCTGGCCCGCGACGGCGGCCGTCCGCTGATCGTCGTACTCGACGGAATGAGCGCGGATGTCGCCGTCCGGCTCGCTGGCGAGCTGGACCGGCGGGTATGGACCGAAATCGTCCCCTCCCCCGGCAGGGGTGCCCTCCCCGCCCGGCAGGCGGCGGTCTCGATGCTGCCCTCCATCACCCGGGTCAGCCGGGCCTCCCTGCTGTGCGGGCGGGCCTCCGAAGGCGGGCAGGACGCGGAGCGCTCGGGGTTCGCCGCCTTCTGGCGCAAGCGCCACCGGGAGGGCCGGCTCTTCCACAAGGGCAGCTTCGAAGGCGCGGCCGGGCACCGCCTCGCCCCCGAGTTCGTCGAGGCGCTCGCCTCGGACGAGGTGGTCGCGGTCGTGGTCAACACCATCGACGACGCGCTGTCCAGCGGCCGGGAGGGCACCAGTGGACGCTGGGGACTGCGCGACATCGGCAAACTGCCCGACCTGCTGAACGCGGCCCGCGACCACGGTCGCCCCGTCCTCCTGGTCTCCGACCACGGACATGTCATCGACCGTACCGACCGCGGGAACCTGCCCCTCCAGGTCACCGGCGTCAAGGGAACCCGCTGGCGTACCGGCACCCCCCAAGACGGGGAGGTGTCGCTGAGCGGGCCGCGCGTCCGGACCGACAGCGGCCACGCGACTCTGGCCTGGCGCGACGACGTCCGCTACACCGCACGGCAGGCGGGCTACCACGGCGGTGCCTCACTCGCCGAGGTCACCGTCCCCGTCATCACCCTGGTTCCGGCCGAAGGAGTCGTGCCGTCGGGATGGGTCCTACTGCCCTCCGAGGCGACCGAACCCGGATGGTGGAACTCCTCCTCGGGGGCAGGTCCCGCGCCGTGGCACACCCGAACCACGGATGCCGCCGTCTTGGCGAGGACCCCGGACCCAGGACTTGAGAAGACCGACAGCGTACCGAAGGCCGCCGGACGACAGAAGGCCGAGCGGGTTCCCGCCACGGCTGCCGCCGGATCCCCTGTTCCGGTCGCACTCCGGGCCGTCGACGTGGACGCCGCTCCCCGCCCGCTCCCCCGGACGAGCCTGGGCGAGCACGTCGTGCGCAGCCTCCCGTACAAGGCGCAGAAGGAGTTCGTACGTCTGGCTCCCGGTGAGAAAGCCGTCGCGGCCGTCCTCGACGCACTGGTCACAGCCGGCGGAAAGCTCTCGCCGGGTGCGGTCGCCGCAGCCGCCCAGGCCGCCACCGGCAAGTCTCAGCGCAACCCGGAGCGCTTCGCCACCGTCCTGGAGCGGCTGCTCAACATCGACGGCTATCCCGTGCTCCGGCTCATCGAGTCCGGCCGCACCGTCCAGCTCGACAAGGCCCTGCTCCAGGAGCAGTTCCTGGAAGGCGGCCCCGCATGACCCGGCCGACCCCCGACATCAGCACCGCGCGGCGCCAGGACGTCCTCGACGCACTGAGGCGCGGCACCGTGCCCCAAGCGGGACTCGGCCTGTTCGCCGTCGGCCTGACCCGCTTCGAGGCGGCACTCGACGACAACCTGAACACGGTCACCCGCGGCGGCTCCGCCTTCCACGCCCTGCGCGGCGAGTACGGCTCGGGCAAGACCTTCTTCGCCCGCTGGCTCGCCGAGAACGCCAAGCGGCGCGGGCTCGCCGTCAGCGAGGTGCAGATCTCCGAGACCGAGACCCCCCTGCACCGCCTGGAGACCGTCTACCGCAAGCTCACCGAACGCCTCACCACGGCCACCCACCAGCCCTCCGCGCTGCGGGCGGTGATCGACTCATGGCTGTACGCCCTGGAGGAGGAAGCCCTCGCGTCCGGTGAGATCGAGGACGACGACGAGGGCGGCCTCGCAGCCGCGGTGGACGAGCTCCTGGAACTCCGGCTCGCCGCCGTCGCCCGCACCACCCCGGCCTTCTCCGCCGCACTGCGCGGCTACCACCGGGCCGTGGCCTCGGGCGACGGGCCGCAGGCCGAAGCACTCATCGCCTGGCTCGGCGGACAGAAATCCGTGGCCGCCGCCGCCAAACGCTCCGCCGGAATCCGCGGCGACCTCGACCACTTCGGCGCCCTGGGATTCCTCCAGGGGCTGCTGACCGTCCTGCGCGACTGCGGGCATCCGGGCCTACTGCTCGTCCTCGACGAGGTGGAGACTCTGCAGCGGGTGCGGGGCGACGTACGGGAGAAGTCCCTCAACGCACTGCGCCAGCTCCTCGACGAGATCGACAGCGGCCGGTTCCCCGGGCTGTTCCTCGTCATCACCGGTACCCCCGCCTTCTACGACGGGCCGCAGGGCGTCCAGCGCCTCCCCCCGCTGGCCCAGCGCCTGGCCACCGACTTCACCACCGACCCCCGCTTCGACTCCCCGCGGGCCGTGCAGCTTCGCCTGCCCGGATTCGACCTGGCCTCGCTCGGCGAACTGGGCCGCAAGGTCCGCGAGATCTACGCGGCCGACGCCCGCCGGCCCGACCGTCTCGCCACCTACGCCGACGACACCTACCTGGAAGAGCTGGCCCGCTCGCTCACCGGATCGCTCGGTGGCAAGGTCGGCATCGCACCACGTCTGTACCTGCGCAAACTCGTCGCCGACGTGCTGGACCGGATCGACGAGTTCGACGACTTCGACCCTCGCAAGCACTACGCCCTCACCCTGGACAGCGCCGAACTCACTCCCACGGAACGCAACGCAGCCGGCGCCGACGACATCGAGCTGGAACTGGAACCATTCGTGGACACCGCTTCCGAGCCGAGTACGGAATCGAAGTCGTCATGACGGTCCCCCCGGACCCGGCCGACGTCTTCGACCTGCTCGACCCGATCCTCGGACACCACATCGTCAACACCCTCGGCTGGCGCGGGCTCCGCCCGCTGCAGGCGGAAGCCGTCACACCGCTGCTCGCCGGTGAGGACGCCCTCCTGCTCGCCCCCACCGCCGGAGGCAAGACCGAGGCCGCGGTGTTCCCCTTGCTGACGCGGATGAACCAGCAAAGCTGGACGGGCACAGGCGTGCTGTACCTCTGCCCGCTCAAGGCACTCCTGAACAACCTGGCGCCCCGGATCGACGGGTACGCCCAGTGGGTGGGACGCCGAGCCGCCCTGTGGCACGGGGACACCCCCGAGTCCGTACGCCGCCGTATCCGTACCGATTCCCCGGACTTCCTGCTCACCACACCCGAGTCCCTCGAAGCGATGCTCATCAGCGTCAAGACCGACCACACGCACACACTGGGCCGGGTGCGCGCCGTCGTCGTCGACGAGGTGCACGCCTTCGCCGGGGACGACCGCGGCTGGCACCTGCTCGCCGTACTCGAACGCCTGGAACGGCTGACCGGCCACCGCATCCAGCGCATCGGCCTCTCCGCCACCGTCGGTAACCCCGACGCCCTGCTCACCTGGCTCCAGGGCGCGAGCCCCACCGGCCGGTCGGGCCGGGTCATCGCCCCGGGTGTCACCCTCCCCGCAGGTGACAATACCTCTGGTTCCGGTGGTCTCCCCCGCCCCGACGGAGACGTCGAACTCGACTACGTCGGCTCGCTGGCCAACGCCGCCAAGGTGATCTCCGCCCTGCACCGCGGCGAGAAGCGGCTGGTCTTCTGCGACTCCCGCAAGCAGGTGGAGGAGCTCGGCGCGGCTCTGCGCGCCCGCGAGGTCACCGTCTTCCTGTCCCACGCCTCCCTCTCCACCGACGAACGCGCACGCTCCGAGCAGGCGTTCGCCGAGGCGCGCGACTGCGTCATCGTGTCCACCTCCACCCTGGAACTCGGCATCGATGTCGGCGACCTCGACCGAGTCGTCCAGATCGACTCCCCCGGCAGCGTCGCCTCGTTCCTGCAGCGCATCGGCCGCACCGGACGCCGCAGCGGCACCGCTCGCAACTGCCTCTTCCTCGCCACCCGGCCCAGCAGCCTGCTCCAGGCCGCCGGCCTGCTCACCCTGTGGTCCCGCGGCTGGGTGGAGGCCGTCACTCCGCCGCCCTCTCCCCGCCACCTCGTCGCCCAGCAACTCCTCGCCGTCACCTTGCAGGAGCACCGCATCGGTGATCGGCTGTGGCCCAGGCAGTGGAACGGCCTAGCCCCCTTCGACCGCTCCGCCGCGCCACTCCTCTCGCACCTCGTCTCCGAAGGTTTCCTCGACAACGACGGCGGCATGCTGTTCATCGGCCCCGAAGCCGAGAAGCACTTCGGGCGTCGGCACTTCATGGAACTGACCGCTTCCTTTACCGCGCCTCCCGAGTTCACCGTGCTCGCCGGACGTACCGAGATCGGCACCACCGACCCCGCTGTCCTCACCGAGGAACGACAGGGGCCACGCAGGCTCCTCCTGGCCGGCCGCAGCTGGCAGATCACGTTCATCGACTGGGCCCGGCGCCGCGCCTTCGTCGAACCCGTCGAGGACGGCGGCGTCGCCAAATGGCAAGGCAACGAAACCCGTGGCCTGTCGTACGCGCTCACCCGCTCCATGCGTGACGTCCTCCTCGGTACCGACCCCGACGTCCGCCTCACCCGCCGCGCCACCGTGATCCTCGCTGAACTCAGAACGGACCGCGCAACCCGGGAAGTTCACCCTGCGGGCTCCCTCCTGGTCCGCGACGCGGACGCCGCCCGGTGGTGGACCTGGGCCGGCTACCGCGCCAACGCCACCCTCGCCGCCTCCCTCGGCAACCTCGCCGACCCCGTGCAGCGCCCCACCGACACCCACGTCCGGCTCCGCCAAGACCTCTCCCCCGCCGACTGGAAAGCCGCCCGCGCCGAACTCCCCGACTCCCTCACACTGCCCACCGTCGACCCACGGGCCGTCCGCGGCCTAAAGTTCTCGGCAGCCCTCCCATCCCGTATCGCCACCACGACCCTCGCCGAACGCCTCGCCGACCTCGACGGTGCCCTTGCCGCGGCCCGTGAGCCCGTACGACTGGAATGGCACGCCTGACCCGTCACGGACGCCGCCGGCAACGGCGATGCCGAGGTCGGGCCAGGACGGAACGGCGGGGCCATGAGCATGCGCCGCACGCAGCCTGATGCGCGGGACAACCGCCGGACAGGCCAGTTTGCTCGGCGACAACCTCCGGGTCATCACCTCCGCAGCCACCCTCGTCGAGGTCATCCACCCCCCGGATCAACCGCCCCGCCCTGATGTGGATCCTCTCCCGGCTGGTCGCGGAACCTGTCGCCGACCCCCTCGCCCGGCACGCCGCTTCGACGCCACACTCGCCGCCCCCAGCCCCACCACCGTCCTCACCTCCGAACCGGAAAGAGATCTGACGGAGGCCTCCAGGCGACCACTGCGCAAGGCTGAGGAGGCAGTGCGCCACGGCCGCCGGCCGCGGTGTGCGCGCCGCCTAGGAGGACGCCTTCCCTCAGCTCCAACTCCACCCCACCGAGGCCGCCTCAGGTCACAGCCTTGCAGATCCGACTTTGCGACCTCCGCCATGTGCCCTACGGGCGCGACCCTGACGCTGGTTTGCCGCTCGGAGCCGACCTGGGCAGCGACCGGGTGTGGCTCTCCCTCGATGCCACTAGGGCGAGACATGCGGCCACGACGGAGAGAGCGGCAAGGGTCGCGAAAAGGTGGGGGTAGCCGCCGAGTGGGGCGGCGAGTGCGGCTCCGGCCCAGGGGGCCAGCGCCGCCACGATGCGGGCTGGTGCGCCGAGGAGTCCTGAGAGGCGGCCGTAGTGGGTGGTGCCCCAGCGGTCGGTGACGGCAGTGGCCTGGAGGAGGGTGAGGTTGCCTCGGACGATTCCGGTGACGATCGCAAGGGCGACCAGCAGGGGCATGGGGCCCGGGATGAGGGCGAGAGCCGCCGTGGTCATACCGCCGAGGGTGATGAGGGTGACCGTGCGGGTCGTGACGGACGTTCGGGCTGAGAGGCCCGTGTACAAGGTGCGGCCGAGGGTCTGGCCGGCGCCGCCGAGTCCGAGTGCCCAGGCGGCGGTTGTCGGGTTCGCGCCGCGTTCCGTGAGGAGTGGGATGAGACCCACGACGACGGCGTACATGGCGAAGCTGGACAGAGTGAAGGCCGCGGCCAGGAGGAGAAAGGGGCGATTGCGAGTGACCGGGGTGCGGTCGATGACGGGTGGCGCTGGCGGTGAGGGCGGTGCGGGCGGCCAGGGCGCGCGGAGTGCCAGGGCGTGCGCGGGGATGGTGACTACGGCGAGGATCAGGGCGAGGAGCGCGTATGTGGTGCGCCAGCTCAAGTGCTCGGCAAGAACCACGGTCAGGGTGCGAAGACCGTGGAGGCGAGTCCGCCGGCGAGGGTGCGGCCTGGTGCGGCCCCTGCCGCCAGCTGGCCCCGTCGCTGGAAGCCATCGCCGCAGAACATGGCGACCAGATCGAGATCGTCAAGCTCAACATCGACGAGAACCCGGAGACGGCCGCTGCGTACGGAGTCATGTCCATCCCGACGATGAATGTCTTCGTCGGCGGCCGGGTCACCAAGACCATCGTCGGCGCCAAGCCCAAGGCAGCCCTCCAGCGCGAACTGCGCGACTTCATCTCTCGCTGACAGCACACCGCGCCAACGCCCTTCGCGGCAGCTTCACCAGACCCCGGCCTCGCCAAGCTCCATGGCGGGACCGGGGCTTCTTGCTCTCCGACGCCTACTACCCGGCGACATGAGAGACCGCCTCGGGGCAGGGCTGGACTGTCAGTGGGCCCTGGTATATCTGGAACCACGACAACCTATGGATCAAGTGCGGAATATTTTTGGGCATAAACACGTGTACTCTCTGGGGAGTTGACTTCGCCAGGGCTGGAGGTGGACCGTGCGCGACCGGAGCAGCTTGGTGGCGGACCCCACCATGCTCACGCTGGCCCGCGACTCGCGTGGCTGGACGCAGTCCGACCTCGCTGGCGAGTTGTCACGTCTTGAAGGCACTCGTATCACCCAGGGGTACGTGAGCCGAGCCGAAGCCGGCCGGATCCCCGTCAGGGGTGAGCGCGTGCAACTGTTCGCCGACGCACTCCACTACACCGCCGACCTGCTGTGCAGCACTTCCGATACGGCCGGGACAGGCGTAGGGCTGATCCATCACCGTAAGCGCGCCTCCATGGGGGCGCCTGCCCTGCGTCGGATCCATGCGACGTTGGCGCTTACCCGCCTCCAGGTGGAATCCCTGACCCAGGCAGCAGACTTCCACCCCCGTATCCAGTTCCGGCGTATCGAGGTCAACGATTTCGACACCCCGGCCGACGCGGCGGAGACGGTCCGCGAGGAATGGAGCGTCCCCGCAGGCCCCGTCGATGACATGGTCGCCCTACTCGAAGGCGCCGGCGCACTGGTCGTAGTCCGCGACCTCTGCACTCCCGCGCTCGACGCGGTAAGCCAGTGGCCTACGGACAAGGCACCGCTGGTGCTCCTCAACTCCACCGCTCCCGCTGACCGCTCCCGCTTCAGTCTCGCGCACGAACTGGGGCACCTGGTGATGCACGGCGAACCCGGCGAAGGACGCGTGCAAGAAGATCAGGCCAATCGGTTCGCCGCCGAATTTCTCATGCCCCACGATGCCGTCCTGCCCGAACTGAAGCCAGGCATCGACGTGTCCCGCCTGCTGGACCTCAAGGCCCGGTGGGGGGTGTCGATGGCAGCTCTCATCAGACGAGCCATGGACCTGGGCGTTGTCAGCGAATGGCAGTACCGCACGCTCATGGTCGAGTTGTCCGCACTGGGCTATCGCACCAACGAGCCGACCACTATCCGGCGCGAAACCCCGCGTCATCTCGCTCAAGCCGTCACCCGGCTTGAGGAGCAGCTCCACCTCAGTCCGACCGAGACCGCCCACCTGGCGGGCCTGGGTCGGGAGGAGTTCCACGAGATCTACTTGTGCGCTTCTTCTCCGTCCGGACACAAGGATGTGCCGGACTCATCTGCGAGGTGATTCATGAGCAACACCCCCTCCCCGAGGCGGCGTCCGCCCGCCTTGAAGACGCTTGACCACACCGTTGCCGCCGTGCCCCTTCTGCAGGACCGGGTACTGCTCCATGAAAACGCCCTCAACCTTCCGCGGCCGCGCCCCGCGCTGGACGACGATTTCAGCGGCGTGGTGATGACCGGGGCGAAAGCCAACGAGCGGGCCTTCCACCTTCGCACCACGGCGGGTTACGAAGGCACGCTCCTGATCGACAGCGCCCCCTACACAAGCTACGTCGCGACGGCAGACGAGCCGTTCATGGTGCCCACCGATGAACTCTTTGCCTCGGTAGACACCTCACTGGCCTTCCAGAAGGTCCGAGGCGCGAGCGCTGCGCTGACTCCGACCGGCTACATTCCGCCGGCGGACTCCAAGACGCTCAAGGCCGTGATGCGCGAGGCCAACAAGATCGAACGCGCCGACACCATCGTGACGCTCCCCGTCGACGTCACGTGGCTGAACCGCGAGAACATCGGTCAACTCATAGCGGTCTGCACGAAGATCCGGCACCCAAAAGCCCTCATTCTCTTCCGCCAGTTCGACCCGCTGAAGCAGACCAAGGACATACCGGCCAACCTGCGCAGCCTGCTGGCCAGCGTCGAACACACGGCGCTTCTGCGCACGGATCTCGCAGCGCTCGACGCCATAGCACACGGAGCGTTCTGCGCGGGCATCGGCGTGCAGAGTTCACTCCGTCACGCGATCCCACCCAGCGAGAAGGCTCAGATCGGCAAACCACCTGGGGGCCCCATATACCCGCACGTGTTGATGCCGGAGCTCATGTGCTTCAAGGGCGCTGCGTCCCTCGCCAGACTGTACGGCAACGATGATCCCGCAACCTGCTCCTGCGAGGAGTGCGACGGGCGTGGCCTCGATCGCTTCTGCCTGCCTGACGGCGAAACCCGGCGCGAGGCCGACAACCACACCGTCCTCACGTGGAGCAACTGGGTCACCGAAATGGCCGGCTACCAGCCAGGCACTCCGCGCAAGACATGGTGGCGCGACAAGTGCGCGGCCGCGATCGACCGCTACGCGTTGGAGAACCAGCGCATCGGCCTGGGCGCCAGCCCCAGGTCCGGATTCCAGGAGCCCGCGCCGCTCAAAGCGTGGGCGACGCTTCCCATCGCCCCCTAGCAAGCCGCGGACGGGGCGCTCAGGGGAGCTGGCGGTGGAGATCTTCCAAGAACTTCCAGCCGGCGACGGTATGACGTCTGCGTACGAAGGGACGCGGCGGCACCACCACTTCCACCGTGTCCGCCTGAAGCGTGAGCAGGCCGATGCCGAAAAAGTCCGCGCGCATCACAGCATCATCCTTACGCCGCAATGCACCGTCCACCACTACCGCGCGCGAACAGAACGGAGTAAAGAGCTCGGCCATCTCCATCGCCGACTCCCAGCTTCGGCCAGGCACGAACGCCATGTCGATATGGACAGGCTGCGCCGCTCGACGGGTGATCGACCCGTCTCGGCGAACCGCCGCGCCCTTCGGCAGGGACTTCAGTACCCGCCCCTCCCTCACGCTCAAGGAGCCGATAGGAACCGGCTCGCCCAGGGGCAGCGACATGAGGAGATTCAGCACGTCAGGTCGTGTCAGCGGCGGCATCCCTTCAGCTGCCCGCCGCTCCCGCTCGAGCGCGTCATACCGATAGGCCACAACGGCTTCCGTCCCGAAGGCTTCGACGAGCGCGAGCTCCGCCTCGCGGGGCACAAGGTCGCAGGGAGCCAGCGCACCTGCGACGACCTCCATCTGCTCTCGCGCCACGACCGACATGAACCAACCCGCTCTCGTTTCGAACTGACACCCTCGTCTGCGGTGCGTCTGCACGCCCCTGCTTATCCCCAGGCACCCATCACCGGAAGCACGGGCGGCTGACGTTCACACGATCCACTCGCCAGTCCCCCTCCTGACGGCAGCCCAGCCGGACCGACACCCCTAACCAGCCTTCCCCTGCCCAAGACACGCGAACGCCTCAGCACGGATGGTCAGGCTAGTACGGGCCCTCGTACACCCGTCGGCCGCCTCCTCGGATGATCACGAAACGGCCAGCACCCGTCACAGGCCGACCAGCAAGCGTCCACGGCGGCCACCAACGAACGACTGCGAGCCTAGCCACCACAAGGGGCCATGCCTACATCTGTCCGAATCTTCATCGCCGCCTGCCAGCCTCCGTCCCCCTTCGACCGCGCCAGTCGGAGTGCGACTGAGAGCATGCCCGTAAGGCATTCGCACGGTGGGGAGTTCATGTGCCGCGAGAGCTAAACGAACGGCAGCACCAGGTGCTGCAATGGGTCGGCGAAGGCTGCCCTGACGGCGTATGGGAGGGGACCGCGCACAAACTCAGCTGCCAAGCCCTTCACAGCCGGGGACTGGTCAAAGTCACCAGGCGCCAGGGGCAGTGGTCCGTCGCACTCACCAAGGCCGGCCAGCAATACCTTGACCACGGAGCCCCTCCCCCCGATCAGCCCCGCAGCAGAGACACCGTGCCCACGCCACGGACTGGAATCCATTCGCCTGATGGGGCCGAGGACGAGAAGCCCAGTGTTAAGGCAGCCTCGCCTCCGCCATCGCCGGGAAGCAGGCCCCTCCCGCGAAAGAAGTCCAAGACCGTCACCGAGCAGCTTCTGGAAGAGCTTGCCGAAGCTGGCGGCCGAATCGTGAAACGCGAAGCCACCGGTCGGGAGACCGAGAAATGGCCTATCCGCGTTGCCGCAGCACGGCGCTCGGGAAAGATCCCCGCAACCAAGGAACTGCACGCAGGCTGGTGCCGCGACGGATACGAAATCCGGCTGGTCGACACCCCAGCCTGGCGCTTGGCCGTCCTGTCACCCGTTTCAGTACCGGCACGGCTCCCCACTCCACACCCCGTCGTCAGATCTCTGCAGGCTCACCCCCAGCCCATGGCACTGACCAAAGCCGTGCAGGGCAGAGCCTTCCGCCTCATCCACGCACTGCTCACCGCGACGCAGAAGCTGGGGTATGCCAGCGCGTTCGGTACGGCCGAGAGCGCCCCCGCAACGCATCGCCGGCGAGGCGGCTCGCCCCACTTCACCATCACAGCCCAGGGCCAGCGATGCGATTTCCTGATCCTGCAGGAACAGGACCGTGCCGACCACATCCCCACGAAGAAGGAGCTCTCGGACGCCGAAAAGCACTCCTGGGTCCGGATTCCTCGGTACGACCACTCCCCCGCTGAACGCCTGAGGATCTGCATCAGCGGCGGGCTACGGCACAGGACTGACGAGTGGGCCGACACGGCCGCGCGACCGCTGGAGGACCAGCTCGCCGAGATCGTGCAGGAGGTGGAACTCCGAGGGGAAGCTGCCGAACGCAAACGGCTGGCCGACCTGGAGGCAGCACGGGATAAGCGGCTCCGGTGGGAAGCCGCGATGAAACAGGCAAAGATCGACTACGCCGAGACAGTCCGCGTCCAGCGACTCGAAGCGCAAGAAAAGGCATGGCGTCACGCAGCGGGCCTCGCCGAGTACATCGACGCTCTCCACCTCCACGCACAGACCCTGCCGATTGGTCCAGAAAGAGACGAAGCCGAGGCATGGATCGCTTGGGCCTCGGGCCATGTGCAGCGCCTGAACCCACTCAACGGGACACTCCGTCTGCCGGATATCCCCGAACCGCGCGCCGATGATCTGCAGCCGTTCCTGCACGGATGGAGCCCCTACGGTCCCGGCTACTAGTCGCGAGCTTCCCTCGAATTGTCACAGAGCGTGTTCGGGAAGGTAAGGGGAGAGCGCGGGTCGGACAACGACCAACGCGGTCACCCACCATCGAGATGAGCGCCCCCCGCAGCAAGATCACGATCTCCCGCGAGAGGCGCCCACCACGCGCCTGACGGCTCGTCAAGCAACGTAGGCGGCGTGCGTCAAACGTGCGTCACGAGCGTCAAATCTGCGTCAAGATATCGCCCGTAACGCCCACAGCGCACATAACGCACACTGCCCTAACCTGCAGGTCAGAGGCCCTTTCCAACGGGTTCAAGGATCGCGACGCACTCGACATGATGGGTCATCGGGAAGAGGTCGAAGACGCGGAGCGTGCGGACCTTGTAGCCGTTGTCCTTGAAGTAGCCGAGGTCGCGCGCCAGTGCCGCCGGGTCGCACGCCACGTACGCGATGCGGCGCGGGGTGAGGCCGGCCACCTGGCCGACCGTCTGCTTGCCGGCGCCCGCGCGCGGCGGGTCGAGGACGACCAGGTCACACTCCGTGATCCCCGTCTTCGGGAGGATCTGCTCGACCTTGCCCTGCTCGATGCGGACCCGCGGGAAGTCCGCCAGGTTGTGGCGGGCGTCCTCCACCGCGCGCTTCGTCGACTCGATGCCGAGCACCGCGCCCGTCTCGCCCAGGCGCTCCGCGAGCGCGCCCGCGAAGATGCCGACGCCGCAGTAGAGGTCGAGGGCCATCTCGCCCTTACGCGGCATCAGGCCCTGCATGACGGCCTTGATCAGGGTGTCCGCGGCCTGCGGGTGGACCTGCCAGAAGCCGCCCATGCCCACGCGGTACGTACGGCCGTCCGCGCGCTCGCGGACGAAGGGGCGGCCGTGGACGCGGTGGACCCCGCCGTCCTTCTCCTCCACGCGCAGCACGGAGACCGGCTTGTCCAGCTCCACGAGCGGAAGACGGCCGCCGGGGCGCGGGGTCAGGACGACCTGGCGGTCCTGGGAGCCGGTCGCCGCGATGGCCTCGACCGTGGCCATCTGCGGCCAGTCCTGCTTCTCGATCCCCAGTTCGCTGACTCCCGGCGCCGCGATCATGCAGTGCTCGACCGCCTCGATCTCGTGCGAGCGGTGGCGGCGCAGGCCGACGGTGCCGTCCTCGTCGATGGCGAACTGCACGCGGGTGCGCCACTGCGGCACCTGCCCGGCCGGCAGCTTGTCGCCCTCGGCCGGCATGACGGTGCCGTCCCAGCCGGCCTCTTCCGGGGTGAGGCCGGCGAGCCGCTTCAGCTGCTCGGCGACGACCTCGCCCTTGAGCCGGCGCTGGGCGCCGGGCTTGGCGTGCTGCCAGTCGCAGCCGCCGCACTTGCCGGGGCCGGCGTACGGGCAGGGGGCTTCGACGCGGTCCTTGGAGGCGTCGAGCACGGTGATCGCGTCGGCGCGCAGGTAGCGGGAGTCGATGTCGCCCTCGGTGACCCTGGCGACGACCTTCTCACCGGGCAGGGTGTGGCGGACGAACAGGACGCGGCCGTCCTCGGTCCGGGCGATGCAGTGCCCGCCGTGCGCGACGGGGCCGACCTCGACCTCGTATTCCTCCCCGACCAGTGACTGCTTCTCGTTCTGCTCGACGCTCGTCATGGTGGGGAGACTCCAAAAAACTGGAACAACGGAAAACGGCCGGACGACCGACCCACCAGTTTACGTGGATCTCGTCCGGCCGTTCACCAACCTGCTCAGCGCTTCGGGGTGGCCTTCGTGGTGCCCTTGGAAGTGGGCTCCTTCGGCGGCCGCGGGGTGTCCACCGGGCCCCGGCGGACCGCGCCCGGCGCGTTCCAGTCCTGGCGCTTCTTCGCCCGCCGCTTGGCGAGCTCCGAGGACTCCAGCTGGTACGGCACCGAAGTGACCATCACACCGGGCGTGAACAGGAGCCGGCCCTTCAGGCGCAGCGCGCTCTGGTTGTGCAGCAGGTGTTCGTACCAGCGGCCGACGACGTACTCGGGGATGTAGACGCTGACGGCGTCGCGCGGGTTCTCGCTGCGCAGCCCCTTGACGTACTCGACCACCGGGCGGGTGATCTCGCGGTACGGCGAGTCCAGGATCTTGAGCGGGACGTTGATCCCACGCCGGTCCCATTCCTCGCGCAGCGCCTTGGTCTCGGCCGGGTCCACGCTGATGCTCAGCGCCTCCAGGGTGTCCGAGCGGGTCAGCTTGGCGAACGCCAGGGCGCGCAGCGTGGGCTTGTGCACCTTGGAGACCAGGACGATCGAGTGGACCCGGGAGGGCCGCACGCTGTCGTCGCTGGGGCCCTCGGCGGCGGCGATCTCGGCGGAGACGCGGTCGTAGTGCTTGCGGATCGCGCTCATGGTGCCGTAGAAGATCAGCATGCCGAGCAGGGCCACCCACGCACCGTGGGTGAACTTGGTGGCGAGGACGATGACCAGCACCATGCCGGTGAAGAAGGCGCCGAAGGCGTTGATCGCCCGGGAGCGGTGCATCCGGCGGCGGGCGGCGGCGTCGCGCTCCGTCCTCAGGTGGCGGTTCCAGTGCCGGACCATGCCGATCTGGCTCAGCGTGAAGGAGACGAACACGCCGACGATGTAGAGCTGGATCAGCTTGGTGGAGTCCGCGTCGTAGATCCAGACGAGCAGGATGGCCGCGCCGGCGAGGAGCACGATGCCGTTGGAGAAGGCGAGCCGGTCGCCCCGGGTGTGCAGCTGACGCGGCAGGTAGCGGTCCTGGGCGAGGATCGAGCCGAGCAGCGGGAAGCCGTTGTAAGCGGTGTTCGCCGCCAGGAAGAGCACCAGCGCGGTGGCGGCGGCCAGCAGGATGAAGAGGAAGCTGCCGTCACCGAAGACGGCCTCGGCCACCTGGGAGATCACCGGGTTCTGGATGTACTCGGGGCCGACCGGGACACCGTTCGCCAGCAGGTCCTCGGCGGGGTTCTCGGCCATCCTCACGTCGCTGGCCATGGCCAGGCCGATGATCCCGCAGAACATGGTGACCGCCAGGCCGCCCATGTAGGCGAGGGTGGACGCGGCGTTCTTGCTCTTCGGCTTGCGGAAGGCGGGTACGCCGTTGCTGATGGCCTCGACGCCGGTCAGGGCCGCACAGCCGGACGAGAAGGCCCTCAGCAGCAGGAAGACCATCGCGAAGCCGGCCAGCCCCTGCTGCTCGGGCTTGATTTCGAGGTCGGCGGTCGGCGCCGTCAGGGTCTCGCCGAGGACGAGGCCCTTCCAGGCACCCCAGCCGATCATGACGAATACGGCGGCGACGAAGACATAGGTCGGGATCGCGAAGAGCTTCCCGGATTCCTTCACACCGCGCAGGTTCATCAGCGTGAGCAGAAGGATCATGACGGTCGCCGAGAGCGTCTTGTGCTCGATGACGAAATGCACCGCGGAGCCGAGGTTCTCGACCCCGGAGGAGATCGAGACGGCGACGGTCAGGACGTAGTCGACGAGCAGGGCGCTCGCCACGGTCAGGCCGGCCCGGGGGCCGAGGTTGGTGTTCGCGACCTCGTAGTCGCCGCCACCGCTCGGATAGGCGTGGACGTTCTGGCGGTAGGAGGCCACGACGGTGAACATCAGCACGACGACCGCGAGTGCGATCCAGGGGCTGTAGTGGTACGCCGACACGCCCGCGATCGACAGGACCAGCAGGACCTCGCCAGGGGCATATGCCACGGACGACAGCGGGTCGGAGGCGAAGACGGGAAGGGCGATCCGCTTGGGAAGGAGTGTTTCTCCGAGGCGGTCGCTGCGTAGCGCCCGGCCGATCAGGATCCGTTTGGGCACGTCGGTCAGTTTGGACACGCAGAGGATCGTAAGCGTTCGAAATCAGACTGACGAACCCCCCACCCCCTCATACCGCAATCCCGCCGCAATTCCTCCCCGCCCGCAGCACGACTACGGCACGACTGCGGCGCAAGAGGCCCCACCGGTGACCGCCCGTGTGTAGCTTGGCCCATGGTCTGAGACCCTGTTAAACCAGAGCATGCAATGAGGCTGGGAATCAGCGAGTCGCTGACAGCCGGAAGGACGGCCGTGCACATCGTGATCATGGGTTGCGGAAGGGTGGGCTCCGCCCTCGCGCAAACCCTGGAACAGCAGGGTCATACGGTCGCTGTCGTCGACCAGGACCCCACCGCATTCCGCCGGCTCGGCGCCGGATTCGGCGGCCGCCGCGTCACCGGGGTCGGTTTCGACCAGGACACCCTGCGGGAGGCGGGGATCGAGGACGCGGGCGCCTTCGCCGCCGTCAGCAGTGGTGACAATTCCAACATCATCGCCGCCCGCGTGGCCCGTGAGATGTTCGGCGTCGAGAACGTCGCCGCCCGCATCTACGACCCCAAGCGCGCCGAGGTCTACCAGCGCCTCGGCATCCCCACCGTCGCCACCGTGCGCTGGACCGCCGACCAGATGCTGCGCCGGCTGCTGCCCTCGGGCGCCGAGCCGCTGTGGCGCGACCCCAGCGGTGGCGTGCAGCTCGCCGAGGTGCACACCTCCGCCGCCTGGATCGGGCACAAGGTCAGCGAGCTCCAGGAGGAGACGGGCGTCCGCGTGGCGTTCCTCACCCGCCTGGGCGAGGCCATGCTGCCCACGTCGGCGACGGTCCTGCAGGAGGGCGACCTCGTCCACGTGATGATGCGCACGGACGAGATCGACAAGGTCGAGGCGGCATTCGCCGAAGGCCCCGAGGAGGCACACGCATGAGGGTCGCGATCGCCGGGGCAGGCGCGGTGGGTCGCTCCATCGCGGGCGAACTGCTCGAGAACGGCCACGAGGTGCTCCTCGTCGACAAGGCCCCGACCGCCATCTCGGTGGAGCGGGTACCGCAGGCCGAGTGGCTGCTGGCCGACGCCTGCGAGATCACCTCGCTGGACGAGGCCGCGCTCCAGCGCTGCAACGTGGTCATCGCGGCCACCGGTGACGACAAGGTCAACCTGGTCGTCTCGCTGCTCGCCAAGACCGAGTACGGGGTCCCGCGCGTGGTGGCCCGCGTGAACAACCCGAAGAACGAGTGGCTCTTCAACGAGTCCTGGGGCGTCGACGTGGCCGTCTCCACGCCGCGCCTGATGTCGGCCCTGGTCGAGGAGGCCGTCAGCGTCGGCGACCTGGTACGGCTGCTGCGCTTCAGCCACGGCGACGCCAACCTCGTCGAGCTGACCCTGCCGGCCGACTCCTCGGTCGCGGGCACGCAGATCGGCGACATCGCCTGGCCCGAGGACACCTCGCTGGTCACGATCATCCGGGGCAACCGGGTCCTCACCCCGCACGGGGAGGAGACCCTGGAGCCGGGCGACGAGCTGCTCTTCGTGGCCGCCCAGGCCCGCGAGGAGCAGCTGGAGGACCTCCTCCAGGCCCGCCGCTAGCCCTGGGGGCACGCTCGACGACGAAGGGGGCGCCCCGTGCGGGGCGCCCCCTTCGGGCTTCCCCGGCCGCCCTGCTGCGGGGCCCGCCGGAGCCTCCGGCCCACGGCGCCGACGCCAGGGCCCGGCCCCGTAGGCCATCCCAGCGACGCCCGCCGGACGGCGGACCCCGCCGTCCGGCGGCCCGGCAGCGCGATGGGGCGGGACCGGCCTCGCAGGCCGGTCCCGCCCCATCGCGTCGGCTGCGGGCCGTCAGGCGTTGGGCCCCTTGGCGGCCGCCTCCGCGGCCTCCTTGGCCTCCCACTCCGCGATCACGTCGATCGGCGGCGGCGCCTTGGCCAGGAAGACCCAGGTGAAGTACACCGCGAGCACCATAGGCGGGAGCTTGAGCGCGATGAGCACCCAGCCCAGCTGCGTCGCGTCACCCCACCAGTACAGCGGGAAGAGGATCGCGTACTTGGCGAGGAAGATCAGGCCCCAGGCCAGGCTCGCCTTGACGTACGCCTTCTTGCGCCCGGGGTTACGGGTGCGCCAGGAGAGGTTTTCCTTGAACACCGGGCCGAGGATCACGCCCAGCAGCGGGAAGCCCACCAGCGCCGAGAGCGTGAAGGCCACGCCGAGGCCCACGCCGTAGATCATGCCCGGCAGGTAGAAGCCCTTCGCGCTGCCCGTGAAGAGGGCGAAGGCCACGCCGACACCCACGCCGAACACGCCGCTGAAGGCGTGCTTGACGGTGTCCTTGCGCAGCAGCCGCACGATCACGAGCAGGATCGCGACCGCGCCGGCCGCGATGGCGGACCACTTCACGTCCTTGTTGATCGTGTAGATCATGACGAAGAGCAGCCCGGGCAGCATCGTCTCCACGGTGCCCCGAATACCGCCGAAGGCGTCGAAGAGCGCCGCCTGGGTCACGGCCTTCTGGTCCTCGGCAGGCTCGGCAGCCTGTCCGGCCGCATGGCGCGGCCGCCTGGTCGGTTCCGGGGTGGACGGTTTGTCGAGTGACGTCACCGGTCAGTGCTCCTGTCCGAGCGGGCGGAGTTCGTACTTCGGGTTGAAGAGCACCCGACGGCCGTGGGTCATGGAGATGCGCCCTGAGGCAATCATGCGTCGGCCGGGCTCGATTCCCACGATCGAGCGACGGCCGAGCCAGACCACGTCCAGCGCGGCCGAGCCGTCGAAGAGCTCGGCCTCCAGGGCGGGAACGCCCGCGCGCGGCCGCAGGGTGACCGTACGCAGGGTTCCGGTCACCTTGACTATCTGACGGTCGTCGCAGTCGCAGATCCGCGTACACCCCGCGGCTTCTGCGTCCTCCTGCAGCTCCGCCGAATGCAGCTCCTCCTGCGAGGTGGACAGCCGCTCAATCATCCGGCGGAACCGGCCCGCAGGCCTGGCCGGCTTCGCGAGCTTCTCGGGACGCGGTTCAGCACTCATACAGGAAGCGTACCGGCGTGCCGACTACCGCTCGAAGCGGTATCCCATGCCGGGCTCGGTGATGAAGTGCCGCGGATGCGAGGGGTCGGCCTCCAGTTTCCGCCTCAATTGGGCCATGTAGACCCGCAGGTAGTTCGTCTCGGTGCCGTACGAGGGGCCCCAGACCTCCTGAAGCAGCTGCTTCTGGCTGACCAGCTTGCCGCGGTTGCGGACCAGGACCTCCAGCAGGTGCCATTCGGTGGGCGTGAGCCGTACGTCCCGGCCCTCGCGCACCGCCTTCTTCGCGGCCAGGTCCACCGTGAAGCCGGCGGTCTCCACGATCACCGCGTCCTCGCCGGCGCCACCGGCCGGCTCCGCCCGGCGGACGGCCGCGCGCAGCCGCGCCAGCAGCTCGTCCATGCCGAAGGGCTTGGTGACGTAGTCGTCGGCGCCCGCGTCCAGCGCCTCGACCTTCTCGTCGGAGCTGTGCCGGGCGGAGAGGACCAGGATCGGCACCCGGGTCCAGCCGCGCAGGCCCCTGATGACCTCGACCCCGTCCATGTCCGGCAGCCCGAGGTCGAGGACGACCACGTCGGGGTGGCGGGCCGCCGCGAGTTCCAGGGCGCTCGCGCCGTCGGCCGCGGCGTCGACCTCGTACCTGCGTGCCTTCAGGTTGATCACGAGGGCTCGGACGATCTGCGGCTCGTCTTCCACCACGAGCACACGGGTCATTGAGGTCCTGCCTTCTGTCGCGTCATCCGATCACGGTCGTGATCGAGTTCCATCGGTTGTACCGGTTCCACGGCCGGGCCCCCGCTCGCGGCGGCGTCCTCGCCGTCCACCGCGGCAGGGTCCGCCACCCGGCCGCCGCGCACCGCGCGCAGGGTGAGCACCATGGTCAGCCCGCCCCCGGGGGTGTCCTCGGCCGTCAGCGTGCCGTCCATGGCCTCGGCGAACCCGCGGGCGACCGCGAGCCCGAGGCCCACCCCGGCCCCGCGCGGGGCGTCCCCGTAGCGCTGGAAGGGGGCGAAGATCCGGTCCTTGGCCTCGTCGGGCACGCCCCGCCCGCGGTCGACGACCCGTACCTCGACCCGGTCGCCGAGGCAGCTGGCCGCCACCAGGACGGGATCCCCCGCCGGGCTGTACTTGACGGCGTTCTCCACCACGTTGGCCACGGTCCGCTCCAGTAGCCCCGGGTCCACGGCCACCATGGGCAGCGCCTCGGGCACGTCCAGCACCACGCTGTCCACCGGTACGCCGCCCAGCGCCATCGGGACCACCTCGTCGAGGTCGATCTCCCGGATCAGCGGGGTGACGGTGCCGGTCTGCAGCCTCGACATGTCGAGCAGGTTGCCCACCAGGTGGTCGAGGCGGTCGGCGCCGTCCTCGATGCCTTCGAGGAGCTCGGCCCGGTCCTCCTCGGACCACTCCACGTCGGCGGAGCGCAGGGAGCTGACGGACGCCTTGATGGAGGCCAGGGGCGTACGGAGGTCATGGCTGACGGCGGCCAGCAGCGCGGTGCGGATCCGGTTGCCCTCGGCCATCCGGCGGGCCTCCTCGGCCTCGCCGACCAGCCGCTGGCGGTCCAGGACCACGGCCGCCTGCGCCGCGAAGGCGCCGAGCACCCGGCGGTCCTCGGCGGGCAGCACCCGCCCGGACAGGGCCAGGGCCATGTGGTCCCCGATGGGCATGTCCACATCGGCGTCCTCGGGCCGGGCGGCGGGGCTCGGGCCGACGCTGCCGGCCGGTTTCCACGGCTCCACGCCGCCTGCCCGCTCCAGCAGGGCCACGGACTCCATCGCGAAGGTCTCGCGCACCCGCTCCAGCAGCGCGTCCAGGGTGGTCTCCCCGCGCAGCACGCTGCCGGCCAGGAAGGAGAGGATCTCGGACTCGGCGCGCAGCCGGGCCGCCTGGTGGGTGCGCCGGGCGGCCACGTCCACCACCGAGGCCACCGAGACGGCGACCCCGAAGAAGACGACGATGGCGACGATGTTCTTCGGGTCGGACACCGTGAACCGGTGCAGCGGCGGCGCGAAGAAGTAGTTGAGCAGCAGCGAGCCGAGGGCGGCGGAGGCCAGGGCCGGCCAGAGTCCGCCGAGCAGCGCGGCGGCCACCGTGAGCGCCAGGAAGAGCAGCATGTCGTTGGCGATGCCGAGGTCCGCGTCGATGTGCGTCAGCAGCAGGCACAGCAGGACGGGGAAGATCGTCCCCACCACCCAGCCGGCCATGATCCGGGTGCGGCCCAGCCGGGCGGCCGAGCGCACGACGGGCAGGCCGCGCCCCTTGGCGACGTGCTCGTGGGTGACGATGTGCACGTCGAGGTCCGGCCCCGAGTCGCGGGCGACGCTGGCGCCGACACCGGGCCCGAAGACGTACTGCCACGAGCGGCGGCGACTGGAGCCGAGCGCGATCTGGGTGGCGTTGACCCCGCGCGCGAAGGCGAGCAGGGCGTCGGGGATGCTGTCGCCGATCACATGGTGAAACGTTCCGCCCAGGTCCTCGACCAGGGTCCGCTGGACCGCCAGCTCCTTCGGCGAGGCTGCGGTCAGCCCGTCGCTGCGGGCGATGTAGACGGCGAGGATCTCGCTGCCGGAGCCCTTGGCGGCCATCCGCGCGGCGCGCCGGATCAGGGTGCGCCCCTCCGGTCCGCCGGTGAGCCCGACGACGATCCGCTCCCGTGCCTGCCAGGTCGAGTCGATGCCGTGCTCGCCGCGGTACTGCTGGAGGTACTCGTCCGCCCGGTCGGCCACCCACAGCAGCGCCAGCTCGCGCAGGGCGGTGAGGTTGCCCGGCCGGAAGTAGTTCGACAGGGCCGCGTCGACCTTCTCGGGTCGGTATATGTTCCCGTGCGCCATCCGCCGGCGCAGTGCCTGCGGGGACATGTCGACCAGCTCGACCTGATCGGCCCGGCGGACCACTTCGTCCGGCACGGTCTCCCGCTGCCGCACCCCGGTGATCGACTCGACCACGTCCCCGAGGGACTCCAGGTGCTGGATGTTCACGGTGGACACGACGTCGATGCCGGCCCGCAGCAGCTCCTCGACGTCCTGCCAGCGCTTGGCGTTGCGCGAGCCGGGCACATTGGTGTGCGCGAGCTCGTCCACCAGCGCTATGGCGGGCCTGCGGGCGAGGAGCGCGTCCACGTCCATCTCGGTGAACTCGGCGCCCCGGTAGGCCAGGGCCCTGCGCTCGACCTGCTCGAGGCCATGGAGCATGACCTCCGTGCGCGGCCGGCCGTGGTGCTCGACGAAGCCGACGACGCAGTCCGCGCCGCGCTCCACCCGGCGATGGCCCTCGGAGAGCATCGCGTAGGTCTTGCCCACACCGGGCGCCGCGCCGAGGTAGATCCTGAGCTTGCCGCGTCCCATGCGCCCCATTCTCCGGGACGTCCACGCCGTGCACGCACCGATCGGCGCCCGTGCGCCGATCCCTGACGGTTCCCTGACGCGGCGCGGGCCGAGCGCGCGCGAAGCCGTTCACCGGCCGGGACGAGGGCCCGGACCAGGCCCGGACAAGCCGGTGGGCCCCGCCCCGAAGGAGTAGGGCCCACCGGCCGAAACACGTGACGGTCCCCCTGTGCGAGGGGGCCGTCCGAGGTCAGCGGACCTCGGTGATCTCCGGGCCGCGTTCGAGCTGCCCCATGCCGCCGCCGAAGCGGGAGCCTTCCTGGTCGTCCGTCTGCACGCCGTCCGGCACCATCTGGGCGTCGTTCGGCAGCTTCAGGACGATCGGGTCGCGGGGAGCCATCGGGCCGTCACCGCGGACGACGACGGTGTCCCGGAAGATCTGCTCCAGTACACCCGCCGATTCGGGGCGCACCGCGCCCTGTCCGGAGATGACGCCGCGCAGGAACCAGCGCGGGCCGTCGACCCCGACGAAGCGGACCAGCTGGGCGCCGGTCTGTCCGTCCGGGAGCGGTACGGGCACCTGTGCGCGCAGCTCCCAGCCGAGCGTTCCCTGGGCCTCGTCGATGATGCCGCCCTGCTGGGTGATACCCGTGGCGATCTCCTCACGGACCTCGCCCCAGATGCCTTCCTTCTTGGGCGCGGCAAAGGCCTGCAGCTGCACGGCGCTGTCGCCGAGCACCACGGTCGCGGCCACGATCGCGTCACCGGCGACCTCGACGCGCAGCTCCATGCCCTCGACACCGGGTACGAGGATGCCGCCCAGGTCGACCCGGCCGTCGGCCGGGTTCCCGAGTACCTCGGAGACGTCCCAGGGGCCGTCGGGCCGCGGGGCCGGCGGCAGGTTCACCCGGCGCGGCTGGGCAGCGCCCTCCTGCCCGCCCGCGTCGTCCTGCTCAGCGCCGACGCCGTCCACGACCTGCTCGGCCGCGCCGCCGTCATGGGCGGAATCGTTCTTCTTGCGACGTCCGAACACGTCACTGTCCTTCCCGGTCGGTTACGACCGAAGCGTAGCCATTCCCACCCTGCTGACCAGCCCCGGATCCGGCCACAGCCGCATGACCGCCGGTGGAGCCGAAACCCCCCTCGGCCCGGGCCGAACCGGGAAGTTCCGCCACCTCATGGAAGCGCACCTTCTCGACCCGCTGGACAACCAGCTGGGCAATGCGGTCGAAACGCTCGAACCGGACGCTCTCGCGAGGGTCGAGATTGACCACGATCACCTTGATCTCCCCACGGTACCCGGCATCCACCGTCCCCGGGGCATTCACGAGCGCGAGCCCGCAGCGGGCGGCCAGGCCCGACCTCGGGTGCACGAAGGCCGCGTACCCGTCGGGCAGGGCGATCGAGACTCCGGTGGGCAGGACGGCGCGCTCGCCGGGCTCCAGCTCGGCGGCCTCGGTCGTGACGAGGTCGCAGCCGGCGTCGCCGGGGTGCCCGTACGCCGGAATCGGCACCTCCGGGTCGACGCGGCGGATCAGCACGTCGACCGGCCGGTGCGCGTCGTGGTTGGTCTGGGACATCAGGGGTTCACCTCAAAGGCGCGTGCGCGCCTGACCTGGTCCGGGTCGGCCATCGCCGCCCGGATCTCCTCGGGCCGTCCGTTGTCGATGAAGTGGTCGACCTTCACCTCGATGAAGAGGGCGTCGGCGCGCACGGCGACCGGGCCCTGCGGTCCGCCCGTCCGGCCGACGGCCGTGCAGTAGATCTTCCGGCCGGCGACGGCGGTGACCTCGGCCTCCAGGTACAGCACGGTGTCCACCGGCACCGGCCGCACGAAGTCGGTCTCCAGCCGCCCCGTCACGGCTATGACGCGCAGCAGCCAGTTCAGGGAACCGAGCGTCTCGTCCAGCGCGGTGGCGAGCACCCCGCCGTGGGCGAGGCCGGGTGCGCCCTGGTGCGCGGGCTTGACGGTGAACTCGGCGGAGACGCGCACGCCCTCGCCCGCCCGGGCCTCCAGGTGCAGCCCGTGGGGCTGGCCCCCGCCGCAGCCGAAGCAGTGCTCGTAGTGCGCACCGAGGAGTTCGCCGGGTGCGGGCGCGTCGGGATGCCGGACCGGTGCGGCGGCATCGTCCGGGGGCGTCAACGCTGTGTTTCGTCCACTCACAGCCGCAGACCTTACCCGCGCGGCTACCCACCGGTCGCCTCGTGGCAGGCTTGGCCGTATGCAGCTCTCCACCGCGCACCACGACGAACGCCTGACCGCCCCCCGCTCCTGGTGGGGCATCGCCGTACTGACCGGTCTCGCGTGCGCGCTGATGCTCCTGCCGCTGGGCACGATGGCCCTGCTGGCCGGTCTCGTCGGGGGCACCGCGCTGGCCGGGCTGGTGGTGAGTTCGTACGGCTCCGCGCGCGTGCGCGTGGTGAACGGTGCGCTTGCGGCCGGGGACGCGCGGATCCCGGTGGCGGCCCTGGGCGAGCCCGAGATCCTGGACGCCGAGGAGGCGCGCGCCTGGCGCACGTACAAGGCGGACACCCGCGCCTTCATGCTGATGCGCAGCTACGTGCCGACCGCGGTCCGCATCGAGATCGCCGACCCGGCCGACCCGACCCCGTACGTCTACGTCTCCACCCGCGAGCCGCAGGCCCTGGTCGCGGCGCTGCTCGCCGCCCGGACCCCGGCAGCCTGAACCGGTCCGCGCGGGCTGTCGTCCGCCGGGGCGGACCGCCCCGGCGGAGGGCCTCAGTCGTAGAGGGACGGATCCGAGACCTCGAGGGCGGCCCTGGTTGCCTCGGGAAGGGGCTGCACGGGCTGCTCCAGGGGCGGCAGGGAGCGAAGGGTCTCCCAGTCCACGGCGCGCCTCTGCAGGTCACTACGGACCTTCTCGGCGACTTTGCGGGTGTCGCGCCGGTTCATGACCGCGCCGACGGCGGCGCCCACCATGAACGGCATGAGGTTCGGGAGGTTGCGGAACATCCGCTTCATGATCTGCTGGCGCAGTTCGCGCTTCATCTGCCCGCCGAGCGCCGCGTTCAGCGTGGTCGGCTTGGTCAGGTCGACCCCGCGCTCCTCTGTCCAGGCGGTCAGGTAGGCGAGGCTGCGGTCCTTGAGGCTGCCGGGCGGCCGCTGGCCGTAGACCTCGTGGAGCTCGGCGATGAGCTTCAGCTCGATGGCCGCGACCGCGGTGATCTCGGCCGCCAGTTCCGCCGGCATCGCGGGCGGCACCGGCAGCATGGCCGCCGCGCCCACCCCCGCACCCACGGTCGAGGAGGCGTTGGCGGCTCCCGAAATCAGCTTGTCGGCAAGCTGCTCGGGGCCGAGGCCCGGGAACTGCGCGCGCAACGTCGCGAGGTCCCGAACCGGAACGCGTGGAGCGTTCTCGATGATCCTGTCGGTGATGTACAGGGTGATGGCCCTGACACCTTGGCCGCCCTTGCGCACACCGTTCTTGACGGCTTGCATCGGACGAGCCCCGAAGCCGTTCCGGGACCCCTCGTCGGGCTCGGTGGCCGACGGCACCGCCGGGGCGGTGTCGGACGGCACGGCGATCGCCGCACTGGCGGAGCCGCCGGAAGCTCCCGGACCCGTTTCCGGATCGATGGGTGCCACCTGCGTCTCCGCCGAATCACCGGTTTTCCGGAAGCGACGCTTCCGAAAGGGTGTCGAGCCAGCCACGGCCGACGCCTCTCAGTCGCAGTCGCGACAGATCGGCTGGCCGTTCTTCTCACGCGCCAGCTGGCTGCGGTGGTGCACCAGGAAGCAGCTCATGCAGGTGAACTCATCGGCCTGCTTGGGCAGGACCCGGACGGCCAGCTCCTCATTGGAGAGGTCCGCACCGGGAAGCTCCATGCTTTCGACAGAGTCGAATTCGTCCATGTCCGCGGACGAGGTGGACTTCTCGTTGCGCCGGGCCTTCAGCTCTTCAATGCTGTCGTTGTCGACGTCATCGTCGGTCTTGCGCGGGGTGTCGTAGTCCGTTGCCATTGTTCGCTCTCCCCCTCTGGGTGTTAGCGGTGTCTCAGCGCACGTAACGCACGAGAGGCCGGACTTGTGCCCGACCTGAGGCGGAGATTTTGCCTCACATCAAGGTCTGTTACTCAATCGACACCCAGCCGCCCGCCTGAAGGGCGATTGGCTGGGATGACGAGCGGGACCGTACACGGTCCGGGGGCCGTCATGCACAAACGCCACCCCGTGTATTTCCCGCCATCCGGGGGGCCGGAAACCCGGACTTCCCGGGCGTTCCGGCCGCGCCGGGGTCACCGAACGCACATGCCCCGACACCGGCCACTGTGATCGATCACACAGGGCCGGTTGATTTCACAGGGCAAGTATTCAGCCAAAAGCGAACACGGGGTGGGCGTCTCACAAGGGAAGAGTGACACGCATCACGAGGCCACCGCCTTCCCGGGGCATCGCCTGGATCCTGCCGCCGTGTGCGCGCGCCACGGAGCGCGCGATCGACAGACCCAGCCCGACACCCTTGTCACTGCCCGTGCGCTCCGTACGCAGCCGCCTGAAGGGCTCGAAGAGGTTGTCCACCTCGTACGCGGGAACAACGGGACCCGTGTTCGATACCAGGAGGACCGCCTGATCGTGCTGGGCCTCGGTGACGACCTCCACCCAGCCGCCCTCCGGCACGTTGTACCGGACGGCGTTCTGCACCAGGTTGAGCGCGATCCGCTCCAGCAGCACCCCGTTGCCCTGCACGACGGCCGGCGCGCGCTCGCCGCGGATCTCCACACCCTTCGCCTCGGCCTCGCCGCGCACCTGGTCGACGGCGCGCGAGGCGACCTCCGCCAGGTCCACGGGTTTGCGCTCGACGATCTGGTTCTCGCTCCGGGCCAGCAGCAGCAGGCCCTCGACCAGCTGCTCACTGCGCTCATTGGTGGCCAGCAGGGTCTTCCCGAGCTGCTGGAGCTCGACGGGGGCCCCGGGATCGGAGAGGTGGACCTCCAGCAGCGTCCGGTTGATCGCGAGCGGGGTCCGCAGCTCGTGCGAGGCGTTCGCCACGAACCTCTGCTGAGCCGTGAAGGCACGCTCCAGCCGGTCGAGCATCTCGTCGAAGGTGTCGGCGAGCTCCTTGAGCTCGTCGTCCGGCCCGTCCAGCTCGATCCGCCGGGTCAGGTCGGAGCCGACCACCCGGCGCGCGGTCCGGGTGATCTTGCCGAGCGGCGAGAGCACCCGGCCGGCCATCGCGTAGCCGAAGGCGAAGGCGATGATGCTCAGGCCCAGCAGGGCCATGAGCGACCGGCTGAGCAGGTCGTCCAGGGCGTGCCGGCGCTGCTCGAGGACGCACTGGTTGACCGCCGCGTTGAACTGCTCCGGCTCCAGCGGGCCGCCCATCACCCCCGGACAGTTGGTGCTGGAGACCTTGACCTGGCCGCCGACGATCTGGAACGGCAGCGCATTGCCCTGCCGCAGCGCCTGCGCCGCCAGCAGGTAGATGATCGACAGCAGCAGGATGCCCGCGATCAGGAACATCCCGCCGTACAGCAGGGTGAGGCGTATGCGGATGGTCGGCCGCAGCCATGGGAACGGACCCTCGACCTGGCCTGGGTCCCAGGTCGGTTTCGGTGGTGCGACCGGTGGCGCCGGGGTGACGGGCACGCGCTTCAAATCCGGTATCCGGAACCGGGCACGGTGACGATGACCGGCGGCTCGCCCAGCTTGCGGCGCAGGGTCATGACGGTGACCCGCACGACATTGGTGAAGGGGTCGGTGTTCTCGTCCCAGGCCTTCTCCAGCAGCTGCTCCGCCGAGACGACAGTGCCCTCGCTGCGCATGAGGACTTCGAGCACCGCGAACTCCTTCGGCGCCAGCTGGACCTCCTTGCCCTCGCGGAACACCTCTCTCCGGTTCGGGTCCAGCTTGATGCCGGCCCGCTCCAGTACGGGCGGCAGCGCGACCGTGGTGCGCCGGCCGAGCGCCCGCACGCGGGCGGTCAGCTCGGTGAAGGCGAAGGGCTTGGGCAGGTAGTCGTCCGCGCCCAGCTCCAGTCCCTCCACCCGGTCGCTCACATCGCCGGAGGCGGTCAGCATCAGCACGCGGGTGGGCATGCCGAGCTCGACGATCTTCCGGCACACGTCGTCACCGTGCACGAGCGGGAGGTCCCGGTCGAGCACGACCACGTCGTAGTCGTTGACCCCGACCCGTTCCAGGGCGGCGGCGCCGTCGTACACGACGTCCACGGCCATGGCCTCCCGGCGCAGGCCGGTGGCCACCGCATCGGCGAGCAGCTGCTCGTCCTCGACGACGAGTACGCGCACGTCGTTTCCTTCCTCCGAGCCCAGAAGGGCACACGTGTATTGCGTCGCCCATCCTGCCCGTTTCGGCCATAAACCGGCTGTAAGGCGGCCCGCGGTGGGGGCCGCCGGGGCGGAAGTGAGGATTACCGGGCCTTGCGAGGTTTCTGGGCGCAGGGTGCAGGGGAGGACGAGAGCACACCCCATCCACTCCCTGACGGCGGACAGCCACGTGCCGCCGCCGACCCACGAAGAGGGGGCGAACCCACCATGGACGCATTCACCGCGGGTCTCCTGCAGCGCATCAGGAACACGCAGTCGGACCTCAGGCACGCCCGCGAGACGGGCGACGACTTCCTCGCGGAAGTGGAGCAGGCCGAGCTGGAGGACCTCCAGCGCCTGGCCGCCGAACACGGCGTCCCGGTCTCGGCCGCCGTGCCCGCCTGCTGATCCCCCGATCTGCCGGACTGCTTCTTCCCGCACGACTTCCGCACGACCCCTGATTCCGCACGACCCCTGCACGACTTCCGCACGACCTCTGCTTCCGCACCACCTCCGCACGGCCCCTGCACGACGTGAACCCCGGACGCCCGAGCGGGCGTCCGGGGTTCCGTGCGTTCAGCGCGTTCCGTGCGTTCAGTCGTGCCAGGCCCCGTACTCCTCCAGCAGCGGCTGGAGCGAGGCGAAGACGGCCGGTGTGGCGGCCAGCGTCAGCTCGCCCGAGGCCGGCTCGGCCGGGCGGCCCCCCGTCAGGGCTCCGGCCTCCCGGGCGATCAGGTCGCCGGCCGCCAGGTCCCACGGGTTGAGTCCCCGCTCGTAGTACCCGTCCAGCCGCCCGGCCGCCACGTCGCACAGGTCCAGCGCCGCCGACCCGCCCCGCCGGATGTCCCGTACCAGCGGGATGATCCGCGCCGCGATCTCGGCCTGACGGGCCCGCCGGGTCTGCACGTAGGCGAAGCCGGTCCCGAGCAGCGCCTGGTCCAGGGGCGCCGCCGACCGGCAGGCGAGGCGGGTCGTACCCAGCCACGCCCCGCCGCCGAGGACCGCGTGGTAGGTCTCCCGGCGCATCGGCGCCGCCACGACGCCCACCACGGTCTCGCCCCCGTACTCGGCCGCGATGGACACACCCCAGCTCGGCAGCCCGTAGAGGTAGTTCACGGTGCCGTCCAGCGGGTCGACGACCCAGCGCACGCCGCTCGTACCCGGGATGTCCGCGCCCTCCTCGCCCAGCAGCCCGTCCTCGGGCCGCCGCTCGGCGAGGATGCCGGTGATCAGCTTCTCCGCCGCGATGTCCATCTCGGTCACCACGTCGATCGGGCTGCTCTTGGTCGCCGCCACCGCCAGGTCGGCCGGGCGGCCGTCGCGCAGCAGGGCCCCGGCCTGCCGGGCGGCCTCCAGGCCCACGTCCAGCAGTTCGGCCTTCAGCTCGTCAGTGATCACGGTCCTACTTCCTACGCGTACGGACTGTCCACGCCCGCGGCCGCCGGCCGGGAGCCCCGCGCCGGGCAGCAGCCCACCGCGCACAGGTCATGACTGCGGCCCAGGGTGCCCACCCAGCACTCCGCGGCCGGCTGCTCCCCGCGCTCCTTGGCGGCGCGCTCCAGCACCAGCTCCCGTACCGCCCCGGCGAAGCGCGGATCGGCGCCGACGGTCGCCGAGCGCCGGACGGGCAGGCCCAGCTCGGCCGCCTTCGCGGTGGCCTCGGTGTCCAGGTCGTAGAGGACTTCCATGTGGTCGGAGACGAAGCCGATCGGCACCATCACGACGGCGGGCGCACCGGCGGCGTGCAGGGCCTCCAGGTGGTCGCAGATGTCCGGCTCCAGCCACGGGATGTGCGGGGCGCCGCTGCGGGACTGGTAGACGAGCTCCCAGTTGTGCGCGACCCCGGTCCGGGCGGCGACCTCGTCCGCGATCACCCGGGCGACGTCCAGGTGCTGCTTGACGTACGCCCCGCCCTCACCGTTCTCGGTGTGGTCCGGGGCGGGGCCGGAGGTGTCCGCGGCGGCGGTCGGGATGGAGTGGGTGGTGAAGGCGAGGTGCGCGCCGGAGCGCACCTCCTCGGGGAGCTCGGCGAGCGAGGCCACCACGCCGTCGATCATGGGCTCCACGAAGCCGGGGTGGTTGAAGTAGTGGCGCAGCTTGTCGACCCGCGGCAGCTCCACCCCCTCCTCGGCCAGGGTGGCCAGCGCGTCGGCGAGGTTCTCGCGGTACTGGCGGCAGCCCGAGTACGAGGCGTAGGCGCTGGTCGCGAGCACCGCGATGCGGCGGCGCCCGTCGGCGGCCATCTCCCGCATCACGTCGGTCAGGTACGGGGCCCAGTTCCGGTTGCCCCAGTAGACCGGCAGGTCCAGCCCGTGCCCGGCGAAGTCCCCCCGGAGCGCCTCCAGCAGCTCACGGTTCTGCCCGTTGATCGGGCTGACCCCGCCGAACCCGAAGTAGTGCTGCCCGACCTCCTTGAGCCGCTCGCGCGGGATGCCGCGCCCGCGCGTGACGTTCTCCAGGAAGGGCACGACGTCGTCGGGTCCCTCGGGGCCGCCGAAGGACAGCAGGAGGAGGGCGTCGTAAGGGGCGGCGGAGCCGCCGTCGGGGGCACGGAGCTGGTCTGACATGCCTCGAATCCTGCCACCCGGCGCCCGCACCCGGGCAACGGACCCGGCCCGTCCCACACCTCGGACAACAGGTAAGGTCACCCTAACTTTCTGTCGGAATTTTCCCCATGCGGGCGCCTTGTCGGCAGCCGTAACCTGTCTGAGCCGAACCCATCCCTTACGGAGGGCACCACCTTGCCCAGTCCCTACCGCGCGATATTCGCGACCCCCGGCACCAAGGGGTTCACAGCCGCCGGCCTCCTGGGCCGGATGCCGCTGTCCATGGTGGGCATCGGCGTCCTCACGATGATCACGGAGCTGGGCGGCAGCTACGCCCTCGCCGGCGGCATCACCGCGACCATCGCCCTGTCCGCCGCGGCCGTGGGCCCCCAGGTCTCCCGGATGGTCGACCAGTACGGGCAGCGGCGGGTCCTGCGCCCCGCCACCCTGACCGCGGCGGCCGCAGTGACCGGACTGCTGGTGGCGGCGGCCAACGACTGGCCGGCCTGGACCCTCTTCGTCTTCGCCGTCGTCGCCGGCTGCGTACCCAGCGTCGGATCGATGGTCCGGGCCCGCTGGACGGCCCTGCTCCGCGACACCCCGCAGCTGCACACGGCCTACTCCTTCGAGTCCATCGTCGACGAGCTGTGCTTCATCATCGGCCCGCCGCTGGCCGCCACGCTGTCGGCCGGCTGGTTCCCCGAGGCCGGTCCGGTGGTCGCCCTCGTCTGCCTGGTGACCGGAGTGTGGTGGCTGACGTCACTGACCGCGACCGAGCCCGAGCCGCATCCGCACCAGGAGCACACGGACCGCTCGTCGGCGCTGCGCTCCCCCGGCCTCCAGGTCCTGGTGGCGACCTTCGTCGCGACCGGCGCGATCTTCGGCTCGGTGGATGTCGCCACCCTGGCCTTCGCCGAGGAGAACGGCAGCAAGTCCCTCGGCGGGGTGTTCCTGGCGATCTGGGCGTTCGGATCCTGCCTGGCGGGCATCGTCTTCGGCCTGATGCACTTCAAGGGCAAGGCCGAACCTCGCTGGGTACTGGGCATCAGTGCGATGGCCGTGAGTATGATCCCCCTCCTACTGGCCGGGAACCTTCCGTTTCTGGCCGTGGCGCTCTTCGTCTCGGGCCTCGCCATCGCTCCCACGATGATCACCACGATGGCCCTGATCGAGGCGCACGTGCCACACGCGAAGCTGACCGAGGGCATGACCTGGATCAGCACCGGCCTCGCGGTCGGAATCGCGCTCGGGTCCTCCGTGACCGGCTGGGTCGTCGACACAGCCGGGGCGCAGACCGGGTACGTCGTCTCCGTCTCGGCGGGAGTGGCCGCGGCGGCGGTCGCGTTCGCGGGATACCGCCGGCTGACGAGGCCGGCGCAAGGGGAGGAGCCAGCAACCGATGGGGACGGCGACAGCAGGGAAGAGCGGCGGGGCACGGACCGCGTGGCATAACTGGGCGGGCAACATCACCGCCACACCGACCCGTGTGGTCACCCCGGCCTCGGTCGGGGAGCTCCAGGAGGCGGTCCGCCGGGCCGCCGAGGACGGGCTGCGGGTGAAGGCGGTCGGCACCGGCCACTCCTTCACCGCGGCCGCCGCGACCGACGGGGTGCTCGTACGCCCGCAGGCGCTGGCCGGGATCCGGTCGATCGACCGGGCCGCCGGCACGGTCACGGTGGCGGCCGGCACGGTCCTGAAGGACCTCAACCGGGCCCTGGCCGCGGAAGGCCTCTCGCTCACCAACATGGGCGACATCATGGAGCAGACGGTCTCCGGCGCCGCCAGCACCGGCACCCACGGCACCGGCCGCGACTCGGCCTCCATCGCCGCCCAGATCAAGGGCCTGGAACTGGTCACGGCCGACGGCCGGCTGCTGACCTGCTCCGAGAAGGAGGAACCCGAGGTCTTCGCGGCGGCCCGGCTCGGCATCGGCGCACTCGGCATCGTCACCGCGATCACCTTCGCCGTGGAGCCGATCTTCTTCCTCACCGCCCGGGAGGAGCCGATGGGCTTCGACCGGGTGACGGCCGAGTTCGAGGAGCACTTCGCGGAGAACGAGCACTTCGAGTTCTACTGGTTCCCGCACACCGGCAACTGCAACACCAAGCGGAACAACCGCAGTCAGGGCCCCGCCGCCCCACCCGGACCGGTGAGCGCCTGGATCGAGGACGAGTTGCTCTCCAACGGCCTCTTCCAGGCCGTCAACTCGCTGGGCCGCGCGGTACCGGCGAGCATTCCCTCCATCGCCCGCGTGGCCAGCCGTGCCCTGTCGGCGCGCACCTACACGGACATCCCGTACAAGGTGTTCACCAGCCCGCGCCGGGTGCGCTTCGTGGAGATGGAGTACGCGCTTCCACGCGAGCGCGTGGTCGAGGCGCTGCGGGAGCTGCGGGCGATGGTCGACCGCTCCGGACTGCGGATCAGCTTCCCCGTGGAGGTGCGGACGGCCCCGGCGGACGACATCACGCTGTCGACGGCCTCCGGGCGCGACACGGCGTACATCGCGGTGCACATGTACAAGGGCACCCCGTACCAGGGCTACTTCACGGCGGCCGAGCGCATCTTCACCGCGCACGGCGGGCGTCCGCACTGGGGCAAGGTGCACACGCGGGACGCGGGGTACTTCGCCGAGGTCTACCCGCGGTTCGGTGAGTTCACCGCGCTGCGCGACCGGCTCGACCCGGACCGGGTCTTCGGCAACGACTACCTGCGGCGCGTCCTGGGGGACTGAGGCGGTCCCGGCCCCGGCGCCTCGCAACGGTCACGACGGTCACGGCTGCGGGGTGCTCTGCCGCGGCGCCGGGGCCGACGCGGCGGGACCGGTCGTCGGGGCCGGTGGCGCGGGGCTCGGGGACGAGCTCGGGCCCTGCTTCGACGGGGAGGTGCCGGGCGTCGGCTCCCCGGAGGCCCCCGGGTTCCCGGGGCTCGCGGAGCCCGAGGGGCTCGGCCCTGGGCTCGGGCTGTGGCCGCCCGGCGGGTTCGAGGGGCTCGGGGAGGTGCCGGGCCCGGGGGTCCGCCCGCGCTTCTCGTCGCCGCCCGGCTCCTCCCGGGGCGGGGCAGTCCGGTCCTGGCCCGCCGTACGGGTGCCGCCGGAGAAGAGGGTGCCGCCGCCGCTGCTGACGGAGGTGCCGGCCATCGCCTCGTAGGTGCCGAGGCCGCCCATGGCGATGGCGAAGGCCGCGCCGGAGGCCACCGCGGTGCGCTTCCAGCCCCGTACGCGGGTGCCGTGCACGGTGGCCTCGCCGAACTCCCCGGTGGCCGTCGGCTCCGGGGTGTCGTCGGCCTGCGACTCCTCGCGGGGCAGGGGTACCTGACGGGCACCCGGACGGGCGCTCTCGCGCAGCTGGTCTCCGGTGCGCCGGAAGAGGTGCTGGATGAGCGGCCCGCCCGCGGTGGCGACGACGCTGACCACACCGGCCCCGAGGATGGTCCCGTAGACGCCCATCTTCGAGGCGAGCAGGGCCGCCGCGACGGTGGCGAGGGAGGAGCCGGCGACCTGGGCCGCACTCAGGTCGAGCTTCTTCTTCTCCGGTGCGTCCTCGACTTCCCGCGCCGCCTTCTGACCCATCGCCATCCCCGGTCTGTCCCGCCTCTCGCGCTTCTCCTCTTTCAGGAGTTACCGACCGCTGGGCGAAGCAGATAGTTCCATTTCTGGTGATTATGTGAAGCAAGACACCCGAAACGGACCACGGGTGCAGGTCGGACCCGATCGAGGGCAGGCCAACTCCCGCCGTCCGGGAGAAGTTCGGCGGCGCGGCGGTCCACCCAGGTGGCCCGAATGGAGTACTGTGGCGAGCCCTGGGGCCGTCCTTCCTTTCGGATGTCCGGACTCGGGAGAGGGGGCCGACTGATGGAACACGGCACTCAAAGACCGGTGATGCCGCGGTATTGCACGGGCGCCTGCTGCGCACAGTAACCGTTCGGTCACTGTGCGTGCCCAACAGGTAACCGTGCCATAACGGCGATCAAGGGCGCATGCCCGACACGCCGGTTTAACTCGGCAAGGTTGTGGCAGGCTGCACCCGGGCAGGCCACACTCGACTAGCGGAAGCAGCGACGCACGTGACGTCGGCAGGCACCACCCGGGAGGTCCCCATGCCCGAACTGCGTGTCGTGGCCGTCTCCAATGACGGCACACGACTGGTGCTCAAGGCTGCGGACAGCACGGAGTACACGCTTCCGATCGATGAGCGGCTCCGCGCCGCCGTCCGCAACGATCGCGCGCGCCTGAACCAGATCGAGATCGAGGTGGAGAGCCACCTCCGCCCCCGCGACATCCAGGCCCGCATACGGGCCGGTGCCTCCGCGGAGGAGGTCGCTCAACTCGCCGGCATCCCCGTCGACCGCGTGCGCCGCTTCGAGGGTCCGGTGCTCGCCGAGCGCGCGTTCATGGCCGAGCGTGCCCGCAAGACTCCCGTGCGCCGTCCCGGCGAGAACACCGGCCCGCAGCTCGGCGAGGCCGTGCAGGAGCGGCTGAGCCTGCGCGGCGCCGAGAAGGAATCCGTCCAGTGGGACTCCTGGCGCCGCGACGACGGCACCTGGGAGGTCCTCCTCGTCTACCGGGTCGCGGGCGAACCGCACTCGGCGAGCTGGACCTACGATCCGCCGCGCCGGCTGGTCGTGGCCGTGGACGACGAGGCCCGTTCGCTGATCGGCGAGTCCGAGGACCTGCCGGCGGCGCCGGAGCCGAGCTTCCCCTTCGTACCGAGGATCGCGCGGCTGCCGCGCGACCGGCCACTGGATCGCGCCCTCGACCGGCAGCTGGACCGGGCCGACAGCCGGCCGGCGCCCACGCCGGAACCGGAGGAGGAGCGGGACACCCTGACCAGCCTGCTGGAAGCGGTCCCGAGCTTCCGCGGCGACATGGTGGTCCCGGAGCGCACCGAGGCCCCGGAGACCGAACCGGAGGCGGAGGAGCCGCCGGCCCCCGCCGCGTCGGCGGGTGCGGGCGCCGCGTATGCCGATGTCCTGATGCCCCGTACGGTGGCGGGCCACCGCGACCGCCTGACCGGCACCACCGACCGCCAGGCCGAGGCCGACGGGGTCCGCCCCGGTCGCCGGGCGGCGGTACCGAGCTGGGACGAGATCGTCTTCGGCACCCGCCGCAAGAAGCAGGAGTAGCGGCGCCGCCGCCGGGTCCTCCCGGCGGCGGCTTCGCCTGCCGTCCTACTGGGGGTCCGGACCCGTGGCGACGGGGCGGGCCGGGTCCGCGGACCAGTGCGACCAGCTGCCCGCGTAGAGGTCCGACTCGATGCCCGCCACGTTCAGGGCCAGTACCTCGTGCGCTCCGGAGACTCCCGAGCCGCAGTACACCCCCACCGCCGTCCCTTCGGACGCGCCGAGCTCCTCGAACCGGGCGCGCAGGGCGTCCGCGGGCAGGAACCGCCCGTCCGGACCCACGTTCTCCGTGGTCGGAGCCGACAGCGCACCCGGGATGTGGCCGCCGACCGGGTCGATCGGCTCGACCTCGCCGCGGTAACGCTCCCCCGCCCGGGCGTCCAGAAGGACCCCTTCCCGCGCGCGCAGCGCCGCCGCGTCCGCGTCCAGCAGCCCGACCGCTTCTGGAGTTGGCTTGAAATCGCCCTCCGCAACAGTCACCCGATCGGCCGTCACCGCGCCCCCGGCCGCCGTCCAGGCGGCCAGGCCGCCGTCCAGAACCCGCACGTTCGGGTGACCTGTCCAGCGCAGCAACCACCACGCGCGAGCGGCCGCCCAGCCCAGACCACCGTCGTACACAACGACCGGCCCCTCCGCCGGTACGCCCGCCCGCCGCATCGCCTCCCCGAAGGCCTCCGGGTCCGGCAGCGGGTGCCGGCCACCCGACCCGGGCGGACCTGCCAGTTCGTGGTCGAGGTCGACGTACACCGCCCCGGGCAGGTGTCCTGCCTCGTAGGCGGGCCGCTGGTCGGGTCCGCCGAGCTGCCAGCGGACGTCCAGCAGCACCGGCGGGCGGGAGCCCGCCAGCTCGGTCCTCAGTTCGGCGGCGGAGAGGATCGCAGATTTCGCAGTCATGCCGGCCATCTTCCTCCCCGCCCCGCACCCGCGTAACAAGCCCGTCATCGGCGGGCCGCACCGATCCGGTCAACTCCGCGCCGAGCCCCCTCGATGCGGCCCGGTCGGGGCGCGCCGAGTCCCCGGGAGTGGAAGCATCAGCACCGGTAAGCGCCACGACGGAGGAGACGGCTGACATGACCGAGGCAGCGGAACCAACCCGGCGCACGCCCGGTACCCCGTGCTGGGTGAGCCTCATGGTGCACGGGCTCGGGACCACCGAGGACTTCTACGCCGACCTGTTCGGCTGGGAGTACGAACCCGGTCCCGAGCAGCTCGGCCCGTACGTCCGCGCGGTGCTGGACGGCCACGAGGTGGCCGGCATCGGCGAGATGCCGCCGGACCGGCACCTGCCGGTGGCCTGGACGACGTACCTCGCCACGGACGACGCGGACGCGACCGCCGAAGCGGTACGCGCCTGCGGCGGCACGGTGGCGGTGGGTCCGCTGGACGCCGGGATCGCGGGGCGGGTGGCGATCTGCTCCGACCCGCTGGGCGCCATCTTCGGGCTGTGGCAGGCGCAGAGCCGCATGGGCACCCGGCTGCACGGCGGGCCGGGCACCCCCGTGTGGAACGAGCTGGTCACGCAGGACACGTCGACGGTCGGGAAGTTCTACGAGCACGTCTTCGGCCACGAGGCGCAGACGCACGCCACGGCCTCCGACGACTTCGACTACCTGACCCTGCACCTGGAGGGCCGCCCGGTGGCCGCCGTGCACGGCGTCGGCCGCTCGCTGCCGCACGACCGGGGGCCGCACTGGATGGCGTACTTCGAGGTGGAGGACACCGACGTGGCGGCGGCCCGGGTCGTCGAACTCGGCGGGCGCGTCGTCGACCCGCCCCACGAGGGCCCGCGCGGGCGGCAGGCCACGGTCGCGGACCCGGAGGGCGCGGTCTTCGCCATCGTCCCGGCGCGGCGCTGAGGTCAGTCCGCCCTCGGCCCGGGCGCCCGCCCGAAGTGGCGGGCGGTGGGCACGAGGGCGGCCGCGGCGGGTACCAGGAAGCAGGCCGCGGCGCACACCGCGAGGACCGGGGTGACGCCGAAGACGCCGATGGCCGGGGCGATCAGGGCGAGGCCCGCCGGTGCGAGGCCGTAGGACAGCAGGAAGTCCAGTGAGGAGACCCGGGCGAGCTTGTCCGGGGCGACCTCGCGCTGGGTGGCCGTGAACCACGGCACGTTGAACAGCTCGATCCCGATGCCGGCCACGGCGTACGCGGCGATCACCAGGGCCGGGTGGACCGGCAGCATCAAGCTCAGCGGCGCGAAGCCGTAGAGGGCCAGTCCGGCGAACGCGCTCCACCCCTGGGAGCGGGGCCGCCGCCGGGCGGTGACCAGCGCGCCGCCGAGGGCGCCCACGGTGTAGGCGGTCATGGCCGCGGCCAGTACCCACTCGGTGCCGTAGCGGTCGCGGCTGACCAGGGGCAGGGCCACGCTCGTGGCGGAGTAGCCCAGCGCGATCACGGCGGTCAAGGCGCCGAGTCCGGCGAGGAACCAGGGGTGCCGGCGGGCCTCGCGTATGCCGTCGACGAACTCGGCGCGCAGCGATGCGCGCGGGGCGGGTGCTCCTGACGCGGCGCAGGGGTGCGCGTCGGCGCCCCGGCCCGGCAGGAGTGCGGCGACCAGCCAGAGCAGCCCGATCCCCAGCAGCAGCGTCCCGGCGTCGACGAAGGCCGCGAGCAGCGCCGTCAGGGTGGGTCCCGCCAGCGTGGAGGTCCGTACCGCCAGGGTCATGGCGGCGTTGGCCTGCTGCCTGCGGTCGGCGGCGACGGTCTCGGCGGTGAGCGCCTGGAAGGCGGGGCGGCAGGCTCCCTGACCGGCGCCCGCGAGAGTGGCGGCGAGGGTCATCAGCACCAGCGAGCGGCCGAGGCCGAGAGCGAGCAGCGGGGCGGCGACCGCGGCCGCGAGGGCGGACCAGAACACGACGGCGCGGCGCGAGTGACGGTCCGCCAGTACCCCGCCGACCGCGACGGCGAGGAGGAAGCCGGCGGTCCGGGCGGCGAGGACCAGGCCCAGGCCGGCCGCGCCGAGCTCCCGGTGCAGGACCGCGAGGCCGAGCACGAAGGGCAGGGCCCAGGTCGCGAGTCCGGAGGCGGTGGTGCCCGCCCACAGGCGCAGGAACGCGGTGTCGCGCAGGAGGGAACGGGCGGGCGGTGGACCGGTCTCGGTCGTCGCGGGCAGGGGTGTGGTCGCCACGGTGCGGTGCTCCAAGTTCGTCGGCGGGAACCGGATCGCGGCTCGGTGGACCTCGACCCGGGGATCTTAATGAAAACGATAACCATTACAGTACCCTTCTGACGAGGCACTCCCGCCCGGTGCGCGACCACGCCCCGGCCCACACCCACGCCCTTCCCAGACCGGAGAACCCATGCGCCACCGCGCCCGAATCGGCCCTCCCCTCGCGCTCGCCCTGGCCCTCTCGACCGCAGGCTGCTCGACCCCCGCCACCGACGACCGCGCGTCGGCCGGCAAACCGTCCCCCGGGGCGGCCATCGGCAGTTGCGGTCGGCAGCTCCCCTTCGACCGGCCCCCGCAGCGCGCCGTCGCCCTGGACCAGACCTCGACCGAGACCCTGCTGGAACTGGGGCTCCAGGACCGGATGGCCGGCACGGCCAACCTCAAGACGAAGATCCCCGCGCGGTACCGGGACGCGTACGCCGAGGTGCCGGTCATCGCCCCCAAGATCGCCACCGGGGAGCAACTACGGTCCGCCACACCCGACTTCGTCGTGGCCGGCTCCGCCGACCTCTACACGAAGGACCGCGCCGGCACCCGCGAGGAACTGGCGGCCCTGAAGGTCCCGGCCTTCGTCAGCGCCGTGGACTGCCCGCAGCAGAACGAGGCCGGAAAGACCCCCTTCGAACTGCTCTTCTCCGACTACGAGCAGCTCGGCAAGGTCTTCGGCAGCGAGGAACGGGCAGCGGGCCTCGCCCGCGAGCAGCGCGCCGCCGTCGCCAAGGCCGGTGAGAACGCCGGCAGGGCCGCCGACCGGGACGGCGGGCAGCCCACCGTCGTCTACCTCTACTCCGTCCTCAACGGCATGCCGTACGTCGCGGGCCGGACCGGTCTGCCCAGCGAGATGAGCCGGATCGTCGGCGCGAGGAACGCCTTCGACGACGTGGCCGAGGACTGGCCGGAGGTCTCCTGGGAGGAAGTGGCCCGGCGGGAACCCGACTTCATCGTGATCGGCGATCTGTCCGAGCGCGGCAGGCCCGGCGACAGCGCCGCCGAGAAGCGCGCCTCGATGGCCGCGGACCCGGTGGTCTCCCGGCTGGCGGCGGTGCGCGAGAACAGGGTCGTCGAGGTGCCGGGCATCGAACTGGACCCTTCCGTACGCTCCGTGCACGCCCTGGGTCTGCTGGCGGACGCGATGAAGGACCTCGGGTATGTCCGCTGAGCCGGGGGCGGTGGACCTGCTGCTTCCGGCCGCCCGCGACGTCCGGGTGGGCGCGCCCGCGGGAGCGCCGTCCGCCCCGCACCGGGCGGGGCTGTTCCTCGCCGGGGTGCTCGTACTCGCCGTCTCCGTGGCGGCGGGCACCCGGATCGGCGCCGCCGACGTGGGATGGGCCGACCTCGGCCGGGCGCTCGGGGCCCGGCTGGGGCTCGGCGCCGAACCGCTGCCGCCGCTGCTGGACTCGCTCGTCTGGGACCTGCGGCTGCCGCGGGTCCTGATGGCGGCTCTGGTCGGCGCCTCACTCGCGGTGTGCGGCACCGTGCTGCAGGCCGTCACCCGCAACGCGCTGGCCGACCCGTACCTGCTCGGGGTCTCCTCCGGCGCCTCGGCCGGGGCCGTCACCGCGGCCGTCCTGCCCCTGCCCCTCTCGGCGGCCGGCTGGGGCGGCGGAACGCTCGGGATCACCGGCGGAGCCCTCGTCGGCGCCCTGCTCTCCTTCGGCCTGCTGCTGGCGCTGCTGCGCCGGACCGGCCTGGACTCGGTGCGCATCGTCCTCACCGGCGTGGTCGTCGGGCAGCTCTTCACCGCCCTGACCTCGCTGGTCCTGATGGCCTCGGCGGACGCCGACACCACGCGCGCCCTCACCCACTGGCTGCTGGGATCGATGGCCCCGGCCCGCTGGGGCGCCGTCGCGGTCTGCGCGGTCGTCACCCCGCTCGGGCTCGCGGCCGCCTGGCTGTGCGCGAACGCCCTCGACGGTCTCGCGTTCGGCGCGGACACCGCCGCCTCCCTGGGGATCGGCGTACGGCGCACCCGGATGCTGCTGCTCGTGATGACGGCCGTGCTGACCTCGGTGGCGGTGGCCACCGTCGGCGCCATCGGGTTCGTCGGGCTGATCGTGCCGCACGGGGTGCGGCTCCTCGTCGGCCCGCTGCACCGGGTCCTGCTCCCGCACGCGGCGCTCGCGGGCGCGGTGTTCCTGGTGGGGACCGACGCCCTGGCGCGGGTCGCCTTCACGCCGCGCGAGATCCCGGTGGGCGTGATCACGGCCCTGCTCGGGGTACCGCTGTTCCTGCTCGTCCTGCGCCGGAGGGGTGAGCTGTGAGGATCACCGCCGAAGGGCTGAACTGGTCGGCCTCGGGCACGCCCGTCGTCCGCGGGGTCGACCTGGACGTCGCGCCGGGCGAGACGGTCGGCCTGCTCGGCCCCAACGGCTCGGGCAAGTCTTCGCTGCTGCGCTGCCTGGCCGGGCTGCGCGTGCCCGACGCGGGCTCGGTGCACTACGACGGCCGGCCCGTACGGGACTGGAGCGCCCGCCGGATCGCCCGCCGGATCGCCTTCGTCGAGCAGGACCCGGGATTCGACACCGACCTGCGCGTCACCGACGTCGTCGGGCTGGGGCGGACGCCCTTCCGCGACCGCTGGCGCGGACCGGACGCCACCGACCGGGCGGTCGTCGCGGCCGCACTGGACCGCGTGGGCCTGACCGCGCTCGCCGGCCGCTCCTGGAAGGGGCTGTCGGGCGGCGAACGGCAGCGCGCCCATATCGCCCGCGCGCTCGCGCAGCAGCCGTACGGCCTGCTGCTCGACGAACCCACCAACCACCTGGACGTCAAACACCGGTTGGAGCTCATGGAGCTGCTCGCCGGCACCGGGCAGACGGTGCTGGTCGCACTGCACGACCTCTCCCTGGCCGCGCGCTACTGCGACCGGCTCCTGCTGATGCACCACGGCCGGCTGATCGCCTCCGGGACTCCCGCCGCCGTCCTCACCGCCGAGCACCTCGCCCGGATCTTCGAGGTGGACGCCGAACTGGCCGCCGACTCGCTGGGGCGGCCCGCGGTCTGCTTCCGGGGCCCGCTCCGCACCGCCGCGCCCGCGCCCGCGCCTGTGCCTGTGCCTGTGCCCTCACCCGTATCCGCACCCGCACCCGCACCCGCACCGACCCTTCGCGAAGGAACCCCATGACGATCCCCGCAACCACCACCGCCGCCGCACCGACCGTCGACTCCCTCGTCGCGGCCGTCCTGGCCGGTGAACACGGCCCGTTGCCCGCCGGACTCGTGGCGACCAGCGTGTTCTGGATCCACCACGGCACCCGGCTGGCCGGGGGCGACACCACCTACCTCAACCAGTACGTCCTGGTGCGCCTCGGCGGCTCCTTCGGCGGCTGCGCCTTCGAGGCCGGCGAGATCGACCCGGCGGTCTGCCGCGACGCCTCGGGCACCCCGCTCGACGTCCTGCTGCGCGAGGCACCGCGCCCGCTACGGATCGCCGCCCTCGACGCGTACCTGGCCGAGCGGCGCCCGCACCGCGACGCCGGGGCCGAGCCGGTCACCCTCCCCGCCGGCACCCCCGAAGTGCGCGCCCGGACCCGCGACGCGGCCATCGCCGGGCTGCTGGACATCGAAGCGGGCGCCCGGGTCGGCCTCATCGGCGTGGTCGACCCGCTGGTCGCGGCCATCCGCGAGCGAGGCGGCGTACCGCTGCCGTGCGACTTCAACCTCAGCGCCACCCGGTGGGGCGATCCCGTCACCACCGACATGCATGAGGTACTGGAGCGCGCCGACGCCGTCATCGCCACCGGCATGACCCTCGGCAACGGCTCCTTCGACACCGTGCTCGACCGCTGCCGCACCCGGGGCATCCCGCTGGTCGTGTACGCGCAGAGCGGCAGCGCGGTGGCGCGCGCCTTCCTCGGCTCCGGGGTGACTGCCCTGTCCGCGGAGCCCTTCCCCTTCTCCCAGTTCAGCGCCGACCCGACGACCCTCTACCGCTACCGGGCGGTGGAGCAGCCGTGATCGCGCCCGCCGTACGCCGCGGGGTCGGGCACGCCGCCTGCCACCACGGCGAGATCCTCCAGGGCGTCTTCCTCGACGCCACCGGGCGCCGGTGCGCCGGCCTGGTCACCCTGCCGATGACCGGGCCGGGCAGCCGGGCCGAGTTCACCCGGCGCCCCGGCACCCCGCCGGAGCGGCTCGGCGTCCTGCCGGGCGACCGTACGAAGGCCGCCCGCGCGGCGGCCCTCGCCGTGGCCGAGTGTGCGCGGCGGTGCCGGGAGGCGCCCTGCGGCGGGGAGTTGCGGATCGCCTCCGACATCCCGGTGGGCCTCGGCATGGGCAGCTCCACCGGCGATGTCATCGCCGTCGTACGCGCGGTCGCGGACTCCTACGGCGTGCGGCTGGCGCCCGACACCGTGGCCCGGCTCGCGGTACGCGCCGAGCTGGCCTGCGATCCGCTGATGCTCGATACCCGCCCGGTGCTCTTCGCGCAGCGCGAGGGGCGGGTCCTGGAGGTGCTCGGCCCCCGCCTGCCGCCGCTCGTCGTCGTGGGGTGCGCGCTGGGCGGGGGCGCGCCCGTGGACACGCTGTCCCTGCCGGTCCCCGCGCACGACGCGAGTGACGTACGCGCCTTCGAGCGGCTGCGCACCCTGCTGCGGCGGGCCGTGGCCACCGGGAACGCTGCCCTGCTGGGCCGGGTCGCGAGCGCCAGCGCGCGGCGGGGCCAAGAGCTGCTGCGTCACCCGGAGTTCGACACGCTCACCGACATCGCCCGACGGCTCGGGGCCGTGGGGGTGCAGATCGCGCACAGCGGCGCCGTGGCCGGTCTGCTCCTCGACCCAGGGGCCAGGGCGCTGCGCCACCGGGTCCGAGGCTGCGTACGAGCCCTGGAGAGCAACGGCATCGCCGTGACCCGCACCTTCACCACCCTTGCGACGACCCAGGAGTTCCAGAGTGGACCAGCACATCGCGGAGGCCATCGGCCGACCGGATCTGATACGCCTCGACGACCGGCTCGTCTGCCTGCGCTTTGAGACGATGAAGGTCGTCTCCGCCCTCACCGCGGTCCGCCACCTGCTCGACACCGGGGTCGTACGGCGCGGGGACACCCTGCTGGACAGCTCCAGCGGGATCTACGCGTACGCGCTCGCTCTGGCCTGCCACCGGCACGGCATGCGCTGCCACATCGTCGGCTCGACCACCGTCGATCGCACGCTCCGCACCCAACTCGCCGTCCTCGGCGCGACGCTGGAGCGGATGGAGCCGTGCAGCGACCTCAAGCTGGACCAGAAGCGGCGGGTGGAGCGCATCCACGAGATCCTGGCCGAGCACCCCGAGTACCACTGGATGCGCCAGTACCACGACGACATCCACTACCTGGGCTACCGCGCCGTGGCGGACCTGATCCGGAGGTCGACGGGCGGGGACGGGATCACCCTCGTCGGCGGGGTCGGGTCGGGCGCCTCCACCGGAGCCCTCGCCCGCTACCTGCGGGAGGACTCCTGCGACGTCGAACTCGTCGGCGTGCAGCCCTTCGGCAGCGTCACCTTCGGCGCCGGGCACGTCGCCGACCCCGAGATCATCATCGCCGGGATCGGCAGCTCCATCCCCTTCGGGAACGTCAGCCACGCCTCGTACGACACGCTGCACTGGATCTCCTTCGACGCCGCCCTGGCCGGCAGCGTCGATCTGCTGCGGCGGCACGCGGTGTTCGCCGGTCTGTCCACGGGAGCCGGCTACCTCGCGGCCCGCTGGGAGCGGTCCCGGGCCCCGGAGCGCACGGTCGTGTTCATCGCCGCCGACACGGGCCACCGCTACGTGGACACCGTGTACGCCCGCCACCGCGAGGCGGTCGCCGTGGACTGCCTGGCGCCGCGCCCGGTCACGGACCGGGCCGAACTCGCACTCCCCTGGTCCCGGATGCGCTGGAACGGGGCCGCGGGCAGAGAACCGACCGATTGAACCTGACCACCCATGAGCCATAAAGAACACCGCCGAGGTGACGGCCGACAGTCCGGGTTCTGCGCGCGGTCCCGGTACCGACCGGCGATCAGGCGTGGTTGACCGGGAGGACGTCCGGGGAGAGGGTGCCGGTGCGGGCGGCGGCCGAGGTGGTGCGGCGGAGGTGGTGACGGCGGCACAGCACCTCGTAGCCGATCTCCTCCGCCGGGCGGTTCACATCGCCCACGACGACCTGGGCGCCCTCGACGACCATCTCACCGCCCACCGTGCGGGCGTTGTGCGTGGCGCGGGCGCCGCACCAGCACAGGGCCTCCACCTGGAGCTGCTCCAGCCGGTCCGCCAGCTCGATCAGACGCTGCGAGCCCGGGAACAGCTTGGTGCGGAAGTCGGTGGTGATGCCGAAGGCGAAGACGTCCAGGCCCAGGTCGTCGACGATGCGGGCCAGCTGGTCGATCTGCTCGGGGGCCAGGAACTGGGCCTCGTCCACGATCACGTAGTCGGCCTTGCCGCCCTTGGAGAGCTGGGCGACCAGGTACGCGTACAGGTCCATGCCCTCCGGGGCCTCGACCGCCTCGGTCACCAGGCCCAGGCGCGAGGACAGCTTGCCCTCGCCCGCCCGGTCGTCCCGCGTGAAGATGACACCCTGCAGGCCCCGCGCATCGCGGTTGTGGGCGATCTGGAGAGCCAGAGTGCTCTTTCCGCAGTCCATCGTTCCGGAGAAGAACACCAGCTCGGGCATGGGAAGTAGGGGGCCTTTCGGATCGTGGGCAGGTGGCGGGCAGGCGGTCGGCGGCGCGGGGGCGGGGCGCCGACGCGGGTCAGGTGCGGATTTCGAGCAGCGGGACGAGCTGCTCCGCCGCCGTCATCGAGCCGTGCATTCCGGCGAGGGCGGATTCGTTCGGTTCCTTGCGCGAGGCGGTGATCGCGACATCGGCCTGGGCGGCCGCCACCACGTCGCCGATGCGGCCGAGGACGCGCTCGTCGCACTCCCCCGGCACGCCGAACCAGCCCCGTTCCAGGGCCTCTTCGCGGCTCGCGACCCAGAACCGGTCGCCGAGCACCTCGCGCCACACGGTCAGTACGTCCGCCTGCGCGCCCGGCACCGCGTACACGTGCCGGGCCCGGCCCTCGCCGCCCAGCAGGGCGACGCCCGCGCCCAGCTCCCAGTCCTCGTCGAAGTCGATCCGCGCGTCCTCGTCGAAGGGGATGTCGACCATGCCGTGGTCCGCGGTCACGTACAGGGCGGTGCGCGGCGGCAGCTGCTCCGCGAGCCGCTGGACGAGCCGGTCCACGTACATCAGCTGGCCGCGCCAGGCGTCGGAGTCCACGCCGTGGCGGTGGCCGGCCCCGTCGAGCTCGCTGTAGTACGTGTAGACGAGCGAGCGGTCACCGGCCGAGAGGCGCTCGGCCGCCAGGTCCATCCGCTCCTCGCCGGTCATCCGGCCGAGGAAGGTGCCGCCGCTCAGCGCGATCTTGGTGAGCGGGGTGGTCTGGAAGGCGGGCGAGGACACCTGGGCGGTCGCCACCCCGGCCTTGTCGGCCTGCTGGAAGACGGTCGGGTACGGCTGCCAGGGCTTCGGCGGGGTCCACGGGTGCCAGCGGAGCTGGTTCATCAGTTCGCCGGTGGCCGGGTTGCGGACGGCGTAGCCGGGCAGGCCGTGGCGGGCCGGCGGCAGGCCGGTGCCCACGGAGGCGAGCGAGGTGGCGGTGGTCGCCGGGAAGCCCGCGGTGATCGGACGGCCTGTGCCGCCGCGCGAGCTGCCGAGCAGGGAGGTGAGGTACGGGGCCTCGTCCGGGTGGGCCTTGATCTGCTCCCAGCCCATGCCGTCGACCAGGAACACGCAGTTCCGGTCGGCCGGGGTCAGCTCGGGGATCGCGGCGGTGAAGCCGGGGACGCCCTGTCCGGCCGCGAGCGTCGGCAGGAGGTCGGCGAGGGACCCGGTGCCGTACTCCGGGACGGGGGCGCCCGCCAGGTCCAGCAGCTCCGGCTCGGGCCACTCCTGTGCCGCGGCGTACGCCATCAGCGGGTGGGGGTGGCGGAGGTCGCCGCTGTCGCCTCGGAGAGCGCCTGCGCGAAGACCAGGGTCTGGCGCACCGCCTCCGGGCCGTCGCCGGCCTCGCTGACCCGCAGGCTGAGGTCGTCGGCGGTGGAGTTGCCGGTGTAGCCGTGGTCGGAGTCGCAGTTCGGGTCGCCGCAGGCGGCCGGCTCCAGGTCGATCCGGGAGACCGCGCCCCAGCCGATGGTCAGGACGACCTCACGGGGCAGGGTGCCGGGGGTGTAGGACTCCGGGTTGGCGACGACGCGGCTGAGCACCACCGAGGAGATGCTGGACAGCTTGACCGACTCGGTGGAGGTGGTCGCGTACGGGGAGGGGGACCCCGCGTCGGCGGCCTGCTCGTCGGTGTGGCTCACGATGAAGCGGTTGCCGGTCAGGACCAGCACGGTGACGTGGCGGCGCACCTCGTTGGAGTCGAAGGTCGTCTCCTGGTGGACCAGGTACGACGAAATCGGCTCGCCGCCCACCGCGGCCTCCACGGCCTCGGCCACGAGGGCCGGGTAGTAGCCGCTGCGCTCGATCGCCGTGCGCAGCCCCTGGGTCGTCGTACCGGATTTCGCCATGAGGTCCATCCTAAGGCCCGTACGGGGCCCTCAGGCCGCGCCGTACCCGGTCAGTAACTGGGGAGGGTCCGCGGGCCGAGATCGTCGCGGGCGGGCGGGTGGGCGACGCGGACGGCGGCGCTGAGCACGCGGACCCCCTCGGCGGCGACCACGACGGGCTCCAGCGAGACGCCGATCACCTCGGGATGGTCGTCCACCAGGCGGGACAGCCTCAGCAGCAGTTCCTCCAGGGCGGGCGTGTCCACGGGATCACTGCCGCGCCAGCCGAAGAGCAGGGGCGCGGTCCGGATGGACCGGATCAGTCCGGCGGCATCCCGGTCGGTGGCCGGGACCAGTCGGTGGGCGGTGTCGCCGAGCAGCTCGGAGGCGACGCCGGCGAGCCCGAAGGAGAGGACGGCGCCCGCGGCGGGGTCGATGACGGACCGGACGACGGTGTCGACACCGCGCGGCACCATGGCCTGCACGACGGGCTGGAGCTCGGCCGGCTTGCCGAGCGCGTCGGCGAGCTCCTCGTACGAGCGCCGCAGCTCGGCCTCGTTCGCGAGGTCGAGCCGTACGCCGCCCAGGTCCGCGCGGTGGCGCAGGTGCGGGGCGGTGGTCTTCAGGGCCACCGGGTAGCCCAGGACGTCGGCGGCCCGGACCGCCGCGTCGGCGCTCGGCGCGGGCAGGGTGGGCAGGACGCGGATTCCGTACCGCGCGAGCAGCTCGCGGGCGCCCCCTTCGGTCAGGGTCAGCACGGACTCGGTGTCGACGTCCGCCAGCAGCCCGGCCAGCTGCGCCGCGGCCCCGGCCTCGTCGATGTCCTCGTACTCGGGGACCCGGCCGTCGTCGTCGGCGGTGGCCCGGCGCCACTGGCCGTAGCGGACGGCTTCGGCGACGGCCTTGACCGCGCGCTCGGCGGCGGGGTAGCTGGGGATGCTGTCCCCCGCGGCGGTGTACAGCTGCGCGGGCGTCGGAGCCGGGGCGGGCTCGGTGGTCCGGCTGGGGGCGGGGCGCGGGCCGCGCACGGCGGACAGGGCCTCGACGAGCTCGCTCAGCTCGACGTGCACCACCGCCACCGGCTTGCCGGGGCACTCGGCCACGGCGTCGCGGAGCGCACCGGCCAGGTCGTCCGCGGGCGCCTCCTCGCTCACCCAGGGGATGGCCGTGACCACGACCGCGTCGCAGTCCTCGGAGCGGAGCGCTTCGGTCAGGGCGGCGCGGAAGTCCGCCGGCGAGGCGGCGGTCGTCAGGTCCCGGGGCGGCAGCGGCCGCAGCCCCTGGGTGAGGCAGGCGTCGTAGGTGAGGATCCCGAGGGATTCGGAGTTGCCGAGGATCGCGATCCTCGGCCCGGCAGGCAGCGGCTGCGCGGCCAGCAGGAGGCCGACGTCCACCAACTCGGTGACCGTGTCGACGCGGATGACGCCGGCCTGCCGCAGCAGGGCGGAGACGGTGGCCTCCGGCAGCCTGGTGTCGGGGACGACGTGCCCGGCCGGGCTGTGGCGGCCGCCCTTGGCGACGACCACCGGCTTGACGGCCGCCGTACGGCGGGCGAGGCGGGTGAACTTCCGCGGGTTGCCGAGGGTTTCGAGGTAGAGCAGGGCGACGTCGGTCGCCTCGTCGTCGTACCAGTACTGGAGGATGTCGTTGCCGGAGACGTCGGCCCGGTTGCCGGCGGAGACGAAGGAGGACAGGCCCTCGCCGCGCCGCAGCAGGGCGGAGAGCAGGGCGATCCCGATCGCCCCGGACTGGGTGAACAGGCCGATCCGGCCGCGCGTCGGCATCGGCGCGGGGGTGAGGGAGGCGTTGAGCTCCACCTCCGGGGCGGCGTTGATCACCCCGTAGGCGTTCGGCCCGATCAGCCGCATCCCGTACGAGCGCACCTGCCGCACCAGTTCGCGCTGGCGGGCGAGTCCGGCCGGGCCGCTCTCCCCGTAGCCGGCGGACAGGACGACGAGCCCCTGCACCCCGTGCTCTCCGCAGGCGGCCACGGCTTCGGGGACCCGGTCGGCCGGGACGGCGATCACCGCGAGGTCGACCGGGGCGCCGATGGCCCCGATCGCGGGGTAGGCGCGTACGCCGTCGAGCAGGTCGCGGGTGACGGCCTCGTTGACGGCGTAGAGGTGGCCGTGGAAGCCGCTGTCGCGCAGGTTGCGCAGTGCGGCGGCGCCCACGCCGGCGCCGGAGCGGCTGACTCCGACGACCGCGACCGAGCCGGGGGCCAGCAGCCGCTGCACCGAGTGGGCCTCGGCGCGCTGTTCGCGGGCGCGCTGGACGGCGAGGGACTCGGCGGTGGGTTCGAGATCGAGGGTGAGGTGGACGGAGCCGTCCTCGAAGCTGCGCTTCTGCTGGTACCCGGCGTCCGTGAACACCTTGATCATCTTGGAGTTGGCGGGCAGCACCTCGGCGGCGAACCGTCGGATGCCGCGCTCGCGGGCCACCGCGCCGATGTGTTCGAGGAGGGTGGAGGCGACGCCGCGGCCCTGGTGGGCGTCCTGGACGAGGAAGGCGACCTCCGCCTCGTCGGCGGGCCCGGAGGCCGGGCGGCCGTCGGGGCCGATGCGGTCGTAGCGGACGGTGCCGATGAACTCCCCGCCGATGGTCGCGGCGAGCCCGACCCGGTCCACGTAGTCGTGGTGCGTGAAGCGGTGCACGTCACGGTCGGAGAGCCGGGGGTAGGGAGCGAAGAAGCGGTAGTACTTCGACTCGTCCGAGACCTGCTCGTAGAAGCTGACGAGCCGGCCCGCGTCCTCGGTGGTGATGGGCCTGATCCGGGCGGTGCCGCCGTCACGCAGGACGACATCGGCTTCCCAGTGGGCCGGGTACGAGGGGTCCGACTCGATGGTCATGGGCCCACCTTACGGCCGGATCAGGCGGGGCAGCGCTCGCGCGGCGGATGAGGCGGGATGGGACAGATCAGTGCAAGCTGGGGAAGGTCGAGCGGCGAAAAATTCAGGCCGAAGGTCGGTCCGAGCATTCCGGGCGTCGTGAGAGACTGGTCTAGACAACCGTAAGAACCTGAAGGGCATCACCATGGCAGAGCGCCGCGTCAACGTCGGTTGGGCCGAGGGCCTGCACGCTCGTCCCGCCTCGATCTTCGTCCGTGCGACGACCGCTTCCGGCGTCCCGGTGACCATCGCGAAGTCCGGCGGCGACCCCGTCAACGCCGCCTCCATGCTGGCGGTTCTGGGCCTGGGCGCCCAGGGCGGCGAGGAGATCGTCCTCGCCTCCGAGGCCGAGGGTGCGGACGCCGCCCTCGACCGCCTGGCGAGGCTGGTCGCCGAGGGCCTCGAGGAGCTCCCCGAGACCGTCTGACCCTTCGGGCCTTCGGGTTCGACCCCGACCCCCCACGAAGCCGCGCTCCCCACCCGGGGACCGCGGCTTCGCCGTTCCCCGCGCGGACCCCCGTCGGGCGGCGCCGCACACGTACACGGGCCCGGCAGGGCGATGGCGCGCCCGGGCGAGCCGCTCCGGGGAGCGGGCCCCGGGGAGCGGGCCCCGGGGGAATCCGCCCGGCGGAGAAAGGACCGCCGAAATGCGGGCGCCGCCGAATTCGGCTCCGCATGAATTCGGCGCAGCGGAATATGGTGCGGCCGCATGAATCCGACCGCCCGCCGCGCAGCGAATTCGCGCGGTTCCATCCTTTCTATACGGCTCCTGTTAATGCCGGCCGCTCGACATGTTTACGGCAGGTTGCGAAGTCCTCACCGCCGCGCTCAGCCGCTGCCGCAGCCGGTGCGCCCCCGCCGCCCGGTCCGCGTGGACCGCGGTCAGGGCCCGCGCCCGTTCGGCGTCGCCGCGCGCCACCGCGTCCACGATCGCGCCGTGCTCCGCCCAGGACTCCACCGGCCTGGCCGGCGCCTCCACCACGTACATCCACGCCACCTTGTGCCGCATCTGCGTGAGCAGCGCGATCAGCCCGGGGCTGCCCGACGCCTGCGCGAGCGTCTCGTGGAACCAGCCGCCCAGGGACCGCAGATCCTCCCCCTGGCCCCGCCTGGCCCGCTCCTGCCCCAGCCTGACCAGCCCGCGCAGCACCTTGAGGTGCGCGTCGGTGCGCCGCCGGGCGGCTCTGGCGGCCGCCAGGGGCTCCAGCAGCATCCGCAGCTCCAGCAGGTCCGCGGCCTCCTGCCCGGTCGGCTCGGCCACACACGCCCCGGCATGGCGCCGCGTGGTCACGAAGCCCTCGGACTCCAGGGTCCGCAGGGCCTCGCGGACCGGGACGCGCGAGACCCCGTACCGGCGGGCCAGTACCTCCTCGGTCAGCCGGGCGCCCGGCTCGAACGCTCCGGAGACGATGTCGTCGCGGATTGCTGTGCATACCGCGTGCGCAGGAATACGCAAGACCGAACCTCCGCCTATTTCCGACTGCCAGCCTCATTGCACGCACATGCGCGTGCCGCGATTCTATTGCAACACACGATAATTTCCGAGAGCAGCCGAAAATGCGAAACATTTGCACAAGGGCGCAACACAAAGACCCCGGCTCGGGGAGCCGGGGTCTTCGGTGAAGCAGAAGGCGGAGCGGAAGCGCTGCGCCGCAGCGTCAGACTTCGACGCCGTGCGAGCGCAGGTACGCGAGCGGGTCGATGTCCGAGCCGTACTGCGAGCCGGTGCGGGCCTCGAAGTGCAGGTGCGGGCCGCTGGAGTTGCCGGTGGAGCCCGACAGCCCGATCTGCTGGCCGGCGGCAACCTGCTGGCCGACCGAGACGTTCAGCGAGGTCATGTGGCCGTACTGGGTGAACGTGCCGTCGTTGTGCTTGATGACGACGTTGTTTCCGTACGCGCCACCCCAGCCGGCCTCGACGACGGTGCCGACGCCGACGGCGTGGACCGAGGTACCGGAGGCGGCGTGGAAGTCGATGCCCGTGTGGCTGCCGGAGGACCACATGCCGCCGCCCGCGTGGTACTGCGTGCTGACGTACGAGCCGTCCACCGGGGCGACGAAGGTGTTGAGGCGCTTGCGCTCCTCCTCGCGGGCGGCGCGCTCGGCGGCCTCTCGCTCGGCCTTCGCCTTGACCTCGGCGAGGCGCTTGGCCTCCGAGGCCCGCTGCTTCGCATCGGCCTCGGCCTGCGCCTTGGCGGCGGCCTGCTCGGCGGCGCGGTGCTGGGCGTCGGCCTGGTCGGATATGTCGCCCGCGAGCTCATCGGCGACGACGACGGCACCGAGGCCGCTGTCCTGGCCGAGGTTGCTGCTGTGGTTGTCCGCGGCGAAGGCCGGGGCGGCGAGGGAGCCGACGACACCCGTGGTGGCGATCGCGGCGATACCGGCGTAACCGGCGGTCTTACGGCTCAGACGGCTGGAACCACGGTGCTTACCGGAACCAGCGGGACGACTGCCAAACGCCATGAAGGGTTTGATCCTTTCCTTCCTTCTCGCCTACCGGGTTAGCTGACGGGTTCGGAGCAGGAAGGTCTCCTACGGGCCTCCTCTTGCGAGGGGGTCCGATTCACCCCAGGGACTCATGTGGGTCCCCGGCTCCCCAGGCTCGCGCCTGACGGGGACTCGGCGATCGCTGCCCGGTGCCGCGGATGCGGCGGGCACAACTGACGGACAGCACGGACGACGCTAGGCGGATCATCAGTCAATCGCCAAACAGACACGGCTTTTTGTTGCGTACGCCACACCACATAAAAGCAACCTCACCACTAAACGGACAAAAGGGGTTCTGGTGAACAAGTCACCAGAACCCCTTGCCGAAATCTTCGGCCGGCCCTCAAGGAGCCGTTGCCCGAGCGTCAGTTGGAGACGACCGTGACCTCACCGATCCCCAGCGCCCGCACGGGCTCCTCGATGAGCGCCGCGTCGCCCACCAGGACGGTGACCAGCCGGTCCGCCGGGAAGGCCTTCACGACCGCCGAAGTGGCCTCCACCGTGCCGGTCTCGGCCAGCTGTGCGTACAACTGCGCCTGATAGTCGTCCGGCAGTTCCTGCTCGACCTGGTCGGCCAGGGTGCCCGCGACCGAGGCCGCCGTCTCGAACTTCAGCGGGGCCACGCCCACCAAGTTCTGCACGGCGACATCGCGTTCGGCGTCGGTAAGACCGCCCTCGGCGAGGGTGCGCAGCACCTTCCAGAGGTCCTCGAGCGCCGGTCCGGTGTTCGGGGTGTCCACCGAGCCGCTGATGGCCAGCATCGAGGCGCCCTTGCCGTCCTCGGTGGAGCGCAGCACCTGGCCGAAGGCGCGTACGCCGTAGGTGTACCCCTTCTCCTCGCGCAGCACCTTGTCCAGGCGGGAGGTCAGCGTGCCGCCCAGGCAGTACGTGCCGAGCACCTGGGCCGCCCACACCCGGTCGTGACGGTCCGCCCCGATCCGGCCGATGAGCAGCTGGGTCTGGACGGCGCCGGGCCGGTCCACGATGACCACGCGGCCGGTGTCGTCGGCGGTCACCGGCGGCACCGGCAGGGCCGCGGCGGTGTTGCCCGTCCAGGTGCCCAGGGTGTCCGCCAGCACGGCGTCCAGGTCGATGCCGGTCAGGTCGCCGACGACGACCGCGGTGGCCGTGGCGGGGCGTACATGGGCCTCGTAGAAGGCGCGTACGGAGGAGGAGTCGATCCGGGCGACCGTCTCCTCGGTGCCCTGGCGCGGCCGGGACATCCGCAGGGCGGCCGGGAAGAGCTCCTTGGAGAGCTGCTTGGCGGCGCGGCGCTGCGGGTTCGCCAGCTCGTGCGGGATCTCGTCGAGCCGGTTGCGCACCAGCCGGTCGATCTCGGCGTCGGCGAAGGCGGGAGCGCGCAGCGCCTCGGCGAGCAGGCCCAGCGCCTTGGGCAGCCGGGAGGCCGGGACCTCCAGGGAGACCCGGATGCCCGGGTGGTCGGCGTGCGCGTCGAGGGTGGCGCCGCAGCGCTCCAGCTCGGCCGCGAACTCCTCGGCGGAGTGCTTGTCGGTGCCCTCGGAGAGCGCCCGCGCCATGATGGTCGCCACGCCGTCCAGGCCCGCGGGCTCGGCGTCGAGCGGGGCGGCGAGGTTGACCTCGACCGCGACGACCTGCTGGCCCGGCCGGTGGCAGCGCAGCAGGGTCAGGCCGTTGGACAGCCGGCCGCGGTCGGGGGCCGGGAAGGCCCACGGCTGCGGCTCGCCGGCCTGCGGCTGCGGGTGGAAGGTCATCGTGACGGCTGCGGTGTCGCTCACTGCTCCGCCCCCTCGTTCTCGTCGGACTCGTCGGACTCGTCGGACTCGATCGGCTCGTAGACGAGCACCGCGCGGTTGTCCGGGCGCAGTCGGGCCGCGGCCACGGCCTGCACCTCTTCGGCGGTGATGTCCAGGACACGCTGGACGGCGGTCAGCGCCAGCTGCGGGTCGCCGAACAGCACCGCGAAGCGGCACAGTTCGTCGGCGCGCCCGGCCACCGTGCTCAGCCGGTCCAGCCACTCGCGCTCCAGCTGCGCCTGGGCGCGCTCCATTTCCTCGGCCGTCGGGCCCTCGGCGGCGAACCGCGCGAGCTCCTCGTCCACGGCCGCCTCGATGGCGGGGATCTCGACCCCGCTGGAGGTCTTGACGTCCAGCCAGCCCAGGGACGGCGCCCCGGCCAGGCGCAGCATGCCGAAGCCGGCCGCGACGGCGCTCTGGTCTCGGCGTACCAGCCGGTTGTGCAGCAGCGAGGACTCGCCGCCGCCCAGGATGGTCAGCGCCACGTCGGCGGCGTCGCACTCGCGGGTGCCGTCGTGCGGCAGCCGGTAGGCGGCCATCAGCGCACGCGCCGGGACCTCCTCCACGATCTCCTCGCGCAGCTGCTCCCCGATGGTGTCGGGCAGCGAGCCGTCCCGCGGCGGCTGCTTGCCGTCGTGCGCCGGGATGGTGCCGAAGTACTTCTCGACCCAGGCGAGCGTCCGCTCGGGGTCGATGTCCCCGACGACCGACAGCACCGCGTTGTTGGGCGCGTAGTACGTACGGAAGAAGGTGCGCGCGTCCTCCAGCGAGGCGGCGTCCAGGTCGGCCATGGAGCCGATCGGGGTGTGGTGGTACGGGTGGCCCTCGGGGTAGGCCAGGGCGGTGAGCCGCTCGAAGGCCGTGCCGTAGGGAACGTTGTCGTAGCGCTGGCGGCGCTCGTTCTTGACGACGTCGCGCTGGTTCTCCATGGACTCGTCGTCCAGGGAGGCCAGCAAGGACCCCATCCGGTCCGCCTCCAGCCAGAGCGCGAGCTCCAGCTGGTGGGTCGGCATCGTCTCGAAGTAGTTGGTGCGCTCGAAGCTGGTGGTGCCGTTCAGGGAACCGCCGGCGCCCTGGACCAGTTCGAAGTGGCCGTTGCCCGGTACGCTCGCCGACCCCTGGAACATCAGGTGCTCGAAGAGGTGAGCCAGGCCGGTGCGTCCCTTGACTTCGTGGCGGGAGCCGACGTCGTACCAGAGGCAGACCGCGGCGACCGGGGTCAGGTGGTCCTCGGAGAGCACCACGCGCAGGCCGTTGGCCAGCCGGTGCTCGGTCGCTGTCAGGCCGCCGGAGCCGGCCTGGGCTGTGGCCGTGTGACCCATGGGCATGTGGTCCTTTCGCTCGCGATGCAGAGATTTCTTATCGACCTGCCACTGTATGCAAGCGCGTCGGCCGCCGGATAAGTTCCCGGGTCACTCCCCCGCACTCCGTCCGGGGGACCCCTGGGGTCGGAGTCGGCGTTGTCGGTGCGTCGGGCCACAATGGTCCGCGTCGTACCCTCGCCGGACACCACAAGACCGTCAGACCGAGCAGACACCCCGCCAGCCACCCAGCACACCCCATTTTGGTTAAGGAGCCGCGCAGCGATGGCCCGCCGCAGCACGAAGACCCCGCCGCCGGAGGATTTCGAGGAGAAGATCCTCGACATCGACGTCGTCGACGAAATGCAGGGCTCCTTCCTCGAGTACGCGTACTCGGTGATCTACTCCCGCGCCCTGCCCGACGCCCGGGACGGCATGAAGCCGGTACACCGGCGCATCGTCTACCAGATGAACGAGATGGGCCTGCGCCCCGACCGCGGCTACGTGAAGTGCGCCCGTGTCGTGGGCGAGGTCATGGGCAAGCTCCACCCGCACGGCGACGCGTCGATCTACGACGCGCTCGTGCGCATGGCCCAGCCCTTCTCCATGCGACTGCCGCTGGTCGACGGCCACGGCAACTTCGGTTCGCTCGGCAACGACGACCCGCCGGCCGCCATGCGTTACACCGAGTGCAAGATGGCCGACGCCACGTCGCTGATGACGGAGTCGATCGACGAGGACACCGTCGACTTCACCGCCAACTACGACGGCCAGGAGCGGGAGCCGGTGGCCCTGCCCGCCGCGTATCCGAACCTGCTGGTCAACGGCGCGTCCGGGATCGCCGTCGGCATGGCCACCAACATGCCCCCGCACAACCTCGGCGAGGTCATCGCGGCCGCCCGCCACCTGATCCGCCACCCGCAGGCGGACCTGGAGGCGCTGATGCGCTTCGTGCCGGGTCCCGACCTGCCCACGGGCGGCCGGATCGTCGGCCTCTCGGGCATCAAGGACGCCTACGAGAACGGGCGCGGCACCTTCAAGATCCGCGCGACGGTGGCCGTGGAGGACGTGACGGCGCGCCGCAAGGGCCTGGTCGTCACCGAACTGCCCTTCGCGGTCGGCCCCGAGAAGGTCATCGCGAAGATCAAGGACCTGGTCGGCTCGAAGAAGCTCCAGGGCATCGCCGACGTCAAGGACCTCACCGACCGCTCGCACGGTCTGCGCCTGGTCATCGAGATCAAGAACGGCTTCCACCCGGAGGCCGTGCTGGAGCAGCTCTACAAGCTGACGCCGATGGAGGAGTCCTTCGGCATCAACAACGTGGCGCTGGTCGACGGGCAGCCCCTGACGCTGGGCCTCAAGGAGCTGCTGGAGGTCTATCTCGACCACCGCTTCGAGGTCGTCCGACGGCGCAGCGAGTTCCGCCGTACCAAGCGCCGCGACCGGCTGCACCTCGTCGAGGGCCTCCTGGTGGCCCTCATCGACATCGACGAGGTCATCCGGCTCATCCGGGACAGCGAGAACTCGGCCCAGGCCAAGGCCAGGCTGATCGAGCGGTTCTCGCTGAGCGAGATCCAGACCCAGTACATCCTGGACACCCCGCTGCGCCGGCTCACCAAGTTCGACCGCCTGGAGCTGGAGTCCGAGGCCGACCGGCTGACGGGCGAGATCGACGAGCTGACGGGGATCCTGGAGTCGGACAGCGAGCTGCGCAAGCTGGTCTCCGCGGAACTGGCGGCGGTGGCGAAGAAGTTCGCCACCGAGCGCCGTACGGTGCTGCTGGAGTCCGCGGGCACCGCGGTGACGGCGGTTCCGCTGGAGGTCGCTGACGACCCGTGCCGCGTGCTGCTGTCCTCGACGGGCCTGCTGGCGCGTACGGCGAACGGCGACGCGCTGCCGGAGGAGGAGGGTGGCGCCCGCGCCAAGCACGACCTGATCGTCTCGCAGGTAGCCGCGACGGCCCGGGCCGACGTAGGCGCGGTCACCTCGTACGGGCGGCTTCTGCGGCTGGCGGTGATCGACCTGCCGCAGCTGCCGGACACCCACGCCGCGCCGAACCTGGCGGGCGGCGCCCCGGTCTCGGAGTTCCTCTCCGGGCTGGAGGCGGACGAGAAGGTGATCTGCCTGACCTCGCTGGACGAGTCCTCGCAGGGGCTGGCGCTGGGCACCGAGCAGGGCGTGGTCAAACGCGTCGTGCCGGACTACCCGGCCAACAAGGACGAGCTGGAGGTCATCACCCTCAAGGAGGGCGACCGGATCGTCGGCGCGGTCGAGCTGCGCACGGGCGAGGAGGACCTGGTCTTCATCACCGACGACGCCCAGCTGCTGCGCTACCCGGCGGGCCAGGTACGCCCGCAGGGCCGTCCGGCGGGCGGTATGGCCGGCATCAAGCTCGCCGACAACGCCAAGGTGATCCACTTCTCGGCGGTGGACCCGGCGCGGGACGGCGTGATCTTCACGATCGCGGGCTCGCACGGCACCCTGGACGACTCGGTGACCTCCGGGAAGCTGACCCCCTTCGACCAGTACCCGCGCAAGGGCCGGGCCACGGGCGGCGTGCGCTGCCAGCGGTTCCTGAAGGGCGAGGACGTCCTGGTACTGGCCTGGGCGGGCGGCTCCCCCGTCCGCGCGGCGACGTCGAACGGCACTCCGGCCGAACTGCCCGCCGTGGACCCGCGCCGGGACGGCTCGGGGGCGGCGCTGCCGGCGGCCGTCGCGGCGCTGGCGGGAGCCGCGCTGTAGGACGTAGGAGGGCATTCGGGTGGTGCGACCGGGGGGACGTACCACCCGAATGCCGACTAGTGTTTTCCCCGTGGACGTGGTGGGGGGAGAACGCAGCTGATGAGCCGTCGAGCGGGCAGCGGACTGATCGGGAACTGGGCGGAGGCGCAGCGCCGGCAGCAGCAGACGCAGCAGCGGGAGGCCGAGCGCCGGCAGCGGGCCTACGAACGGGACGCGAACCGGAGCCACCGGCAGTACCGCGAGGCCGAGGCGCTGCGGCGCACCGCGCAGCTCGACGCCGAGGTCACCGCGCTCAAGGGCCTGCTCGTCGCGGGCTGCCGGGCGCCGGCGTTCCGGATATCCGACCTGGCCCGGCCCGACCGGCTGGAACCCTTCAACCCCGGAGCCCTGGCTCAGCCGGTACCGATGCCCCGCATCGAGGACTTCCAGCGGCAGAGCAGCGGTTGGACCCTCGGCTCCCACCACCGGGCGCAGGCGGAGCGGGAGGCCCACGCCCGGTACACGCAGGCCTGGCAGGCCGCGAACGCCGCGGAGGCGCAGCGGCAGCAGCAACTGTCCGCGTACCGGCAGCAGTACGACCGGTGGGCGGCGGAGCAGCTCTCCGGGGTCCGGGCGCACAACAGCGGGCTCACCGAGCTGGCCGACGCGCTGCGCGCGGGTGATGCCGAGGCAGCCGTGGAGTATTTCTCGGCAGCCCTGTACGCCTCGACGGCCTGGCCCGAGGCGCTGCCCAGGCAGGTGGCGGCCGCCTACGACCCCGCCGCGCGCCAGCTGGTGCTGGACTGGGAGCTGCCGGGGTACGCGGTGGTGCCGGAGGCCCGGGCCGTGCAGTACCTCCCGAGCACGGACCAGGACAGGGTGAAGCCCCGCTCGGTCACGGAACGGCGGGCCCTGTACCGGGACCTGCTGGCCCAGTGCGTCCTGCTGGTGGTGCGCGAGCTGTACGCGGCGGACGAGTTCGGCGCCCTGGACTCGGTCGTCGTCAACGGCTTCGTGGACTGCCACGATCCGGTGACGGGGCAGGAGGCCCGGTTCGTGCTCTCCACGGTGCCGGCGGAGCGCGGTGCCTTCGCCGGGCTGCGCCTGGAGCAGGTCAGCGCGGTGGACTGTCTGGTCTCGGGGTTGGGCGGGCAGTTGTCGACCCGGCCCGACCAGCTGACGGCGGTGCGCCCCGGGCGCCGGCCCGACGAGGTCGGCGGAGGCGTCGTCAGCCACGGCGGGCACGCGCGCGGCGCGGACGACGAGCCGGATCTCTTCGTGATGGACCCGATCGCCTTCGAGAACCTGGTCGCCGAGCTGTTCCGGGCGATGGGCATGGAGGCGGTGACCACGCAGCGGTCGGGCGACGGCGGGGTGGACGTGGAGGCGGTCGACCCGGCGCCGATCCGGGGCGGGCGGATCGTGGTGCAGGTCAAGCGCTACCGGAACACGGTGCCGCCGACGGCCGTGCGTGATCTGTACGGCACGGTCCAGGACAAGGGGGCGAACAAGGGGGTGCTGGTCACCACCGCGTCCTTCGGACCGGGTTCGTACACCTTTGCCAACGGCAAACCGTTGGAGTTGGTTCCCGGCGCGGACCTGGTCGAGCTGCTCCACCAGTACGGGCTGCGGGGCCGACTCGGCGGCGCCGCAGCGGCGCCCGTGCGGCGGGCGCCCGCGCCTGAGCCGGCTCCCCCGGCGGACCACAACGTGCTCGGCATGTCCTGGTCGGGTTCGGTCGCCCTGGACGTGTGCGCTCTCGTATGCACGGGCAACCGCGTGCTGAGCGAGGACCACTTCGTCTTCTTCAACAACCCGCGCACCCCGGACGGTTCGGTCCGCTCCCGTGAACACGCGATGCCGGACAAGGCGGCGCTGGAGGTCTCCTTCGACGCCCTGCCCTCACAGGCCGACCGGCTGGTCCTGGTGGCGGCGATAGATCCGGAGGTCGATCCCCGCGCCGACCTCGCCGGGTTCACCGACGCCCACATCCGCCTGCTGTCGGCCGGTGGCGAGGAACTCGGCCGGCTCGACGTCTCCGACGGGCGCGCGGGCGAGACGGCCCTGGTCCTCGGCTCGTTCCGGCGCCGCGCCAACGGTGACTGGGACTTCGTGATCGGCGGCAAGGGCTACCGCGGCGGCCTGGAGGCCCTGCTGGGCGAGTACGGGGTCGAGGTCGCCTAGAAGGCTGATGAAGATGTTGGGTTCTGGCCCCGCCGCGTCAGCGGTGGGGCCAGACTCGTTCTCGTGGTGCAAGGGGAGTGGGTCGGTGAGCTTGTCGGGCCGGATGTGTGGGTCACCTGCCGGGAGTTGATTCCGGCTGGGAGTGTGTTCGCATTCCTGGCCGAGCATCGCGGCGGGCTGTTCCCGGCGGTGATGTTCACGGACATGTATCCGTCGGCGAACGGGCGGCCGTCCATGCCGCCACAGGTCCTGGCCGCGGCCATCACGCTGCAGTCCCTGCACGGGCTGTCGGACTTCGAGACGGTCCAGGAATTACGGTGTGACCTGCGGTGGAAGGCCGCCTGCGGGCTCGGTCTGCACGATATGGCGTTCGATCCGTCGCTGCTGGCCTACTTCCGGCGCCGTCTGGCCCGCTCCGCCCGGCCGAACCGCGTCTTCGAGGCGGTCCGAGAGGTCGTGAAGGCCACCGGTGTCCTCAAAAACAAGCACCGGCGTGCGCTGGACTCCACCGTTCTGGACGACGCGGTCGCCACCCAGGACACCGTCACCCAGATCATCGCCGCGATCCGGGCAGTGATCAGGGAAGTTCCCGCAGGTTACGAGGCGGCCGCAGTCCAGTGCACCGCCCACGACTACACCGATCCGGGCAAGCCCCACATCGCGTGGAACGATCAACAGGCCCGCGCCGATCTGGTCGACGTGCTGGTCGGGGACGCGCTGCGGTTGCTGGGGCATCTGCCCGAGCAGCAGCTCGGTGAGAAGGCCGCGAACGCGGTCGGCCTTCTGGCCCTGGTCGCAGGTCAGGACGTGGAACCGGCCGAGGACTCCGACGGGCGCGACGGGCGTTGGCGGATCGCCCGGGGAACGGTCCATGACCGCACGGTGTCCACGGTCGATCCCGAGGCCAGGCACATCCACAAGAACCGCACCCGCCACCAGGAAGGCTTCCGTGCCCACGTGGCCTTCGAACCCGAGACCGGGCTGTTCACCGAGGTCGCCCTGACCGCCGGCAGCGGGGCCCACCATCACGAGGCCGCCGTCGCCCGCGATCTCCTCGCCGACGAAAACACTGCGGTCACCGCGTTGGGCGATACCGCCTACGGAACCGGTGACCTGCGCGAACACCTCCAAGCCCAAGGCCACGAACTGGTCCTCAAGCCGCCCCCGCTCAAATCCGCCGTCCCCGGCGGGTTCACAGCCGACGACTTCACCGTCGACACGACCGACGGCCAGGTCACCTGCCCCGCCGGGCACACCACCCGCCTGGGAAAGCCCGACGCGAAGGGCACACGCCAGGCCCAGCTCAAGAAGCTGTGCGCCGCCTGCCCGCTCAAGGACCGCTGCACCCGCTCCAGGACCGGCCGCGTCTTCAGCGTCCACGCCAAGTACGACCTGCTCAAAGCCGCCCGCGACCAGGCAGCCACCGACCCCGGCCGGCAGGCCGAGTACCGCCGCTGGCGCCCACCGGTCGAACGCGCCATCGCCTGGCTCGTCGCCAAAGGCAACCGCCGCGTCCCCTACCGAGGCGTCATCAAGAACAACACCTGGCTCCACAACCGCGCCGCCGCCCTCAACCTCCGCCGTGGCCGTGTTCGCCGAAGAGGACGTACATCGGGAGCACCACCACGAAGACCAGCGCCCCCCAGCCCACGCCCTGGAGTGTCGACCATCCGGAGTCGGGGCCCGTGCGGCTGTCCCACACCATGAACAGCCAGGCCGTTCCCACGATGAAGACGGCCAGGGCCGCCGCGACCGCCGCCGCCCATCCGGCCCACCGCACCCGGCTCACGTCCCGCTCGCACTCCGCAGCTGCCCCCACACCAGCAGCGTGACAGCAACACCAGCCCGAGGTAAGGGTGTCGGCTCCCTCGGGCCTCAGCCCTCGGCCGAGCCGGTCCCGGTCCCGGACTCGGACTCGGTACCGGTACCGGTACCGGTCCTGGCCACGTATCGCAGGACGCCCCACATGCTCTCGGGGCGCGCCTCGTGCGGGGCCGGCTCGCGGCAGGCCTCCAGGTCGCGCAGCAGCTCCGCCCCGTCGGTGCCCGCGCCGATCAGGACCAGCTGTGTCAGGCGGGCCTCGCCCCGCCCCCAGGGCCCGGGGGCGAAGCGGAGGAAGCGGCCGACGGCGTGGACCTCGTAGCGTTCCTCGTGCCCGGGTACGCCGAAGTGGACGAAGCCCTTGATCCGGTAGAGCCCGGCCGGGCGCCGGTCGAGGAAATCGATGAACCTGCGCGGGGACAGCGCCTGCTCGGAGGTGAACTCCGTGCTCTCGTACGCGGTGTGCGCGTGGCCGCAGTGGTCGCGGTCGTGACCCTGGCCGTGACCCTGGCCGTGGCCGTGGCCCTGACCGTCCGCCTCCGTGAGCAGGTCCTCGAAGGAGAGCTGTCCGCGGGTCTCGGTCCAGGGGCGCCGGTCGAAGAGCAGTTCCGGGTCGATCCGGCCGTGGTCGGCGCCCACGACCGGGATCCCCGGGGCGCAGAGCGCGGCGAGTTCCTGCTCGATCCGGGCCCGCTCGGCCGGGTCCACCCGGTCGGTCTTGTTGAGCACCACCAGGTCGGCGACGGCGAGGTGGCGGTCGGTCTCCGGGTGCCTGGCCCGGGTCGCGTCGAATTCGGCGGCGTCGACGATCTCCACCATGCCGCCGTACCGGACGGCCGGGTTCTCACTGGCCATGAGCATCCGGATCATCTCCTGGGGCTCGGCCAGTCCGCTCGCCTCGATGACGATCACGTCGATCCGGTGGACGGGGGCGGAGAGCTTCTCCAGGTAGGCGTCGAGTTCGCTGCCGTCGACGGCGCAGCACAGGCAGCCGCCGCCGAGGGAGACCATCGAGTCCCCGACCTGGCCGGCCACCGACATCGCGTCGACCTCGATCGATCCGAAGTCGTTGACGACGACCCCGATCCTCGTGCCCCCGCGACCGGCGAGGAGGTGGTTCAGCACAGTGGTCTTTCCGGATCCGAGGAAACCGGCGAGGACGACGACGGGGATGGGCTGCCTGCTGTTCACCCGGTCGATCGTAGCCAGGATCTCTCAGGGAAGGAGCGGCACCGGCTGGGGCGGGGTGGGGCCGGTGTACCGGGCGGCCGGACGGATGATCTTCGAGTCGGCGGCCTGTTCCATGATGTTCGCGCTCCAGCCGACCACCCGTGCCGCGCAGAAGGTGGGCGTGAACATCTCGCGCGGGAGCCCGCACAGCTCCATGACCACGCCCGCGTAGAACTCCACGTTGGTGTGCAGTTCCCGGCCCGGCTTCAGTTCGGCGAGGATCTCCTCGACCTGGCGCTCGACCTCGACGGCGAAGTCCACGAGGGGACCGCCGAACTGGAGGGCGATCTCGCGCAGCATGCGCGAGCGGGGGTCCTCGGTGCGGTACACGGGGTGGCCGAAGCCCATGATCCGGTCGCCCGCCAGGACCCGCTCGCGGATCCAGGGCCCGATCCGGTCCACGGTGCCGATGGCGTCGAGGGTGTCCAGGGCCCGGCTGGGGGCGCCCCCGTGCAGGGGGCCGGAGAGTGCGCCGATCGCGCCGGTCAGGCAAGCCGCGACATCGGCGCCGGTGGAGGCGATCACGCGGGCGGTGAAGGTCGAGGCGTTGAAGCCGTGGTCGACGGTCGAGATCAGGTACCGCTCGACCGCGCGGGCCCGCTCCGGGTCGGGTTCACTACCGGTCAGCATGTAGAGGTAGTTGGCGGCGTACGGGAGGCCGTCGCGCGGCTCCACCGGCTCCAGGCCCTGCCCCAGCCGGTGCAGGGCGGTCAGCAGCGTCGGTACGGCGGCGCAGGCGGCCAGCGCGTCGGCGGCCCGGCGGCCGGGATCGAGGTCGTAGACCGGGCGGAAGCCGGCACAGGCGCCGAGCAGCGAGAGCGCGGTGCGCAGACCGGCGAGGGGGCCGGAGAGCCGGGTGGCCCGGGCGATGTCCGGCAGGGCGTCCCGTACCTCCCCGGGCAGTCGGCGCAGGGGCGCGATCTCGGCCGAGAAGGCGGAGCGCTCGGCCGCGTCCGCCGGGAGCGTGCCGCGGAACATCAGGTGCCACACGTCCTCGAAGCCGCGTCCGGCGGCGAGCTCGACGGCCGAGTACTGGCGGTAGTGGTAGAAGCCCTCCCGGCCCCGGACGTCTCCCAGTCCGGTTTCGGTGACCACGACTCCCGCGAGACCGCGGGGTACTTCCAAGGCGATATCCATGGATCGACCATCCATGATGGATTCAATGCCTGTCAATATTGATCGAATCAACATCACCGTCCATCTGTAGGGTGTGCGTCATGAGTGACCAGACGGACGGCGGACGCAGGCTCAGCACGCAGGAGGCGGCGCGCGCCCTCGGGGTGAAACCGGCGACGGTGTACGCGTACGTCAGCCGTGGCCAGCTCACCAGCCGCCGCGATCCGGCCGGGCGGGGCAGCAGCTTCGACGCCGCCGAGGTGGAGGCGCTGGCCCGGCGGAGCCGGCGCGAGGCAGCCGCCCCCACCGGGGACCTCTCCGTCCGCACCGCCCTCACCCTCATCGAGGCCGACCGGTACTACTTCCGCGGCGTGGACGCCGTGGAGCTGGCCTCCCGCCACCGCTACGAGGAGGTCGCCGAGTGGCTCTGGACGGGCGCCCTCCCGCTCGGGGCCCGGTTCACCGCTCCCCCGCAGGCCCTGGCGGCCGCCCAACGGGCGGTGGCCGCACTGCCCGAACACAGCGGCCCCATCGACCGGTTGCGGGTGGCGGTCGCGGCCGCCGCCGTGGCGGATCCGCTGCGCTTCGACCTGTCCGAGGAGGCCGTACTCGGCTCCGCGCGCGCCCTGGTCCCCACCCTGGTCGGCGCGTTGCCCGCGGCGGGCCGGGACCGGTGGGCCGGAGACGGCCGGATCGCCCGGCAGCTGTGGTCGCGGCTGACGGCGCGGGAGCCCGACCCGGACGCTCTGGCCGTGCTGGACCTGGCGCTGGCGCTGCTGGTCGACCACGATCTGGCGGCCTCGACCCTGGCCGTACGGGTGGCCGCCTCGGCGCGGGCCCATCCGTACGCGGCGGTGTCCGCCGGGCTCGGCGCTCTGGAGGGCCCGCTGCACGGCGCGTCCGGGCGGCTCGCGCACCGGATGCTGGTGGAGGTGCTGGAACAGGGCGGGGCCGCGCCGGTGGTGGCGGAGTACCTGCGGGCGGGTCGCCGGGTCCCGGGGCTCGGCCACCGGCTGTACCAGGGCGAGGACCCGCGCGCCCGGGCTCTCTTCGCCCGGCTGGAGACGCTGGAGCAGGCCGGCCCGGCGCTGGGAGCGGCGCGCAAGGTGGCCGCGGTGATGGCCCGGCAGGGCGGGCTGCACGCCAATGTGGACCTGGCGCTGGCGGTGCTCACGGTGTCCTGCGGAATGCCGGCGGAGGCCGGGGAGACGGTCTTCGCGGTGGCCCGGACGGCCGGCTGGATGGCGCACGCCCTGGAGGAGTACCAGGAGCGGCCGCTGCGGATGCGGCCGAGCGGGCAGTACCACGGACCCCGCCCGCCGCAGCCGATGCCCGAGCCGGCGGTCCGCTAGGTCGGACCGCGGCCCCGGCGGGGGCCTCGGGCCTGGTCGTCGGGCCGCCCCAACGGACTGCCCCACTGCACGGCGATGGCCTCGGCGCGCGCGAAGTGGCCGGCGGCCTCCTCCTCCAGGCCCAGCAGCAGGGCCAGTTCGCCGAGGGTGCGGGCGACGGGGCGGACCGCCACGGTGAATCCGGAAGAGGGCGGCGGGGCGTCGCGGTAGGGCAGCAGGGCGGCGTACAGCTCGTCGACGCCCGCCCGCTCCCCCAGCATCACCAGGGTCATCGCCCGGAAGGTGGCGAAGACCTTGAAGAAGTAGTCCGTCCGCAGCGGTCCGGCCCGGTCGAGGATCTCGCGGGCCTCCCGCTCGTCTCCCGCGGCGGCCAACGCGACCGCGAGCAGGTCCCCCGCCTGCGGGCCGAAGGCCGTGTACACCTCGCGCAGCCGCGGTACCAGCTCCGGGAGCCGCCCCTGGCCCGCCCGCAGGGTCGTCAGTGCCACCACCATCATCCCCTCGGCGTGCGGCGAGCCGTGCCGGGCCATCCCGGCGGCCGCCTGCCGGTAGAGGCGTTCCGCTTCCTCGAAGCGGCCCCCGATATGGGCCAGGGTCGCCGCCGCGGTCTCGGCGACGGCGGCCGGGCCGGGCATCCGGTAGTCCTGCGCGAACGCGTCCACCGCGCCACCAGCCGGTGGACGCCGGCCACGTCGCCCTCGGCCGCCAGCGCGGTGGAGCGGATGAACATCCCGTACCAGCGGTGGCCGGGCAGGTCGTGGGCGGCGCCGAGCCGCTCCAGCTCCCCGCCTAGCTCCGCTCGTTCGCGCCCTTCGCGGTCGGCGTCGAGTTCCTTGGCCAGGGTCGCGAGCGCGCCCGCCCGCAGCGCGTGGTCCCCGATGTCCTCGGCGAGCGCGAGCGCCTCACGCGCGGCCGCCCGTACGGAGGCCACCTTGGCGTCGGACAGCTCGGCGGCGTAGGCACCCAGCAGCAGGCACCGTACTGCGGGTTCGTGGTCGGACCGCTCCAGCAGGCCTTCGAGCAGTTCCACCACCGGCGCGTCGACCGTCCCGTAGGGCCGGGTCTGCCAGGGCGTCGGCTCGGTCCACGCCGTGAACGCGCGGACCAGCAGGTCCTCCCGGCCCGCCCCGACCGCGTGGTCGCTCGCCGTACGCCGCGCGGCGCGGGCCGCCATCACCGCCCCGGCCCGGATCCGCGCCCGTACCAGTCGGCCCAGGAGCTCGGCCCGGTCGGCATCGCGGTCGTCTCCGGACCCTGCGGGTACGCGGTCGGCGCAGTCCACCGCCTCGGCGAGGAGGGTGGCGGCCACGTCGTACGCGAAGCGGCTCTCGGCGAGGCGCGCGGCGCGCAGGCAGTGCTCGACGGCCTTCGCCGCCGTCGCCGAGGAGGCCGGGCGGACGTAGTGGTGCGCCAGCGCGGAGACGTCGTGCGGACTCAGCCGCGAACGGCTCGGCCCCGCCGTGGGCCGCCGCCTCGGGCGGACGCGGCGCCGGCCCTCTCTCCGTCCCCGGCCCCAGCCCCGGCCCCGGCGACGGCATGTCGGCCCCGGTGCGCACAGCGGTACGCGCCGGCGCGTACCGCTGGTGGCTTCGCGCAGCATCCGCACGTCCTGGGCCAGCACCGCCCTCTCCAGCTCGACCAGGGCGGCGCCGGGATCCAGCCCCACCTCGTCGGCGAGCACCGCACGGGCCCGGCGCAGCGCGGTGAGCGCGTCGGCCTGCCGCCCGGCCGCCCACAGCCCGAGGGCGTGCAGCCGCCAGCCCTCCTCCCGCAGCGGCTCCTCACGGGTCAGCAGCGCCGCCTCCGCGACTGCCCCAGCGAGGTCGGCGCCGGCGCGGAGCCCAGCCGCGACGCAGAGTTCGCGGGCGGCCAGCCGCAGCTCCCCGAGGCGCATGATCTCCGGGTGGGTCCACGGCTCGTCGGCGGTGTCCGCGTAGGCGGGCCCCTGCCAGAGGGCGAGCGCATCGCCGAGCAGGACCCGGGCGGTGTCGGGTTCGGCGGGCAGGAGGTCGCGGGCCCGGCCGAGCAGCCGCTCGAAGCGCCAGGCGTCGACGGCGTCATCGGGCAGCCGCAGCGCGTACCCGGGGGCCGTGCTCACCAGCAGCCGGGCGGGGGTGCGCGGGGCCCGGCCCGGTTCGAGGAGCCGGCGCAGGTTGGAGACGTAGGCCTGGAGCGAGGTCACGGCCCGGGCGGGGGCGGCCCCCTGCCAGAGCTCCTCGATCATCCGGTCGACGGAGACGACCCTGCCGCGCGCGGACACCAGCAGGGCCAGGACGGAGCGCTGGCGGTGGCCGCCCAGCGGGACCGCCTCACCGTCCCGCTCAGCCGTGAGGGAGCCGGTACGCGTATGTGGACCATGACGGGTCCACGGTAGGCGACCGAGGTCAACTCCGCCCGGGACACAGCCGAATGACGGCGCGGGAAGCCTCCAAGTCCCTTCCAGGAACCTTCCATGTACCGGCGCCGAGTCTGTCGCCATGAGAACGACACAGGAACACACGGAGCGGCCGAACACCCAGGAGATGGTGGTGGTCCACCGCGGCCTGCGGCGCGAGGCCCGTCTTCTGGTCGAGCTGATCGCCGCGGTGGCCCCCGGCGACACGGCCCGGGCCCGGGAGCTCGCGGACCACTTCCGCGACTACCGGCTCGGCCTGACGAACCACCACCACGGCGAGGACGAGCACCTGTGGCCCCTGCTGCTGGCCCCGGTCGACCTCGAAGCGGACCTCGTCCTGCGGATGGAGATCCAGCACGAACGGGTCGCGGCGAGCCTCACGGCCGCCGAGGAGGCCCTGACCGCCTGGGAGCGCACCGCCGGGGAAGCCGAACGCGACGCGCTCGTCCCCTTCCTCGCCGAGCACCGTTCGGTCCTGGCCGAGCACCTCGACGACGAGGAGGCCGGGCTCCTGCCGCTCGCCGAGGGGCCTGTCCACGTACGAGTGGGAGCGGCTGGGCGAGCACTTCCTCGCGAGCACGCCAAGCCGAAGCTGCTGTTCTTCCTCGGGATGGTCCTCGAGGACGCGGACCCGGCCGAGCGCGCCTCGGTCCTCGCCGCTCTGCCCCTCGCCGGGCGCCTGCTCTGGCACACCGTGGGACGGCCCGCCTACGCCCGCAGGACCCGCGCCCTGCGTCGCACGGCGCGGGGCTGAACGCGGCCGCCGGCCTCCCCGCACCGACCGCTCCTCTGCCCCGCACACACCTTCCACACCAGGAGACGCCATGTCCCTCAAGCACCTCGCCACCGCCCTGGCCGGCATAGGCGCCGCGTTCATCCTCTACGTCGGCCTCAGCTATCTGCTGGCGCCGCAGGCCACCGCCGCCGACTTCGGGCTGCCGACCTGGCCCCGCCAGGAGGGCAGCGCCTTCCTCGCGGTCAAGGGTGTCCGGGACGTCGGGACCGGCCTGGTCATCCTGGCCCTCCTGGTGACCGGGCAGCGCCGGGCACTCGGCTGGGCGATGGCGGCGATCACCTTCGTCCCCGCCGGCGACATGGCGGTCGTCCTGGCCGACGGCGGATCCGCCGGCACGGCCTACGGCGTGCACGGGGCCACCGCCCTCGCCGTGGCACTGACCGCGGTACTCCTCCTGCGCGAGCGCCCGGCCCCCGGCGTCCGTGCCGCCACCGAGCCCGCCACCGTCTGAACCCGCGCGCTCCCACCGGAAGAGGTAGACATGTCCCTGATCACGCCCTCCTTCGACGACCCGGTGATCGTGCGCTCGGCCGCGGCCGAGACCATCGGCGCCGCCCCGACCACCATCCGTCTCCTCGCCGACGCGAGCTCCACCGGCGGCGCCCTGTCCACGCAGCGCGTCACCCTGCTGGACGGTGCGAACGGAGCGGCGCCCCACCGCCACACCCGGTCCGCTGAGCTGTTCTACCTGCTCGACGGCGCCGCGCAGCTCCTGTCGGGCGACCGCGTGGTCACGGCGGAACGCGGCGATCTCGTGATCGTGCCGCCCGGCCTCGACCACGCCTTCGCCGCCGCGCCCGGCGAGAACGCCGACATCCTCATCGTCATCACGCCCGGCATCGAGCGGTTCGAGTACTTCCGCCACCTGGAGCGCATCGCCTACGGCAAGGTGCCGCCGGAATCCCTGCTCGACGTCCAGGAGCTCTACGACACCCACTTCACCCGTAGTGAGCCCTGGACCACGGCCCGGACATGACCGAAGTGGCGAACCCGACAAGCCGGGCGTAAGCATTCCGCTTACGCCGGGGCGGACCTACCGTTGCTGCCCATGCGGTTCCCCCTCATGAGCGCTCGGCGCCTCGGGCTGCCCAGACGGGCCGTCTCCCAGATCCTGCTGACCCAGCTGGCCATCGCCGCCGGGGTCGTCATCCTGGCGACCGGACTGTTCCTGGCGCCCCTGAGTGCCCAGCTCGACGACCAGGCCATGCGGCGCGCCCTGGCCATCGCGCAGAGCGCCGCGGCCGACCCCGCGCTCGCCGCCGGGGTGCTGGACTCCGGGGCCTCGGCCGACAGCCCCGTACAGGCCTCGGCCGAGCGGATCCGCCGGGCCACCGGAGCCGAGTACGTGGTCGTGCTCGACCTGGACGGCATCCGCCGCTCGCACCCGAGTACCGACCGGATCGGGCTGCACGTCTCCACCGACCCGAGCGACGCCCTGGCGGGGCGCGAGGTGATGGAGATCGACGAGGGCACCCTGGGCCGCTCCGCCCGTGGCAAGGTCCCGCTCCTCGCGGCCGACGGGGAGATCGTCGGTGCCGTCTCGGTCGGCATCGCCTACGACAGCGTCCGCGAGCGGCTGCTCGGCGCGATCCCCGGTCTGCTCGCCTACGCGGGCGGCGCCCTGGCGGCGGGCGCGCTCGCCGCCTACCTGCTCTCCCGCAGGATCCAGCGGCAGACCCGCGACCTGGCCTTCTCCGACATCGCCGGCCTGCTCGCCGAGCGCGAGGCGATGCTGCACTCCATCCGCGAGGGCGTGATCGCCCTCGCCCCGGACGGCCGGGTCCGGCTCGTCAACGACGAGGCCGCCCGGCTGCTGGGCCTCGCCCCGGACGCCGCAGGCAGCAGTGCGGGGCGCCCGCTGGACGACCTGCTCGGGGCGGGCCGCACCGCGGACGTCCTGTCGGGCCGCGTCACCGGCCATGACCTGCTCACCGTCCAGGGCCCCCGGGTCCTGGTGGCCAACCGCATGCCCACCGAGGACGGCGGCGCCGTCGCCACCCTGCGCGACCGCACCGAGCTGGAGCACCTGGGCCGCGAACTCGACTCCACCCGGGGCCTGATAGATGCCCTGCGCGCCCAGGACCACGAGCACGCCAACCGCCTCCACACCCTCCTCGGCCTGCTGGAGCTGGGCCTGCACGAGGAGGCGGTGAAGTTCGTGACCGAGGTCGCCGGGGTGCACCGCACGACGGCCGAGCAGGTCACCGAGAAGGTCCACGACCCCCTGCTGGCCGCCCTTCTGGTGGGCAAGGCGACCGTCGCGGCCGAGCGCGGCGTCCCGTTGCGCCTGGCTGCGGCCACCCTCCTCCCCGACCGCCTGGTGGACCCGGGCGGCCTCGTCACGATCCTCGGCAACCTCCTGGACAACGCGCTCGACGCGGCTGCCGGTTCGGCGGCGCCCCTGGTCGAGGTGGAGCTGCGCGCCGAGGGCCGTACCGCCGTGCTGCGGGTGCGCGACAGCGGCCCCGGGGTGCCCGCCGCGCGCCGTGAGGAGATCTTCACGGAGGGCTGGTCGACCAAGCAGCCCAGAGCCCACCGCGAGCGCGGGCTGGGCCTCGCCCTCGTACGCCGCCTCGCGGAGCGGCAGGGCGGCAGCGCCCGGGCCGGTGAAGCAGCGGACGGAGGGGCGGAATTCTCCGTCGTACTCCCGGAGGCCCTGGCATGAACGAGACCCCGATCCACGTATTGGTCGTCGACGACGACATGCGTGTTGCCCTGATCAACGCGGCGTATGTCGCGAAGGTTCCCGGTTTCCGGGTGACGGCGCAGGCCCATTCCGCCGCCGAGGCACTGGAGTTCCTCACCGCGCATCCGGTGGACCTCGTCCTGCTCGACCACTACCTGCCCGACGAGAACGGCCTGGACCTGGTCCGGCGCCTGCGCCAACTCGGCCACCGCACCGACGTGATCATGGTCACCGCCGCCCGCGACCTCGCCACCGTGCAGGCGGCGATGCGCCTCGGCGCCCTGCAGTACCTGGTCAAGCCCTTCACCTTCGCCGGGCTGCGCACACGGCTGGAGGCGTACGCGTCGCTGCGCCGCGCCCTGGACACGGGCGGTGAGGCCGAGCAGGCCGAGGTGGACCGGATCTTCGGGGCCCTCGCCGCCGCGGGATCCTCGAACGAGCTCCCCAAGGGCCACTCCGCGACCACCGCGGAGCTGGTCCGCCAGGTCCTGTTGTCCGCCGAAGGCCCCCTGTCCACCCAGCAGATCGCCGATCGCGCCGGCATCAGCCGCCAGACTGCCCAGCGCTACGTCAAGCTCCTGGAACGCACGGGCCGGGTCAGCCTGGCCCTGCGCTACGGCGAGACCGGCCGCCCCGAGCACCGCTACACCTGGCTGCCCTCCCTGGGGCCGGCCTGACCGTACTCAGACGGCTCCGGCGCCGGTCAGGGAGCGGACCTCCGTCTCCGCGTGCTTCGCCTCGTCCGGTTCCTCGTGCGAGGTGACCGTGCCCAGCCAGCCCGCCAGGAAGCCCAGCGGGATCGAGATGATCCCCGGGTTCTGGAGCGGGAAGTACTGGAAGTCCACCCCGGGGAAGAGTGACTCCGGACTGCCCGACACCACCGGCGAGACCAGCACCAGCAGCACCGACGGGATCAGGCCGCCGTACACCGACCAGACCGCCCCGCGCGTGGTGAAGCCGCGCCAGAAGAGCGAGTACAGCAGTACCGGCAGATTGGCGGAGGCCGCCACCGCGAAGGCCAGCCCCACCAGGAACGCCACGTTGAGGTTCTGGGCGAGCAGCCCGAGGGCGATCGCGACCGCGCCGATGCCGACGGCCGCGGTCCTGGCCACCGCGACCTCGCTGCGCTGCTTGGCGTGCCGGCGCTTGAGGGAGGCGTACAGGTCGTGCGCCACGGAGGCCGAGGAGGCCAGGGTGATGCCGGCCACCACGGCCAGGATGGTGGCGAAGGCGATGGCGGCGACGAAGGCGAACAGCACCGCGCCCCCGGTGGAGCCCGCGCCCCCGCCGAGGAAGGCGGCCAGCAGCGGAACGGCCGTGTTCCCGGAGGCGTTGGAGGCCCGTACCTCGTCCGGCCCCACCAGGGCGGCCGCCCCGAAGCCGAGCACGATGGTCATCAGGTAGAAGCCGCCGATCAGCGCGATCGCCCACACCACCGAGCGGCGGGCCGCCCGCGCGGTGGGCACGGTGTAGAAGCGCGACAGGATGTGCGGCAGCCCGGCGGTCCCGAGGACCAGCGCGAGACCGAGGCTCATGAAGTCGATGCGGGCGGTCCAGTCCCCGCCGTACCTGAGGCCGGGGCTCAGGAACGCCCGGCCGTGCCCGCTGCGGTCGGCGGCGCTGGTGAGCAGCTGGTCGAAGTTCCCGTGGAAGCGCAGCAGCACGAGGACGGTCAGGGTGATCGCCCCGCCCATCAGCAGCACGGCCTTCACGATCTGGATCCAGGTGGTGGCCCGCATCCCGCCGAAGGACACGTAGACCACCATCAGCGCGCCCACGCCCACCACGGTGAGGGTCCGGGCGACGGCTCCCGAACTCCCGAGCAGCAGACCGACGAGACTGCCCGCGCCGACCATCTGCGCGATGAGGTAGAGCACGGAGACGACGACCGAGGAGGTGCCGGCCGCGATCCGGACCGGACGCTCGCTCATCCGGGCGGCGACCACGTCGGCGAGGGTGAAGCGCCCGCAGTTGCGGACGAGTTCGGCGACGAGGAACAACACCACCAGCCAGGCCACGAGGAAGCCCACGGAGTAGAGCAGCCCGTCGTAGCCGAAGAGGGCGATCAGACCGGAGATGCCGAGGAAGGACGCGGCGGACATGTAGTCGCCCGCGATGGCGAAACCGTTCTCCATCGGGGAGAACAACCGCCCGCCCGCGTAGAACTCCTCGGCCGACCCGTGCCGGTTGCGGCTGACCCAGGTGGTGATGCCGAGGGTCACCGCGATGAAGACGCTGAACAGGATCAGCGCGAGGGTCTGGTGCTCGGTGGTCACCGGCCCGCCCTCCTCGACCGGGTCCGCTCCTGGCCGCGCTCCTGCTCGAAGACGGTCCAGCGCAGGTCGAGCGCGGCCCGGTCCCGGCGCAGCCGCGCGTGCCGGGCGTAGGCCCAGGTCAGTAGGAAGGTGCTGAGGAACTGGCCGAGCCCCGCCAGCATGGCCACGTTGACCGCGCCCACCACGGGCCGGGCCATCAGGCCGGGCGCCGCGGTGGCGGCGACCACGTAGGCGACGTACCAGAGGAAGAACCCGGTGGTGGCGGGGACGACGAACCTGCGGTAGCGGCTTCGGACCTCCTGGAAGGCCGCGCTGCGCTGCACTTCGAGGTAGATGTCGGACGCGCCGGGAGCGGGGCGTCCGCCGCCGGGGGCCGTGACCGGCTGGGACGTTTCCTCACCCTCGCCCCACCCGACGGCCAGCGCGTCGTACCAGGGGTCGTCGAACCGGACCGTTCCGGTGTCACGACCTTCGTACTTGTCCACCGAACTCTCCTTGTCCGCTGCCGCATTGGCTGCGTGCCCACAAGGATGTACGGAATGCCGCTTTCCGGACTGGTGTACCGGCGCTCTTCACTCCAACAGGTGATGGAGTGAAGAGCGCCGGTATGCCGTGGAGCGTTCGGTGTCGGTCGCCGCCGGGCTGCGTCGGTACCCGGATCAGGCGTCGATGCGCGAGCGGTCCAGGGTCGCCGCGGAGCTCGTGATGAACTCCTTGCGGGGGGCCACCTCATTGCCCATGAGCAGGTCGAAGACCTGCTCGGCCGAGTCCAGGTCGCCGATGTTGATCCGGCGCAGGGTGCGGAAGCGGGGGTCCATGGTGGTCTCCGCCAGCTGGTCCGCGTCCATCTCGCCGAGGCCCTTGTAGCGCTGGATCGAGTCCTTGTACCGGATGTTCTTGCGCTGGTACTCCAGAAGGGTCTGGCGCAGCTCGTTGTCCGAGTACGTGTAGACGTACTTGTCCTGGCCCTTCTTCGGCTGGACCAGCTCGATCCGGTGCAGCGGCGGCACAGCCGCGAAGACCCGGCCGGCCTCGACCATCGGACGCATGTACCGCTGGAAGAGCGTGAGCAGCAGGCAGCGGATGTGCGCGCCGTCGACGTCGGCGTCCACGAGCAGCACGATCTTGCCGTACCGCGCGGCGTCGATGTCGAAGGTCCGGCCCGAGCCGGCTCCTATGACCTGGATGATCGCCCCGCACTCGGCGTTCTTGAGCATGTCCGAGATCGAGGACTTCTGGACGTTGAGGATCTTGCCGCGGATGGGCAGGAGCGCCTGGAACTCGGAGTTCCGGGCGAGCTTCGCCGTACCGAGGGCGGAGTCGCCCTCGACGATGAAGAGCTCACTGCGCTCCACGTCGTCGCTGCGGCAGTCGGCCAGCTTGGCGGGAAGCGAGGAGGTCTCCAGCGCGGTCTTGCGACGCTGCGCCTCCTTGTGCTGACGGGCCGCGATCCGGGTCCTGGCGGCCGCGACGATCTTCTCCATCACGGCGCGGGCCTGTTGCTTGTCGTCGCGCTTGGTGGAGGTCAGGAAGGCCTTGAGCTCCTTGGCAACCACGGCGGCGACGATCCGGGTGGCCGCGGAGGTGCCGAGCACCTCCTTGGTCTGACCCTCGAACTGGGGTTCGGCGAGCCGGACGGTGACGACGGCCGTCATGCCCTCCATCGCGTCGTCCTTGACCACGTCGTCCTCGGCGACGCGCAGCAGCTTGGCCGAGCGCAGGACCTCGTTCACGGTCTTGGCGACCGAGCGCTCGAAGCCGGAGACGTGGGTGCCGCCCTTGGGGGTGGCGATGATGTTCACGAAGGACTTGGCGTTGGTCTCGTACCCCGTGCCCCAGCGCAGGGCGATGTCCACGCCGAGCTCGCGGGTGACCTCGGTCGGGGTCATGTGGCCGCGGTCGTCGAGGACCGGGACGGTCTCCTTGAAGGTGCCGTTGCCGCTCAGGCGCAGGACGTCGCAGACGGCCTTGTCCTGGGCGAGGTACTCGCAGAACTCGCTGATCCCGCCGTCGAAGCGGAAGGTCTCCTCGGTCTTGCCGGCCCCGTCGACGCCGCGCTCGTCGCGGACGACCAGGGTCAGGCCGGGGACGAGGAAGGCGGTCTGGCGGGCGCGCTGGTAGAGGCCCTCCAGGTTGAGCCGGGCATCCTTGAGGAAGATCTGGCGGTCGGCCCAGTAGCGGACCCGGGTGCCGGTGCGGCCCTTGACGACCCGCTTGACCTTGCGGAGGCCGTTGGCGGGGTCGAAGGGGCTCTCGGCACCCTGCTCGGTGAACATGCCCGGGACGCCGCGGCGGAAGCTGATGGCGTGGGTCGCGCTGTTGCGGTCGACCTCGACGTCGAGACGGGCGGAGAGGGCGTTGACCACGGAGGCGCCGACGCCGTGCAGGCCGCCGGAGGCCGCGTAGGAGCCGCCGCCGAACTTGCCGCCGGCGTGCAGCTTGGTCATGACGACCTCGATGCCGGACAGGCCGGTCTTGGGCTCGACGTCCACGGGGATGCCGCGGCCGTTGTCCCGGACCTCGACGGAGGCGTCCTCGTGGAGGATCACCTCGATGTGGTCGCAGTAGCCGCCCAGGGCCTCGTCGACAGAGTTGTCGATGATCTCCCAGAGGCAGTGCATCAGGCCCCGGCTGTCGGTCGAGCCGATGTACATGCCCGGACGCTTACGGACGGCCTCCAGCCCCTCGAGGACAAGCAGGTGCCGCGCGGTGTAGTTGGAACCGTCCCGGTCTGCTCCGGACAGCAGCGCGCTGGAAGGCACGGACGTGTCGGCGGTCACGCAGTTCGCTCCTCGCTGAATTTCTTTTCTGGCCCGGTGGGGCGCAGGGGTGGCTAGGGTGCCGCTCGAAGGGTACCGAGGCCAGGTAGAGCCGATGCAACGCCACCCTCGCGCATTCTTCAGCCTAGTCCAGATCCGCACGGATGTTCGATCCCCCACGCGGGTGAAGGAAACATCACGTTCCCTTCCACGCATGAACCATTTAGGGTTCGGGCACGTCCTCATGAACAACCTGGCACTCGTGCCGGGGGAGGATGGAACTGCAAGAAGCGCACGACTGACAACGCGAAACCGTAAAGCAACGCAATACGGCTCCTTCGCCGCCAACCGGCAACAGCCGGCCAGCTTCGGAAGGAAGTTTCGAGGAAAAGCCGCGAGCGGGAACGTTTTCGGCCTGGTTGGATGTTGACCCTGGTACGACAGCTCGTCGAGCTAGAGAAGAGGCGACGTGACTACTGTTCTGACACCCGCGACCCCGCTGACGGCCGCTGACCGATGCGACCGTTGCGGCGCCCAGGCATATCTGCGCGTCGTCCTGCTGAGCGGCGGTGAACTGCTCTTCTGCGCCCACCACGGTCGCAAGTTCGAGCCGGAACTCAAGAAGATCGCCGCGGAAATACAGGATGAGACCGAGCGGCTCACGTCCGCTCCGGCTGCCAATGCCGAACCCGAGGACCGCTGACACAAGGCCTGCACCTCGCATCCGACGAGCCAGGACCGGCTAGGCCGGTCGACGGGCGGCACCCCTGAAACCCAGGGGTGCCGCCCGTCCTCACGTTCACAACCCTCCGCTAGGGCGTGCGATACCCCTGTACGGGCCCTGCGTCGGGCCCTGAGCCCCTGCGGGCCCCCCACCGGACGTCCTGGACCCGGCCGGGCTGCGCGCCCGCCTCCGGGGCCATCGCGAAGTCGACCAGCGGAGCAACCCGCGTGTAGACCCCCGGACTGTCGGCCCGCCCGCAGCCACGCCCCCACGAGACCAGCCCGATGAGCCGCCCCTGCGCCACCAGCGGCCCGCCGCTGTCGCCCTGGCAGGCGTCCTTGCCGCCGACGCTCTCCCCGGCGCACACCATGGATTGCGCGCGGTACTGCCCGTCCGCGTCCCCGGGGTAGGCGCGCTCGCAGACCGCGTCCGCCAGAACCGTCACGGCCGCGGCACGCAGCGCGTACGCGTAGTCACCGAAGCCGCTCGTGTCGCCCCAGCCGTAGACGGCCGCCTCGGTCCCCGCCCCGTAGGCGGCGTGCCCGGCCTCCGCCATGGGCAGCACGTGGTGCGCCGGCACCGCTTCGGCCAGTTCCAGGACGGCCAGGTCCCCGGCATTGCTCACGGGGTCGTAGGACGGGTTCACCCTCGCCCCGCGCACCGCGATCTCCCGGCCGTCGGCCGCCCGCAGCTCCGTACGCCCGGCGATCACCCGGAAGTCGGCCACGGACTCGACCGGGCCGCCCAGCACCTGGACTCCCAGGCAGTGCGCCGCCGTGAGCACCCTCGTCGGGGCCACGACGACACCTCCGCAGAACTGCCCGCCCCGCGTACCACCGAACCGGTCACGACTGGCGAGGGCGACGACCCAGGGGCTGTCGGCCACCTTCACCGGCTTCCCGCCGATCACCACGCTGTCCGCGGCCGCCTGCGGCACCTGGGCGAGCGGCGCCGCGGCCGCTCCCGCCGCCAGGGTCAGCGCTCCCGCCAGAGCACGGGCAAAGGGACGACGCATGAGGCCTCCTGACTCCGAGTGTGCATGACTCCACCCAGAGTGGGATGCCCGGTGGCCGAGCGCACCCGCGCGGCCACCGTCGCACCGTGGAAGGCCGTCCGGTCAGTCCAGGTAGTCGCGCAGCACCTGGGAGCGGGACGGGTGCCGGAGCTTCGACATCGTCTTCGACTCGATCTGGCGGATCCGCTCGCGCGTGACTCCGTAGACCTTGCCGATCTCGTCGAGGGTCTTGGGCTGGCCGTCCGTGAGGCCGAAGCGCATCGAGACCACGCCCGCCTCGCGCTCGCTCAGAGTGTCGAGGACCGAGTGCAGCTGCTCCTGCAGCAGGGTGAAGCTCACTGCATCGGCCGGGACGACCGCCTCGGAGTCCTCGATCAGGTCACCGAACTCGCTGTCCCCGTCCTCGCCCAGCGGCGTGTGGAGGGAGATCGGCTCGCGGCCGTACTTCTGGACCTCGATGACCTTCTCGGGGGTCATGTCGAGTTCCTTGGCCAGCTCCTCCGGGGTGGGCTCGCGGCCCAGGTCCTGGAGCATCTGGCGCTGCACGCGGGCGAGCTTGTTGATGACCTCGACCATGTGCACCGGGATGCGGATGGTGCGTGCCTGGTCGGCCATGGCGCGCGTGATCGCCTGGCGGATCCACCACGTGGCATAGGTGGAGAACTTGTAGCCCTTGGTGTAGTCGAACTTCTCGACCGCGCGGATCAGGCCCAGGTTGCCCTCCTGGATCAGGTCCAGGAAGAGCATGCCGCGGCCGGTGTAGCGCTTGGCGAGGGAGACCACGAGGCGGAGGTTGGCCTCCAGCAGGTGGTTCTTCGCGCGGCGGCCGTCCTCGGCGATGATCTCCAGCTCGCGCTTGAGCTTGGGCGCCAGCTTGTCCGCGTTCGCCAGCTTGTCCTCGGCGAACAGACCCGCCTCGATGCGCTTGGCGAGCTCGACCTCCTGCTCGGCGTTGAGGAGGGGGACCTTGCCGATCTGCTTGAGGTAATCCTTGACCGGGTCGGCGGTGGCGCCGGCTACCACGACCTGCTGGGCGGGGGCGTCGTCCTCGTCGTCGGAGATGACGAAGCCCTTGTTCTCCCCGCCCTCCTCCTCTTCCTCGGTCTCGGCCTTGGCTGCGTCCGGGCCCTCGCCCGAGGTCTCGTCCTCGGCGCCCTCGTCCGCGCCCTTCTTGGAGGCGGTCTTCTTGGCCGCCGTCTTCTTGGCCGCGGTCTTCTTGGCGGGCGCGGTCTTCTTGGCCGCCGTCTTCTTCGCCGCCGTCTTCTTGGCGGCGGGCTCCGTTCCGGGCTCTCCCACGAGGGCGTCCGCGGTCTCCGGGTCCGCCGACGCGGCTGCCGGGGCCGCGGTGGCCGCGGGCTGCGCTGCCGTCGTCCCGGCCACGGTCTTCTTGACGGACTCGGTGGCCGTCCGCTTGGCCGGGCTCTTGGCTGCGACGCTCTTGCGGGTGGTGCGCTTGGGCGACTCCGCGGCACTGACCATCAGCGTCACACCCTCTTCCTCGAGGATCTGGTTGAGGCTGCGCAGAACATTCTTCCACTGGGTCGCAGGAATCTGGTCAGCCTCGAAGGCCCGACGCACGTCATCGCCGGCGATCTGCCCCTCGGCCTTGCCCCGCTCGATGAGCGCCATCACAGACTCGGAATCGGCGATCTCCGGCGGGAGCGTACGGGATGTGCTGGCCGACACGAACAACCTCTCGGAACGATGGGAACGGCTTCCGACCCCGGGCCTGGTGGTGCTGGACCGGAGCCGACGACCACCGACCGGGGATGGGCCGGCGGCGCGGGCAGGGGCCGGGGAGCTGCACAGCACCCCCAAGGGCTGCTGTCTTCCCTCCGTCGGCCATCACCTCTTAAGTCATCGCGTGACCTCGCAGAGCGTTACGCCCAATCTTCGTGGCCCGAGTCACACCCCGTGCGCACCGTGCCGGTCATAGCCTCGCACCCGATGCCCCGCCGGGGCGGAACCGCCGCGAAAGAGGGCCTCACGCCGGTGTCGCCGGACCCGACCGGGCCCGGCGACACGTCCTGCACCCCCGCGCCCCCGCGCGTCCGCCCGTCAGTGCTCGCGCGGGGCGGGGACCACGCGCTCGACCTCCGGATGAACCGTCAGGAGCTGCCGCATGGCGTTCTCGGCGCCGATCGCGTCACCTGCGGCGATGGCCTCGACCATCCGCGCGTGGTGCGCGACGCAGGTCTCGCTCGGCCGGTCGCAGGCGGTGATCGGGCTGCCGGAGACCTGGAGGGCGGAGGAAACGATGCCGGAGAGGTGCTCCAGCATGCGGTTCCCGGCGACCTGGATGAGGAGGGCGTGGAACTCGTTGTCGGCGCGCGCGAAGGTGATCGCGTCCCCCTGGCCGAGGGCATGTCCCATGATCTCGACCATGTCGGCGAGGCGCTGCTGGATGTCCGGCCGGCCGTGGCCGGCGGCGAGCCGGGCGGCGAGCGGCTCGATCGTCCAGCGGAGCTCACCCAGCTCGCGGCGCTGGTCGTCGCGCTGGGGACCGAAGGCGCGCCATTCGATGATGTCGGGGTCGAGCAGGTTCCAGTCGGCGACGGGGCGGACCCGGGTTCCGACGTTGGGGCGGGCGCTGACGAGGCCCTTGGCCTCCAGGACCCGCAGCGATTCGCGGACGACCGTACGGGAGACCTCGAAACGCTGGCCGATCTCCTCGGGGACGAGGGGGCGGTCCGCGCCGAGGTCACCGGAAACGATCATCTGGCCGAGCTGCTGGACGAGTTGGCCGTGCAGTCCGCGTCCGCGGCTACCTGCCGCCCGGCGGCCGACACGGCTCAACTCGATGTCGCCGCCGTCCCAGTGGGGTACGCCGACGCGGTCGGACCCGGGGGTCTGCGCGTAGGGGTAGCGGTCGAGTTCGCCCGGGCCGGCGAGGCCGGAGTCGGCGTGGCGGGCGGCGGTCATCATGGTGTGCGCAAGGGTACTCACGAATCCTTTGTCGGCCGTGCCTCCACGACCCTTGAGGTCTTTGGTGAAAAGCACACGAAAGGGTGATCGGCGCCACCCACGCAATTGACGACTTATCGTAAAGAAACGGGCCTTTTGCGGGGAGTTGCGGTCGCTTGACGCGACACGGACCGCAACAGTCCCCGCGACGACTTCTCCCGACCCTGAACGATCACCAACGGACCCGGCTGCGCAGTCCGGTGAACCCATAGGCGCACAACAGGACCATCAGCGACAACACGAGTGCAGTCCCGACGGGTTGGGCCATCACCCGCAGGGCCCCCACGAGCAGCCGGTCCACCTCCGGCGGCCACTGACCCCAGGTCAGGCCGCGCAACCGGGGCCCGAGTCCGGTCGAGGGGTACGCCGACGTACCCTCCAGCGCCTTGCGCACCAGCGGAACCACCATCACCGGTACGGCGAGCACCGCGGCCAGTCCGGCGGCGGCGGATCGGAAAACGCCGGAGGCCAGTACACCTGCCCAGGCGCAGCCGATCAGCAGCCCCGCCCAACTCACGGCCGGGGAGATCCACTCCGCCGGGGAGCGCAGCGGGCCGCTGTCGAAGACGAGCGCGAGCGCGGCGGCGTCGGCGACCACGGCCAGGGCGCCCAGCAGCAGGGCCAGGGCGGCGCAGATACCCAGCTTGGCGGTGAGCAGCCCCATCCGACGGGGCACCGTGCCGCGGTCGGCGGCGAGTGCGGGGTAGCGGTACTCCTCGCCGAAGGCCAGCGCGCCGAGCAGTCCCGCCCCCAGGGCGGCGGGCGGCAGGGGCAGCAGCTCGGGCCAGGCGGCGAGCAGCCGGTTCTGCGGGGTCTGCCCGAGCCGGGCCAGCACCAGGGCGGTGAGTACCGATACGGCGACCACGAGGGCGGCGGTCAGGACGGGGGTGGCGGTCCCGAAGACCCGGAGCAGCTCGTAACGCAGGGGGCGCAGCGGGCCGCCCACGCGGCGCACGGCCGAGGCCGGGCGCCCGGAGCGGACCTGCCGGGGGTGCTCGTAGGGGGGCTCGGCCTCGGCCGCGCCGGACTCCGGCGGGGTTCCGGCCTCGGTGCGGGCGGCCGGGACCGGCGCCACTGGCGTACCGGCATCGCCCGTCTCGTCGGCGAGCTGGTGGACCAGCACGCCGTGCCGGAACGCCGCCTCGCCGACCTCGGCACAGTTGCTGCCGTACACCGACAGACGGCTGCCGCTCTCCGCGACGATCTCCACCGAGCGCCGGGCGGCCCGGGCCTCCCGGCCCAGCACGTCGGCCAGCCGGGCCGCGTGCGGGGTGCGCACGGCGACCCGCGGCCGCAGCCTGGTCCGGGCGAATTCGGCCGCGTCCTGGTCGGCCACGAGCCGGCCCGCCTCGATGCTGACGACGCGGTCGGCGCTGCTTGCGGCCTCCTTGGCGTCGTCGGTGGTGAAGAGCACCGCTCCGCCGAGGGAGGCGTGGCCGCGCAGCAGCCCGTGCAGCCAGCCGCGTTCGCGGGGGGAGAGTCCGGCTCCGGGCTCGTCGAGCAGCAGGGTGCACGGATCGGCGAGCAGCGCCGAGGCCAGTGCGACCCTGCGCTCCATTCCGAGGGAGAGGGAGCCGAGCCGCTGGTCCCGCAGTCCCCCGATGCCGACGACCTCCAGCATGGCGTCGGCCCGGGAGGCCGGTACCCCGGCAGCGGCGCAGAGCATCCGCAGCTGATTGCGGACGGTCCGCGCGGGGTTGCCGGGGACGTCTCCGAGGAGCACGCCGACCTCACGGCCGGGGTGCGGGATCCGGTGCAGCGCGCGGCCGCGGAAGTAGGTGACGCCGCGGCCCGGTTCGAGTTCGAGCATGAGCCGCAGCGCGGTGGTCTTGCCCGATCCCGGCTCGCCGAGCAGGGCGGTCACGTGCCCCGGGCGGGCCTCGAAGCTGAGGTCGTCCACGAGGGGCTGGGCGTCGGGGCGGGTCTTGCTGGTGAGTCCGATGGCCTGGAGCATCGCTTCTCTCGCGGGGGGTGAGACCGCTCAGCGGCAGGGTGGGTACCGCAAGCAAGATAACGCGATATGTCCGATTTACGGCGCAACCGGTCCGATGGGATGCCGATACTGCCGCCGTCGCCGCGTGTGGCGCGCTGTCAGACTTCCGGACGCAGCATCGGCGGGTTGAGCAGGGTGGCTCCGCCCGCTCGGAACAGCTGGGCCGGGCGCCCGCCCTGACGGGTCGTCGTTCCCCCGGCCGGCACCAGGAACCCGGGGGTCCCGGTGACCTTGCGGTGGAAGTTGCGCGGGTCGAGGGAGACCCCCCAGACGGCCTCATAGACCCGGCGCAGCTCGCCGACGGTGAACTCGGGCGGGCAGAAGGCGGTGGCCAGCGAGGAGTACTCGATCTTCGAGCGGGCCCGCTCCACACCGTCGGCGAGGATCCGGGCGTGGTCGAAGGCGAGCCCCGCGGAGTCCTCGTCCGTGTCGGCCAGCACCTCGTCCACCGGGGCCCAGCGCGCGCTGTTGGCGTCGCCCCCGGCGCGGGGCGCGGGCAGGTCCGGAGCCAGCACCAGGTGCGCCACGCTGACGACGCGCATCCGCGGATCCCGCTTCGGATCACCGTAGGTGGCCAGCTGTTCGAGGTGCGCCCCGTTGCCCGCGCCGGGCAGGGCCGGGTCGTGCGCGCACAGGCCTGTCTCCTCGGCGAGCTCCCTGGCGGCGGCCCCCGCCAGGTCCTCGTCCCCGCGGACGAATCCTCCGGGCAGCGCCCAGCGCCCCTGGAACGGCTGCTCACCTCTGCGGACGACCAGCGCGCACAGCGCGTGGCGCCGCACGGTGAGCACGACCAGGTCGACGGTGACGGCAAAGGGCGGATAGGCCGACGGGTCGTAGGGCGACATGCCGCGATCATAGTCGTCTGCCTGACGATAAACAGCGCTTTGGTGACCTTGAAGACACTGCCCCGAAGGTGGGGGGTGCCGGACCGGGCGCCCGATCCGGCCGGATCGGGGCGAGTGTGCTCAGCCGCCCAATTGGAGCGCATCGGCAGCCTCCTCCACCATGCCGAGGCCGAGCCGGCTGATCCGGACGGCGAAGGGCTCCCCCGCCACGCGCAGGCCCGAGAGCCGGAGCGCTCCCAGGGGCGCACCGGGGAGAGGCACGAGAACGACGGTGCCCGCGGGGGCATCGGGGCGGATGCCGGCGAGGGCCGTCAGCGCGTGGATGCCCGCCGCCGCGGCCACGGCGGCCGGGCGGCAGGCCGCCGGGTGCGGCACGGGGGCGCTGCCCGTGGTGCGCTGCTCGGCCGCGAACATCTCCGGCAACCGGTACCCGAAGCGCTCCGCCGCGTCCAGCAGCCCCCTGAGCAGGCCGGTGGCCTCCTTCTCGAAGCCCGCCTGGGCCAGGCCGGCCACGGCCACCGCGCTCTCGTACGCCCTCACGGACCCCGAGCGGTGGCCGAACGGGTTGTGCCCCGGCTCTTTGAGGGCCATGCTCCGCAGTCCCCATCCGGAGTCCATGGCGGGGGCTCCGAGGAGCCGGGCCAGCTGCTCGGCGCGGGTCCCGTCCAGGAGCCCCGGGGCGAGGCGGCCGCCGCTGAGCAGTCCGGTGTCGAGGAGGTGGGCGGCGGCCCCCGTGAGCCGGGGCAGCGGCCGTCCGTCGGGGTGCAGGGCGGACGCGGGCCGCCCGCCGGCCGGACCGTCGATCCAGAACCCGGCCCGGAACCGCTCCCGCAGCGCGGCCGCCCGCTCCCGCCACTCGTCCGCGCCGGGCCGCCCGCAGGCGGCGAGCAGGTCGGCGCCGAGCACGGCGGCCCGGTGGGCGTGGGCCTGGGTCTCGCAACGCCGCGGCCCCGGATCGGGGTCGGCGAGGAAGCCGTCCGCCCCCAGTGCGCCGCGCAGCCATTCGAGGCACCGCTCGGCGGCCGGCAGCAGCCGGGCCACCTCTTCGTCGGGCATGCCCCAGAGCCGGGCCTCGGCCAGCACGGCGGGGAAGGCGAGGGTCGCCTCCGTTCCCGTGCACCCCGGGGGGAGCTGGGCGCCCGCTCCTCGGAGCGGGCCCGGGATCTTCCCGAGGTCGGGCCCCCGCTCCTCGGTCTGGGTCCGGGCGAGGATGCGCAGGGTGGCCGCGGCGAGACCGGTACCGAGCGGCAGCGCCATCCGGGCGGCCCAGAGCGATTCCGCCGGGGCCAGTCCCAGCCGCCACGGCGCCCCGGCCGCGGCGAAGGCGTCGCCCGGCTCCTCGGGGTCCCTCAGGAGCAGCGCCCCCAGGTCGTCGACGCTGGTCCGCAGCCACGCCTCGGCCCTCGGGTCGTCCCCTTCGGCCCGCGCGTCGGCCAGCGGGTTCGCCACCTGTCCGGCGGAGGCCCGCGCCACCCGGTGATGCGTGGTCCGCAGCTCGATGGTGCGGGATTCACCAGGCGCCAGTTCGAGCTGCCAGCGCAGCAGCCCCGCCGAGGCCAGCGCATCGTCCGGAGGGGGATCGGCGGCGGTCACGGCCTGCGCCTCGCCGGTGCTCCAGCGCAGGCCGGCCGCGTGCACCCCGGCGGGCAGCTCCGGCCCGGTCCGGCCGGCGGCCACCGCGGCCAGCTCCGCCAGGTCGGTGCCGAGGAGCACCTCCACGGGCAGGCGCAGGGGCCGGGCCGTGAAACTGCGCAGGGTGATCCGCTCGGTGCCGTCCGCGTGCCGGACCCGTTCCACCCCGATGTCGGGGTCGGGACCGGGCTCGGCACCTGTGCGCACCGTCGCGGTGAAGGCCGCCCGGTCCGCACCGAGACTGCGCCCCTGCACGGCGACCGGGTCCCGGCCGCCGACCCGCAGTACGCAGCGGGAGAGCAGACGGCGCCCGGACCGGTAGATCCCGTCGATCCCCCGCCCGGTCAGCTGGCCGTGATCCGGGGAGATGACCAGGCAGGGCGCGGCGACGCAGATGAGGGCGCCGTGCACGGGCGGCAGTTCGGACCGGCGGGCAGTGGACACGCCGGCCGGGCGGGTAGGTGCGAGGTGAGACATGTGTCGCCTTGTCTGCGCGCCGGTCGGTTCAGCTGGGCGGCGGCGTGGCCGGGCCCCCACCACCCCCCAGCAGAACGCCCCCGCCCCCGCCCGGGTCACGGGCCCGGGCCTCGGGCGGGCGTGCCGGGGTTGGGGCCTGCGCTTGGGGAGCAGGCCCGGAAGGCACCGGAGCAGCCGCCCCGGGCCGCCGCGCGAGGGCCGACCGGCGCTCACTGCTCACTCCCCGCGGTGCGGCGGGACCTGCGGCGGGAGGTCGCCCTGCCGCGCCGGCCGGGCGGGCGGGTGACCGCCGAGGAGCGCTCTCGCCGGGGCTCCCGACGGCACCGCTCGTCCCGCAGGCACTGCCGCAGCCCCTCGGGGTCGATCCCCTCGTTGCAGGCGTGGTGGAGCAGCTGGGCGAAGCGGTACTCGGCATCCGCGCGCAGGGCCAGACCGAAGGCGATCCGGGCGGTCGGCTCGTCGCCCGTGGACCAGCAGACCCAGCCGGCGAGGGTGAGCGGGGCGGCAGCGTGCTCGGCGTACGCACCGACGCAGCGGCGGGCCAGGGCCCGCCACAGCCGCAGGGCCGGGGCCGCCTCCTCATCCTCCATCCACTCCGCCGCGATGTCCCGGATCTCGCGGTCCTGGAGTCCGAGGATCAGCGAGGCGGCCTCGTCGTGGCCGAGCAGCGCGTCGTCCCAGTCGTCGGCCTGGGCACCGCCCTCGAGGGGCGGGGCCAGGGTCAGCCGCCGCATCAGGGTCCGCGCCAGGGCGATGGTCTCGGCGCCGACCTCCTCGCGGGTGGCCCCGTCGAGGATCCTCGGCATCAGCGCGGAGGCGGCCCGGTCGAGGGCCCGTTCCGCCTCGTCGGCCACGGCCCCGCGCCGCGGCGCCAGCCTGCCCTCGATCTCCTTGAGGGAGCCCCGGACCTGAAGCCCGGCGAAGGTGGCCGTCGCGGCCAGCACCGAGGTGCCGACGGCGGCGAGTCGGCTGCCCTCGGCCGGGCAGCACCGCTCGTCGGGGCAGACGTAGGACCAGAACCGCCCCGTGGACAGGCACAGGGCCTCCAGCACCGGCACGTCCAGTGCGCCGCAGGCCAGCCGGATGCGCTGGGCTAGCGGCCGCAGGCGGTTCATCACTTCCCGGCCGCCCTCCTCCGGCCCCGGCTCCTGGCAGAGGTAGACGACGATGCCGTCGGGCTTGCCGGCGCGCCGTTCGCTGCCCCTGATCAGGCAGTCGGCGACCTGTCGGGCGGTGTCCTCCCACTCCGCGGGCGTGCTCGGGATACCGACGCGGAGCCGGCCGCCGAAGCGTCCGCCTGCGCCGTGCACGGCGACCATCACGAGGGAGTCGGTCGGGTGGAAGCCGAGCATGTAGGGCAGCGCATCGGCCAGCTCGGCCGGGCTGCGCAGGGTGATCTGCGGTCCGGTGGGCGCCCCGGCCGGGACGATGGAGGGCCGGTCGGACGGGGTGCGTGATTCGTGGTTGTTCGTCATGTCACGAAGGTCCCGCGCATGATCCGATCCCGAAAGCCCTGTGGATAACTCCCGGTGCCACTGTCCACAGGCCCGGGGCGGCATTGGCGCGATGTCGGAGGCATCAGGTTGCATGGGGGCATGAACGCAGACCTGAGGTCCTCGGCCGACTCCGTACTCGCCCGTCTCGTGGGCGACCCCACGGGCGCCGCCAAGCTGCGCGAAGACCAGTGGCGGGCGATCGAGGCCCTCGTCGCGCACAAGCGCCGGGCGCTGGTGGTGCAGCGCACGGGCTGGGGCAAGTCCGCGGTGTACTTCGTCGCCACCTCGCTGCTGCGGGCGGGCGGCGCCGGCCCCACCGTGATCGTCTCCCCCCTCCTCGCGCTGATGCGCAATCAGGTCGAAGCCGCGGCCCGGGCCGGGATCCGCGCCCGCACCATCAACTCCGCCAACCCCGAGGAGTGGGAAGGGATCCAGGCCGAGGTCGCGGCCGGCGAGGTCGACGTCCTGCTGGTGAGTCCCGAGCGGCTCAACAACCCCGATTTCCGGGACCAGGTCCTCCCCAAGCTGTCCGCCGCCACCGGCCTGCTCGTGGTGGACGAGGCGCACTGCATCTCCGACTGGGGGCACGACTTCCGCCCCGACTACCGCCGGCTGCGGACCATGCTGGCCGACCTGCCGCCGGGCGTCCCGGTGCTCGCCACGACCGCTACGGCCAACGCCCGGGTGACCGCCGACGTCGCCGAACAGCTGGGTACCGGGGCCGGCACCGACGCGCTGGTGCTGCGCGGCCCGCTGGACCGGGAGAGCCTGAGCCTGGCGGTGCTGACCCTGCCCGACGCGGCGCACCGGCTGGCCTGGCTCGCCGACCACCTCGGGGACCTCCCCGGCTCCGGAATCATCTACACGCTGACCGTGGCGGCCGCCGAGGAGGTCACCACGTACCTGCGCCACCGCGGCCACACCGTGTCCTCGTACACCGGCAAGACGGAGAACGCCGATCGCCAGCAGGCCGAGGACGACCTCCAGGCGAACCGGGTCAAGGCGCTCGTGGCCACCTCCGCCCTCGGGATGGGCTTCGACAAGCCCGACCTCGGCTTCGTGGTGCACCTCGGCTCGCCCTCCTCCCCCATCGCCTACTACCAGCAGGTCGGCCGCGCCGGCCGTGGTGTGGAGCACGCGGAGGTCCTGCTGCTGCCCGGCCGGGAGGACGAGGCGATCTGGCAGTACTTCGCCTCGGTGGCCTTCCCCCCGGAGGAGCAGGTGCGCCGCACCCTCGACGTCCTGGCCCAGGCCGGCCGACCGCTGTCGCTGCCCGCGCTGGAGCCGCTGGTCGATCTGCGCCGCACCCGGCTGGAGACCATGCTCAAGGTGCTCGACGTCGACGGCGCGGTGCACCGCGTCAAGGGCGGCTGGACCTCGACGGGCGAGCCCTGGGCCTACGACGCCGAGCGCTACGCGTGGGTCGCCCGCCAGCGGGCCATGGAGCAGCAGGCCATGCGGGACTACGCCGCCGCCACCGGCTGCCGGATGGAATTCCTGCGCCGCCAGCTCGACGACGAGGAGGCCGCCTCCTGCGGCCGCTGCGACAACTGCGCCGGGGCCCGGTTCACCGCGGAGGTCTCCACCACCGCGCTGGACACCGCTCGCGGCGAGCTCGGCCGGCCGGGCGTGGAGCTGGAACCGCGCAAGATGTGGCCGACCGGGCTCGCGGCGGTCGGCGTCGACCTCAAGGGGCGTATCTCCGCCGGGGAGCAGGCCTCGACCGGCCGGGCTCTCGGCCGGCTGTCCGACATCGGATGGGGCAACCGGCTGCGCCCGATGCTCGCCCCGCAGGCTCCGGACCAGCCCATTCCGGACGATGTCGCGCAGGCCGTGGTCGCGGTGCTGGCCGACTGGGCCCGGGGCCCCGGCGGCTGGGCCTCGGGGGCGCCGGACGCCCCGGCCCGGCCGGTGGGCGTGGTCGCCCTGCCCTCGCGCAGCCACCCGCAGCTGATCGGTTCGCTGGCCGCGCGGATCGCGGAGATCGGACGGATGCCACTGCTCGGCACGGTCGCGTACACGGACCAGGCCCCGGAGTTCGGCTCGGTGTCCTCGAACAGCGCACAGCGCGTGAGGGGACTCCACCAGTCCCTCACCGTGCCCCCGGCTCTGGCCAAGGCGCTGGCCGAGGCCGCGGGCCCGGTGCTCCTCGTGGACGACCGCGCGGAGAGCGGGTGGACCCTCGCGGTGACTGCCCGGCTGCTGCGGCGGGCAGGCGCGAATGAGGTGTACCCGCTGGTGCTGGCGCTTCAGGGATAGCCGAATGCGTCATCTTCGGCGTGGCGGGGCAAGGATATGAACGGCATACCGGCGAATTCCGGTCGGCGGCGTCAATTGCTCGTTGCCGCACGCTCAGAAGCCACGCGAGAATTGGGGTGCTCCCGCTCGGCTCCTCGGCACCCTCCTGGGCCGCGCTGCGGCGCGCCCTGACTCCACCGTGCCCGTCCGCGGGCGTGTACCCGAAGGGAGGACCGTGACCTTCGGATTCGCGCATCGCCCGACCACGTCCCTGGCATCAACCACCGGCGGCACCAGCCGCCACGGCCGACTGCTGGAACCGGCGGAATGGACAGCGGCGGGCATCCCGCTGCTGCGTGATCCGCGCGAGGTCGTCAGCGGGCTGCACTCCCGGCACAGCCCGGTGCCCTCGACCGCCGTGATCGCCGTCCTCGGCCCGGAGGAGCAGCTCGTCGCGAGCGCCTCCTTCGTGCAGCGGTCCTCCTCGGCGGACGGCTGGGAGTACCGCAACGCCCTGCTGTCCCGACTGCGCCGAGTCCTCCCGCACGACCTGCGGCGGCGGACCCCGGTACGGACGGCCGTCCTGCTCTACTGCCGTGACGGCGACGAGCGGTGGACCGAGGAGGACGGGGCGTGGATGTGGGGGCTGCGGGACGCCTGCACCCTGCACGGTCTGCGCTGCGGCGCCTACATCACGCTGACCCGCGGGGGCTGGCAGGTGCTCGGCGAGGGCCGCGGCGGCCGGCAGCCGAGCTCCGACTCACGGCCGCAGCGCCTCGGCGACACCGTGGCCGAGTTCTCCCCGCTGGCCCTGCACACCGGGGGCGGCGGGGTCGAGGTCCTGCGGCGGACCGCCGCACGCTGATCACCGTAAGCCGACCCCCGTAGGCCGAGCCGGCCCGACCCGGGCCAGGCCGAGCCAGGGCGACCCCTTGAGGGCCGACCGCGGCGCAGCCGGACCAGCCTGCGGGCATGCCTCACGGCCGTACACCCGGTTTCGGGCGTACGGCGGATCAGGCCTCAGGCTCCGTACCGGAGCCCGGTGCGGGCTTCAGCGGGGCCGGCCGAGGGCCCGCCCCGCCCCTCGCCCGTGCCGGGGTACAGGGCGTCAGACGCCCGCACCCAGCACGGAGTTGATCTGCTGCGGGTCGCCGCACACGATCAGCAGCGCACCCGCCCGGGTGAGCGCGACCGGCAGGGTGCCCGCGATGCTGTCGACCGATCCGCCGTTGGCCGCGAAGACCACGACGGGACGGCCGGCGGCGCGCTGGACCTGCGCCGCGTCCGCGTAGAAGACGTCGTCCCCGGCGTCGTGCAGGGCCCAGTACGCGGCCTCGCCGAAGGACAGCTCGTGCGCGGCCCACGGGTGCGGGTCGCCACTGGTGAGCAGCAGGATCTCACCGGGCGCGCGCCCGGTGTCGAGCAGCAGGTCGACGGCCTCTTCGGCCGCGTCCAGCGCGCCCTCGGCGGAGGCCGGGATCAGCTGGATCTGCGGCACCGCCGCGGAGACGGACGGTGCGGTGGGAGCAACGGAAGGGGCTGCGGGAACGGGTCCGGGGGTGGCCTGCGGCGCACGCTGCGCGGGCGGTGCGGGCCGGGCGGGACCGGGGCGGCCGGGCCGCGGGACGGCGGCGGGACGCGGACCAGGTACGGGGCGGGGGGTCTGCGCGGTGCGGCTCGCGGCCGGCGTGACGCGGGGACCCTGGGCACTCTCGTGAATCTGAGGCTCCTCGATGGCGGGGGTGAGAGGCATGAGTTGATGTCTATCAAACACCGGTACGAAACGTACCGGCCGGTGGCACGTGCGTGCGATCAGAAATCGAAGCCGAGTTGGCCTCCGTTTTCCAGCTCCATCGACTCCTCGCTGCGGCGCACCTTCTTGAGGTGGCGCCACCGGGGCAGCGCGTCGAGGTACGACCAGGAGAGCCGGTGGTAGGGGGTCGGCCCCAGCTCCTCCAGAGCCGCCCGGTGCACGGGCGAGGGGTATCCGGCGTTGGCACCGAAGGCGAAGTCCTCGATCCCACCGCCCTGTCCCCCGAGTTCGGCCATCATGCGGTCGCGGCGGACCTTGGCGATGACCGAGGCCGCGGCGACGGCGATGCAGGACCGATCGCCCTTGATCACCGTACGAACCCGCCAGGGCGGGCCGAGATAGTCGTGCTTGCCGTCGAGTATCACCGCGTCGGGTCGCACCGGCAGGGCGACCAGCGCCCGCTCCGCCGCGAGCCGGAGGGCGGCCGTCATCCCCAGCTCGTCGATCTCCTCGGGCGAGGAGTGCCCGAGTGCGTAGGCGGTGACCCAGCCCTCCAGGACATCGAGCAGGGCGTCGCGGCGCTTGGGGGTGAGCAGTTTGGAGTCGGTGAGCCCGGCGGGCGGCCGGCGCAGGCCGGTGATCGCCGCACACACGGTGACGGGTCCGGCCCAGGCCCCTCGTCCGACTTCGTCGACCCCGGCGATGACCTTGGCGCCGGTGGTTGCACGGAGGGAGCGTTCTACGGTGTGAGTGGGTGCTTCGTACGGCATGGCGCCAGCAAGGTTACGCCGCCCCGAGCCCACTGCACACCCCCGCCCGGGTCGAACCGGCCCGAGATCGGAGGTGAACCGGGCTCCGCGCGCCCCACGCCACCCCCGCCGCGTCTCACACCCTGAGCAGCGGCACCATCACCTCGTCGATCAACGCCGCGATGTCCGCATCCTTCCATTCGCTTCCGCACACCTTGGCGCGGTACATCAGCATGGCCGGAATGACATCCACGACAAACGGACCAGTCGCGTCCGGCCGCACGTCACCCCGGTTGATTCCGCGCCCGACAAGCTCCCTGATCAGATGCTGGGCCGGCTCGTGCAGACCGGACCAGATGACTCCTTGGAACCGGCCCGCATGCATGTGATCGCATTCGTGAAGCACTGACCGAAGAGCTTGCCCGGCCCGCGAGTGCATGACGTCCCGCATGCGCACACACAGCACATAGAGGTCCTCGCGCATCGATCCGCAGTCGGGAATGTCACCGATCCGCGGCAGCCCGGTCCGCAGCGCATCGGCCACCAGGTCCGCCTTCGACGGCCAGCGGCGGTAGAGCGCCGCCTTGCCGGTGTGCGCGCCGGCGGCGACACCTTCCATGGTGAGCGCGTTCCAGCCGATCGTGCTCAGCTGCTCCAACGTGGCGTCGAGAATCGCCCGTTCGAGCTCCGGACCCCGCCTGCGCCCCGGCGATGCCGCTGACCAGCGCGAACCCACCATCTTCCCACCTCCGACCGGCTTGCCCGTTCGACGCACGCATTTTCCGCCTTAGTGAACGCTTGCGTTCACTAAGGCGGGACTCCTACCGTGGACCCGCAGTGAACGGATGCGTTCACTATTTCACTTTGGGGGGATCCTCAGTGACAAGCTCTCAACTCGCCACACCCCGGATACCGGGCGCGGCACGCCGGGAGGGGCGCCCCGGAGTGGCGCTCGCCGTCATCGCCGCATGCCAACTCATGGTCGTCCTCGACGCGACGATCGTGAACATCGCGCTCCCGCACATCCAGAGCGCCCTCGACTTCACCACCACCGAACTGTCGTGGGTGCTCAGCGCCTACACCCTCACCTTCGGCGGCCTGCTCCTGCTGGGCGGGCGGGCGGGCGACATCCTGGGCCGGCGCAGGGTGTTCCTGACCGGCATCCTGCTCTTCACCCTGGCGTCCCTCCTCGGCGGCTTCGCCCAGGAGCCCTGGCACCTGCTCGCGGCCCGCGCCCTGCAGGGGGTCGGCGGCGCGATCGCCTCGCCCACCTCGCTCGCCCTGATCACGACAACCTTCCCCGAAGGCCCTGAACGGAACCGGGCGTTCGGGGTGTTCGCCGCCGTCTCCGCGGGCGGCGGCGCGATCGGTCTGCTGACCGGCGGCATGCTGACCGAGTGGCTCGACTGGCGCTGGGTCCTCTTCGTCAACGTGCCGATCGGCGTGCTGATCGCGGTGCTCACCCCGCCCTTCATCAGCGAGTCCGAGCGCCACCCCGGCCGCTTCGACATCGCCGGAGCCCTCACGTCCACCGGCGGTATGGCCTCGCTCGTCTACGGATTCATCCGCGCCTCGGAGGAGGGCTGGCGCGACGGACTCACCCTCGGCTCGTTCGCGGCGGCCCTGCTCCTGCTCGCCCTGTTCGTCGTCATCGAGTCGCGTGCACGCGAGCCGATCATCCCGCTGCGCATGTTCGCCGACCGCAACCGCACCGGCACGTACGTGATCATGCTCGGCCTCGCCGCCGCGATGTTCGGCATGTTCTTCTTCATCGTCCAGTTCGTGCAGAACGTGCTGGGCTTCTCCCCGATCCAGTCCGGACTCGGCTTCCTGCCGGTGACGGTCGCCATCGTCACCGCCGCCGGCCTCTCGCAGCGCTTCCTGCCGCGCTTCGGCCCCAAGCCCTTCATGGTCCTCGGCTCCGCGCTCACCGGAACCGGGCTGGCCTGGCTGACCTTCATCCGGACCGACAGCTCCTACCTCTCCGGAGTGCTCGGGCCGATGCTGCTGTTCGGCTTCGGTATGGGCCTCAACTTCGTGACCCTCACCCTCACCGCCGTCTCCGGGGTGGAGCCGAAGGAGGCGGGCGCCGCCTCCGGGCTGCTCAACGCCAGCCAGCAGGTCGGCGGCTCGCTCGGCCTGTCCATCCTGGTCACCGTCTTCGGCACGGCCAGCCGCGACGAGGCCACCCAGCAGGTCCCGGCCTTCATGGCGCAGGCGGATCCCGAGCAGATCGCCGCCTTCAAGGAGACCGGATTCCTCCCCGACCCCTGGGGGGACCTGGTGCTCGCCCACGGCATCTCCACGGCGTTCTACGCCGCCGTCGCCATGGCGGGCCTGGCCCTGGCCACCGCCCTGCTGGTGATCCGGGTGCGCAAGAGCGACCTGGAGGCCCTGGCCGGCGCCGCCGCGAAGGCCGGTCCTGCCGCCTGAACCCGGCTCGTCGTACGGGGCCGGGCGCGGGGAACACTCCCCGCGCCCGGCCCCGTACGCGCTTCCCGCGCGGCCGCTAGTACTCGACGCGGGACCCGAAGGCGCCCATCCGCGAGCAGACCTCGTACGACGCGGTCACCGGACGCTCGCTCAGGATCTGCCGGGCCCGGTGCTCGCCCAGGCTCATCGCGTACCAGGGAACGTCTCCCGCCCGGGACAGCTCGTCGTTGATCCCGCGCAGGGCGCAGGACCGCTGGGGCTCGGGCAGCCGGTCCAGGGCGGGGACCGCGTCCGCCGACAAGGACTGGAAGTAGGCCAGGTCGATCTTCGCGTCCGCCTCGAAGCGGGCCACGTTGCGCTCCGCGACCATCCCGTCCGGGGACAGCAGACCGAAGGCGAGGACGGCCGCGCCGACACTGCCCGCGACCGCGCGCGCCAGCCAGCGCCCGCCGAACAGCCCGGCCGCCATGATCAGCACGATGACCAGCCCGAGCCACAGCTCCATCGCGGCGACGGACACCCGCAGCCTGGTCAGCCCGTACGCGTCCACGTAGAGGTCCATCCGGCGCAGCGCGGCCGCGACGACGGCCAGGGTCAGCGCGCACAGCAGTCCGAGGACGACCCGGACCAGGCGACGGTCGCCCGCTCCGGAGCGCGGGGCCCAGCGCAGGGCCAGCGCGATCACGGCCAGGGTGAGCAGGGTGGCCCACAGGAGCTGCCAGAAGCCCTGGCGGGCGTACTCGGCGTAGGTGAGGCCGGTGCTCCGCAGGACCTTGTCGTAGCCGCCGAACAGGACCGCCAGCTGGACGGCGTTGAAGCCGGCGAACAGCAGGTTCATGACGATGAGCGGAAGGGCCCATTCGACGCGGGAGCGCGGCTTGCCCGGGGCCACCTTGATCCGGTCCCAGCGCAGCGGGGCGGCGGCGGTGCGGGCGGCGGCGAGGGCGAGGACCGCGCCGAGCACGAAGAGCATGAAGCGGACGGGCCCGTCCTCGAACGAGGCGTCGGGCATCAGGTCGCCCAGCAGATCGGCGAAGGCCGCGTCGGCGGAGGCGAACAGCGCGCCGAACAGGAGCAGCAGTACGGCGGCCACACCGGTCGCCTTGGCGACGGGCAGCCAGCGCTCCTTGCTGACACCGCTGCGCGAGCGCAGCCCGGTCAGCAGCCAGCCGCCCCCTGAGACGGCGGCGTCGAGGAAGCCGAGCGGGCCGAGCAGGACGCCGGGCCAGGTGCGGCTGCCGTGGAGGGCCAGCGCGCCCAGCAGGACGGCTGAAAGGATCGCCAGAGTGGCGGGCCAGGCGGAGTCGCGCAGGGCGGGTATCGCGAGGAGGGCGAGGCAGCCTGTCGCCCAGGCCAGGGTCCAGGGGCGGGCGGTACGGCCGGCCGTGCGGGCGGCGAGGTACGCGGCGGCGACGGCGGGTACCACCGCGACCAGCAGGCCGGGGCCCATACCGTCGCCGAGCAGCATCGCGGCGGCCAGGCCGGATACGAGGACCGCGACAAGGACCGCGGTCCGGATGGGGGCGGCCTCTGCCGGGCGCACCAGCGTCGCCCAGGAGGGCGCGGCGGCGCGCGGCGGCACCTGCCGGGGGTTGGCGGGCGCCCCCGGTGGCCACCCGGCCGCACCGGTGTGTCTGCCGTCGGCCGGGATCGGCTTCGCGGGCGGATCGCCGACCGTGGCCCCTGCCCCTGGGTCCGCCACTTCCTCGGACCTGGCTCCGTCGGCTCCGCCGGTGATCTCTGACATGCAATTCCCTCCCCTGTCGGCCGCCCCGCAGTTCAGGGTGGGGCGGCGATGCGGACAGGGTAGGCCGATCCCTCGCGGTTTTGAACAGGATCAAAAGACCGCTGTGGCAGGACCGTGACAATCGGAACGCGACTTTTCACCTCGCGTCACCGCACCTCGGACACCGCCAACTCCCCGGAATCCAACGGCCGCGCGGGCATCAGCCCGCCGCGACCTCCGGCAGCCAGGCCGGCAGGGCCTCCGTACGCGCCAGCCACGCGGCCGGCAGCACGTCGTCCCCGCGCGCGCCCAGCACCCCGCCGACGATCGCGCAGGTCGTGTCGACGTCCCCGCCCACCTGCGCGGTGGTCCAGAACGCCCCTTCGTAGTCGTCCAGCGCCCGCGCCGCCGACCACAGGGCGAACGGCACGGTGTCGTGCGCGCTCGTGCGCCGCCCGCAGCCCAGAACCGCCGCGACCGTGGTGGCGTCGCCGTAGTCCAGCATGTCGCGCGCGCGCCGCAGCCCGGCGCCCACGGCGCTGCGCGGCACCAGTGCGATCACCCCGTCCAGCAGGTCGGAGGCCTTCGGCGGGCCGTCCGTACGCGCGGCCAGCGCGGCGGCCGCGGCGACCGCCATCGCCCCGCACACGGCCTCGCGGTGCTGGTGGGTGGTGTAGGCGGAGATCTCCGCCTGGTGCGTGGCCTGCTCCGGGTCGTCGGCGTACCAGGCGCCCAGCGGCGCGATGCGCATGGCGGCGCCGTTGCCCCACGAGCCCTGCCCGTTGAAGAGTTCGGCGGCCAGCGTGCGCCAGTCCTGGCCCTCCCGCACCAGACGCAGCATCCGGTTCACCGCGGGTCCGTAGCCGCGGTCGAAGTCGTGGTGGTGGGCGAAGGAGAGGGCGAGCGCGTCCTGGTCAATGCGCCCGTGCCCGGCGAGCACGGCCACCACCGAGCAGGCCATCTCGGTGTCGTCGGTCCACTGCCACGCAGCGGGGCCGGCGGGCAGCTCGCGCCGCTTGAGCAGCGGGTAGTTGACGGGGACGAAGTACTGGGAGCCCAGGGCGTCACCCAGCGCCAGCCCTCGCAGGCTGGCCATGGCGCGCGCGTAGCGCCGTTCGGGAGTGGAATCAGGCGTCATCGCGGGCAACTCTAGCCGTCCAGGTCATAAGGCTCGGGTGTGGTCCACCGCTCAAACGGGCGGTCCATCCGGTACCGGCCGTCCGGGCCGAGCAGGAGGACGCGGTACTCGCCGTTGCCCGGATTGGACAGGGCTTCGAATTCGGACACGGACCAGTGGAACCAGCGCATGCAGAACAGCCGCATCGTCAGCCCGTGGGTCACGAGCAGCACGTTCTCGGGATGGTCCGGGGCCTCGAAGCTGCGGTAGAGACTCTCCAGGAAGGACCCGACCCTGTCGTACACGTCGGCGCCCGACTCGCCCTGGGCGAAGCGGTAGAAGAAGTGCCCGTACGCGTCCCGGTACGCCTTCTGCAGCCGTACGTCGGCCCGGTCCTGCCAGTTACCCCAGTCCTGCTCGCGCAGGCGCGGCTCCTCGCGCATCCGCACCCGCGTGGGGTCCAGGCGCAGCTCCCGGAAGGTCTGAAGGGTCCGGCGGTACGGGGAGACGTACGCGCTGATCGTCTCGTCGCCGAAGAGCTCGCGCAGCCGATCGCCGGCCTCCGACGCCTGCTCGCGCCCGTTGCGGGTCAGCCGCAGGGCGTGGTCGGGCTCCCTCTCGTACACCGTGTCGTCGGCGTTCCCTTCCGATTCCCCGTGCCGGACAAGGACGATGCGCCGTGGTCGAACCATCCCACGACCCTATTCGGCCATCGGACAGCCCGCCGACCGGGCTCGCCGATCGGAGTGGCGGTCGTCGTACGGTCATACCGTCCAGGAGGGTTCGAGGTCGACGACGTCACCGGTGAGGGCCTCGACATCGGCCTGGATCTGGGCGCGCAGCGAGAGCCGCTCGACCCGCTCCTGCCGGTACTTGCCGTGCTCGGCGGCGGCGTGCCACATCGACAGCACCAGGAACTCCCGGCCCGGGGCCTCCCCGAAGAGGCCGCGCACCATCCCGGGCGAGCCCGCCATGGCCGGGTTCCACACCTTCTCCTGCATCAGGGCGAAGTGGTCGACCCGGCCCTCCCGGACCCGCGTGTGAGCGACCCGTACGACATCGGCGTCGGTGAAGCGCGGCTCGAAGCCGGTCTTCACGTCGAAGCGGTGATCGAAGAGGGTCACCCGCAGGTCGGTGTAGGTGCCGTTCTGGGAGGCGGCCAGCCGGTCGTGCGAGCGCGCCATGAAGGAGTCGTAGAAGGACCGGCTCTCCCAGAACGCGAAGACATGCGCGACCCCCTGCCGGCCCCGGCTCCAGCCGCCGCCCTGCCCCCGGAATCCCGGCTCGCCCGGCAGCCCCGCCCATTTTCGCTGCCCGCGCTCGAACCCGCGTCGGTCCGTCACCGTGCAGCGAATCCACTTGACCAGCACTGCGCCATCGTACGGGCCGGGCGGGGCCCCGGTCAGTCCTCGGCGCGATGGATCCGCACCAGTTCCGCCGCGTCCCGATCGGGCAGCCGAAGGCCGAACTCCCGGTCGAGCACGGCGAGCAGTTCGTCCGCACCGACGATCTCCCGATCGGCCCTCCCGTCGGGGTGCAGCCGGGTCAGTTCCCGTCCGACGAGCGCCCTGCGGACGCGGTCGGACGGGTGGTGGACGACGAGCCGCCCGATGAAGGAGGAGGCGGGATGGCTGGAGCTGTAGTGGTTGAGCACGATGTAGTCGACGGGGTGGTAGTGCTGCGGGGAGAAGGCGTAAAGGTCGCGCCAGACGCCCGCGCGCAGCAGGCACAGCACGAGGACGCCGCCGTCCTCCTCGCGGACGCGGTAGGTCCACTCCCCCTGCCGCACCTCGGCCCCCGGCCGCCCCAGCGGGAGCGGCTCGCGAGGGCCGAGGTAGCCGAATCCGGCGTCGCACAGCCACGGTTCACCCTCGACGGTGACGACGAGGACGGCGTGCGTCACGGCCGGCAGGCAATGCCCGCGGGAGCGGTTGCGGGCACCGCGCCCGGAGACCTCGAAGCCGATCCGCTCCAGGGCAGCGGCCAGCAGCGAATTCTGCTCGTAGCAGTAGCCGCCGCGGCGGTCGTGCACGAGTTTGGCCTCGATCGACTTGAGGTCCAGCGCGACGGGGCGGCCGAGCAGGACGTCCAGGCTCTCGAAGACGATGGCGGCGGTGTGGGCCCGGTGCACTGCGTACAACGTGGCGAGTTCCGGCCGGAGTTCCCCGGACTCCCCGGCGATCCCCGAATCCCCCGGACATCCGATCCGTGCCAGATAGGCGTCCAGGTCCAGCTCGTCACCGCTCCACATGGCCGACCATCTCCCCGTGCTCCCCGTGTGGTCCGCCCAAGTACGGCCCGGAAATCCCGAAGCGCGCCGGTACGGCCACCCCGCACAATGATCGCCATGACCGCCCTGCACACCAACCCGCTTTTCGACCGCCTCGCCGACGCCGAAAGCATCCTGATCGCCGGCGCGGGCGGCGGCTTCGACATCTACGCAGGCCTCCCCGTGGCCCTCTCCCTCATGCACCAGGGCAAGCGCGTCCACCTGGCGAACCTCTCCTTCAGCTCGCTCGCCGGACTGCCCACCGAGGAGTGGGCGGCCCCGGACCTCGCCGCCGTCACCCCGAACTCCGCGCCCCACCTGTCCTACTTCCCCGAGCGGACCCTCGCCCGGTGGCTGGAGGTGCACGGCTACCCGGCCACCGTGTACGCCTTCCCCCAGACCGGCGTGCAGCCGCTGCGCGCCGCCTACCGCGAGCTGGTCGACCTCCACGGCATCGACGCGATCGTGTTGGTCGACGGCGGCACGGACATCCTGATGCGGGGTGACGAATCGGGCCTCGGCACCCCCGAGGAGGACCTGACCAGCGTCGCGGCACTGGCCGCACTGGACGACGTACGGGAGCGCCTGGTCGTGTCGGTGGGCTTCGGCGTGGACGCCTACCACGGGGTCAGTCACGCACTGGTGCTGGAGAACATCGCGGCGCTGGAGCGCGCGGGCGCGTACCTCGGCGCGTTCTCCATACCGCGCGCCACCAGGGAGGGCGCGCTCTTCCTGGACGCGGTCGCCCATGCCCAGGAGCAGACCCCGGACCGGCCCAGCATTGTGAACGGCTCCATCGCCGCGGCCGTCCGCGGTTCCTTCGGCGACGTGCAGTTCACCACCCGCACGCGTGGCAGCGAGCTCTTCGTGAACCCGCTGATGTCGCTGTGCTTCGCCTTCGACCTGCCGGGGCTGGCCGCGCGCTGCCTCTACCTGGACCGCATCGAGGACACCCGGCTGATGCGCCAGGTCCATTCCCGGATCGCCGAATTCCGCGAGGAGCTCGTCACCCGCCCACCCCGCCGCATCCCCCACTGAGCCGCGCCGACCGGGGGCCGGCATCACGTGACAGTGAGGGGCCGTCCGGCGCCGAGAGCTGCTCGGGAGCTCCGCCCGAACCCTCCGTGCACGGGACGACGAAGGGGACCGACCCGAGGTCGGTCCCCTTCGATGAGCTGCTGGTCAGCTACGCGTGCGGGCTACACCGGTGCTGGCGCCCCATGCGAGCCCGTCCGGTGTCAACTGCAGCCGCTGGTGGAGCCGCAGCCCTCGCAGATGTAGCAGGAGCCGGCGCGCTGCATCTTCGTACCGCAGGAGAAGCAGAGCGGGGCGTCGGCGGAGACGCCGAGCTGCATCTCGACCAGTTCGGCGTTGCTGTGCGCCGTCTTGGGCGACGGGACGGACACGGCCGCGATCGGCTTGGGGGCCGACGGCACCGCGGCCAGCGGGGCCGTCTGCGCCAGGGACTCGATGTCCAGCTCGTCCTGGAGGGGCTCGTAGGAACCGGTGTCCAGGTGGCGCTGGCGCTCCTCGGCGGAGTGGATGCCGAGGGCCGAGCGGGTCTCGAAGGGCAGGAAGTCGAGCGCCACGCGGCGGAAGATGTAGTCGACGATCGACTGCGCCATCCGCACGTCCGGGTCGTCCGTCATACCGGCCGGCTCGAAGCGCATGTTCGTGAACTTCGAGACGTAGGTCTCGAGCGGGACGCCGTACTGCAGGCCGACCGAGACGGCGATCGAGAAGGCGTCCATCATGCCCGCGAGGGTCGAGCCCTGCTTGGACATCTTCAGGAAGACCTCACCGAGACCGTCGTCCGGGTAGGAGTTCGCGGTCATGTAGCCCTCGGCGCCACCGACCGTGAAGGAGGTGGTGATGCCCGGGCGGCCCTTGGGGAGGCGCTTGCGGACGGGACGGTACTCGATGACCTTCTCGACGACGGCGCGGATGGTCTCCTCCGCCTTCGCGGTGACTACCTCCTTCTCCTCCTCCTTCTTCTTGGCGGAGAGGGGCTGGCCGACCTTGCAGTTGTCGCGGTAGATGGCGAGCGCCTTGACGCCCAGCTTCCACGCCTCGAAGTAGATCTCCTCGATCTCCTCGACGGTCGCCGTCTCCGGCATGTTGACCGTCTTCGAGATCGCGCCGGAGATCCAGGGCTGGATCGCGGCCATCATGCGGACGTGGCCCATCGCGGAGATGGAACGCTCGCCCATGGCGCAGTCGAACACCGAGTAGTGCTCGGTCTTCAGGTGCGGGGCGTCGACGACCACACCGTGCTCGGCGATGTGGGAGACGATCTCCCCGATCTGCTCCTCCTGGTAACCCAGGCGGCGCAGGGCCTGCGGGACCGTGCCGTTGACGATCTGCATCGAGCCGCCGCCGACGAGCTTCTTGAACTTGACCAGGGCCAGGTCCGGCTCGACGCCCGTGGTGTCGCAGGACATCGCGAGACCGATGGTGCCGGTCGGCGCGAGGACGGATGCCTGGGCGTTGCGGAAGCCGTTCTTCTCGCCGAGGCGCAGGACGTCCTGCCAGGCCTCGGTGGCCGCGGCCCAGATGCTGTTGTCCAGGTCCTCGGTGCGCGGCGCGACGGCGTTGGCGTCGGCGTGCTGCTTCATGACGCGCTTGTGCGAGTCGGCGTTGCGGGCGTAGCCGTCGTACGGGCCGACGATCGCGGCCAGCTCGGCGGAGCGCTTGTACGCGGTGCCGGTCATCAGCGAGGTGATCGACGCGGCGAGGGTGCGGCCGCCGTCCGAGTCGTACGCGTGGCCGGTCGCCATCAGCAGGGCGCCGAGGTTGGCGTAGCCGATGCCCAGCTGGCGGAAGGCGCGGGTGTTGTCGCCGATCTTCTGCGTCGGGAAGTCCGCGAAGCAGATGGAGATGTCCATCGCGGTGATGACGAGCTCGGCGACCTTGGCGAAACGCTCGGCGTCGAAGGACTGGTTGCCCTTGCCGTCGTCGTTCAGGAACTTCATCAGGTTGAGCGAGGCGAGGTTGCAGGACGTGTTGTCCAGGTGCATGTACTCGCTGCACGGGTTCGACGCGGTGATCCGGCCGGACTCGGGGCAGGTGTGCCAGTTGTTGATCACACCGTCGTACTGGATGCCCGGGTCGGCGCAGGCCCACGCGGCCTCGGCGAGCTTGCGGAAGAGCGCCTTTGCGTCGACCTTCTCGATGACCTCGCCGGTCATACGGGCCCGCAGACCGAACTCGGTGCCGTTCTCGACGGCCGTCATGAACTCGTCGTTCACGCGGACGGAGTTGTTGGCGTTCTGGTACTGGACGGACGTGATGTCGTCGCCGCCCAGGTCCATGTCGAAGCCCGCGTCGCGCAGGGCGCGGATCTTCTCCTCTTCCTTCACCTTGGTCTCGATGAAGGCCTCGACGTCCGGGTGGTCCACGTCCAGGACGACCATCTTGGCCGCGCGGCGGGTGGCGCCGCCCGACTTGATCGTTCCCGCGGACGCGTCGGCGCCGCGCATGAAGGAGACCGGACCGGAGGCGTTGCCGCCGGAGGAGAGGAGCTCCTTGGAGGAGCGGATGCGGGAGAGGTTCAGGCCGGCGCCGGAGCCGCCCTTGAAGATCATGCCCTCTTCCTTGTACCAGTCGAGGATCGACTCCATGGAGTCGTCGACGGCCAGGATGAAGCAGGCGGAGACCTGCTGCGGCTGGGGCGTACCGACGTTGAACCACACCGGGGAGTTGAAGCTGAAGATCTGGTGCAGGAGGGCGTAGGTCAGCTCGTGCTCGAAGATCTCCGCGTCGGCGGGCGACGAGAAGTAGTCGAAGTCCTCGCCGGCCTTCGTGTACGTCTTCACGATCCGGTCGATCAGCTGCTTCAGACCGGTCTCGCGCTGCGCGGTGCCGACCGCGCCGCGGAAGTACTTGCTGGTGACGATGTTGACCGCGTTCACCGACCAGAAGTCGGGGAACTCGACGCCACGCTGCTCGAAGTTGATCGAGCCGTCGCGCCAGTTGGTCATGACGACGTCACGGCGTTCCCAGCTCACCTCGTCGTAGGGGTGTACGCCCGGGGTGGTGTGGATGCGCTCGATACGCAGGCCGCCCTTGGCAGCCTTGGTCCCCTTGGCGCGGGAACCACGTGCCGAGCCGCTCGCCGTCTCTGTCATGCCGCTTCCTCCCATATGCGGGCAAAAACGCCCTAAAGTGCCATCGATATTCCGCGGCACTGTGCTGTGTCTTGTATCTACGTCTCTTCGCCCGGCCGACCGGCCGCGTCACGGCGCGTGAGCGCCGCGGCACGGATGGTCCGGTCAGTCGGCGGCGGAGGCGGGCACGGGGACCTGGGCGGTCCCACTGGGCTCGCACTCCTCGGGATGAGACCGCGACCCGCGGAGTTCCGCGATGGCGGTCTCGAAGTCTTCAAGGGTGTCGAAAGCTTTGTAAACGGAAGCGAACCGCAGGTACGCGACCAGGTCGAGCTCCTGCAACGGGCCGAGGATGGCCAGACCCACGTCGTGGGTGGTCAGCTCGGCACTCCCGGTGGCGCGCACCGCTTCCTCGACCCGCTGGCCGAGCTTGGCGAGGGCGTCCTCGGTGACCGGCCGCCCCTGGCACGCCTTGCGCACGCCGGAGATGACCTTGGTACGACTGAAGGGTTCGGTCACCCCGCTGCGCTTGATCACCATCAGCGAGGCCGTCTCCACCGTCGTGAAGCGACGGGAGCAGTCGGGGCACTGACGGCGCCGGCGGATCGACGTGCCGTCGTCGGTGGTGCGGCTGTCGACGACGCGGCTGTCGGGGTGCCTGCAGAAGGGGCAGTGCATGGTTCCCTCACCCTCCCTCTTGGCACGACTGAATCACCCCACGGAGCCCCTGAACGACGGAGACCAACTCCGCCGGGGGCTCGTGAAGCACCACCAGCATATGCGATCCCAGGAGCCTCAGGAGACCCGAGGACCACAACTTCTGGGCGGCAGCGCTCATCCAACCACTAGATCTTGGGTTGTGGCGGATTTTCACGACTCCGCGTGTCGCGGCGTCCGATGAGCGGACGCGAGGCCTCCCGGTGCCACACTGGGCACAGACCCGCAAGGTGGCCGTCCGACCGGGAAGGGTACCGTAAGCGGCGGACGCAGAGCCGAACCCGCGTTCGGCGAACCGATCGTCCATACACCCCTTGATATGTCCACACGGGGCGATCTGCGATTTTTCACTCGAACGTGTGTTTGGCGCAACCTTTCGAAAGCAACTACCGTTGTCCAGCTAGGGAGAACATTTCGAGAGGGGCCGACGTGACCACCACCGCAGACAGTGCCGCCATCACTGCCCAGAACCGCTCCCAGAGCCGACTCGAGCCGGTGCATGCCATGAACGACGCAAACCTGAACCCGGATGCGGAGCCCGTAGTACGCCCGGCACGCTCGCTGCCAGGTCGACCTCCAGGCATCCGCGCCGACAGCTCCGGACTCACGGACCGGCAGCGGAGGGTCATCGAGGTCATTCGCGACTCCGTGCAGCGGCGGGGTTACCCGCCGTCGATGCGGGAGATCGGTCAGGCCGTCGGCCTGTCCAGCACGTCATCCGTCGCCCACCAGCTGATGGCCCTGGAGCGCAAGGGCTTCCTGCGCCGCGACCCGCACCGCCCCCGTGCCTACGAGGTGCGTGGCTCGGACCAGCCCAGCTCGCTGCCCACGGACACTGCCGGAAAGCCCGCCGCCTCCTACGTTCCCCTGGTCGGCCGGATCGCCGCCGGCGGCCCGATCCTCGCCGAGGAGTCGGTCGAGGACGTGTTCCCGCTCCCCCGCCAGCTCGTCGGCGACGGCGAGCTCTTCGTCCTCAAGGTCGTGGGCGACTCGATGATCGAGGCCGCCATCTGTGACGGCGACTGGGTCACGGTCCGTCGCCAGCCGGTCGCGGAGAACGGCGACATCGTCGCCGCCATGCTCGACGGCGAGGCCACGGTCAAGCGCTTCAAGCGAGAGGACGGCCACGTCTGGCTCCTCCCGCACAACGCCGCCTACCAGCCGATCCCCGGCGACGAGGCGACCATCCTCGGCAAGGTCGTCGCGGTACTGCGTCGGATCTGACCCCGCCGCCCCATACAGCCCCCGGGATCCACTGCGCCGGTCCTGGGGGTTGTTCCATGCCCCGGAAGCAGTGGGCCGGGCAGGCGCCGCGGCCCCTCGTACTACTTTCCGCTACGTCCCGTCAGCCTTGGCCGTCGCGTCGATCGCCGCCAGCGAGCGGCGGACCTGGTTGCGGTCCGTGGTGTACCAGAAGTCCGGCAGCGTGGCCCGCAGGAAACTTCCGTATCGGGCAGTGGCCAGCCGGGGATCCAGGACCGCGACGACACCCCGGTCGTCCGAGGCTCGTACGAGACGACCCGCGCCCTGGGCCATCAGCAGGGCGGCATGCGTGGCCGCCACAGCCATGAAGCCGTTGCCGCCGTGCTCCTCGACCGACTTCTGCCGGGCGCTCATCAGCGGGTCGTCGGGGCGCGGGAAGGGGATGCGGTCCATGACCACGAGCTGGCAGCTGGGGCCCGGCACATCCACGCCCTGCCAGAGCGACAGGGTTCCGAACAGGCAGGTCTTCGGGTCGGCCGCGAAGGACTTGATCAGCTCGCCGAGGGTTTCCTCGCCCTGGAGCAGGATCGGGTTGTCGAGCCGGCCGCGCAGCTCCTCGGCGGCGGCCTTGGCGCCGCGCATGGAGGAGAAGAGACCGAGCGTGCGACCGCCGGCCGCCTCGATCAGCTCCGCGAGCTCGTCCATCATGTCGCCGCGGGTCCCCTCGCGGCCCGGCGTGGCCAAGTGCTTGGCGACGTAGAGGATGCCCTGCTTGGGGTAGTCGAAGGGAGAGCCGACGTCGAGGCCCCGCCAGACGGGCACGTCGTCCCCCTCGACGCCCTCGGGGGACAGCCCCAGGGAGGCCGCGACCCCGTTGAAGTCGCCGCCCAGCTTGAGGGTGGCGGAGGTCAGGACCACGGAGCGGTCCTCGAACAGCTTCTCGCGCAGCAGGCCGGACACAGAGAGCGGGGCGACCCGGAGGGTGGCGCCGAAGCGGTCGTGCCGCTCGTACCAGACGACGTCGTACTCGGAGCCGTTGGCGATCCGCTCCGCCACCCCGTGGATGCTCTCGACAGCGGCGAGCGCCTGCTTGCGCACCGCATCCTCGTCCTGGACGGATTTGTCCCGGGTCGATCCGATCGCCGAGATGACATTGCGTGCGGCGTCCCGCAGGGACATCAGCGCGTAGCCGAGGTCCTCGGGGATCTGCTCCAGCCGGCCCGGGAGCGCCAGCTCCATGACCCGCTCGAAGGTTTCGGAGGCGGTCTGCAGGGAATCCGCGGTCTTCTCGTCGACCAGCTTGGCGGCACGCTTCACGGCCCGGTTGACCTGCCCCGGGGTGAGCTCGCCGGTGGCGACCCCGGTCACCCGGGAGACCAGCTCGTGGGCCTCGTCCACGATCAGCACCTCGTGCTGCGGCAGCACCGGGGCGCCCTCGATGGCGTCGATGGCGAGCAGCGCGTGGTTGGTGACAACCACGTCCGCGAGTTTGGCCCGCTCACGGGCGGCTTCCGCGAAGCATTCGGCGCCGTACGCGCACTTCGTTGCGCCCAGGCACTCGCGGGAGGAGACGGAGATCTGGGACCAGGCCTTGTCCGAGACGCCCGGGGTCAGGTCGTCGCGGTCGCCGGTCTCGGTCTCGTCCGCCCAGTCGCGCATGCGCAGCAGGTCCTGGCCGAGCTTGCTGGTGGGGGCGGCCGCCTCGAACTGGTCGAAGAGGCCGTCCTCCTCGTCCTGCGGAGCGCCCTCGCGCAGACGGTGCAGGCACAGGTAGTTGGACCGGCCCTTGAGCATGGCGAACTGCGGGCGGCGGCGCAGCTGCGGATGCAGTGCGTCCACCGTCCGGGGCAGATCGCGCTCGACGAGCTGCCGCTGGAGGGCGAGCGTCGCCGTGGCGACCACAACGCGCTCGCCGTGGGCGAGGGCCGGCACCAGGTAGCCGAGGGACTTGCCGGTGCCGGTACCGGCCTGGATGAGCCGGTGGGAGTTGTCGTCGATCGCTTCGGCGACGGCTTCGGCCATGGCCACCTGGCCGGGGCGCTCCGTGCCGCCGACGGCGGAGACGGCGGCGTGCAGCAGGTCGGGGAGGGAGGGCTTCGTCATAGCACTGCCAACCCTACGGGGCCGCGCTGACAGTGAACGCACCGGCGAGGAATCATGGCCGGTACAAGGGGTTGGGGACGGTGCCGTACTGCACGGCGTGCGGCCGGTCGGGGCGGTCACGGTAGCCGTCCTCGTAGAGCCGGTTCCGGTTCAGGCAGAGCCGGCCGATGCGCTCCCCGAGCAGGTCGAAGAGCTCGTAGCGGTCCTTGAGCTCAGGGAAGCGGGCTTGGTGGCGCAGGATCTCCGCCCGTACGAGGGACCAGAAATCGCTCTCCGGAACGCCGAGGCGGTCCTCGCACAGGGCCGAGAGGTAGCGGAAGACACCGACGAAGAGCCCGGAGTGGATGAACTGGGGCAGGTAGTCCGCGGGCTCGGTGAGCAGGACCGCTCGGACCTCGTCGGGCAGGGACGCCAGCTCGGGCAGGGGCTCGTCGCTGATGTTGACGTCGTCCACGAAGTCCTTGACCGCGAGCCGGACCGGCACGTCGTGCTCGTCGAAGATCACGACGGTGTTCTCGCCGTGCGGGGAGAAGACGGTGCCGTAGCGGTAGAGGAAGTGCAGGAGCGGGGGCAGGAGGGCGGCGAAGAGGCGTTGCAGCCACACGGTGGGGGCCAGCCCGGACCGGGCGACGAGCTCGGCGGTGAAGGAGCGGCCGCGCGGGTCGGTGTGGAGGAGGGAGGCGAGGGTCCGGGCACGCTCGCCGGGTGCCAGCAGGCCGGAGAGGGGCTCGCGCCAGATCGCGCCGAGCAGCTCCTTGTACTGGTACGGGACCTCGGGCAGCGCGTCGTAGACGGGGTGGCGGACGGTGACGGAGGCGACCTCGCCGAGCAGGACGACCCGGCACTCGTCACGCAGAAAGGGGTCTCCGTCGCGCAGGGAGTGGATCCAGGCCGTGACGGCGGGGGCGGCGAGCGCGAGGTCACTGGGCAGTCCGCGCCAGACCATGGTGTTGAAGACGGAGAGCGGGAGTTTGACGCTGTGCCGGTCGGGGCGGCTGAGGTTGAGGAACGTACGGACCGACTGCTGCGGCAGCCGTACGTCGGGGTCGGCGGGAAGCGGCACCAGGGCGCCGGAGGCGAGCGCCGGGGCGAAGAGGGGGAGGACGACCTCGTCCCACTGCCAGGGATGGACCGGGAGGTAGAGGTAGTGGAGCGGGTCGAGGCCTCGGTCACGCAGGGTCCGGTCGAAGGCGGCGCGGGTGACGGGGTCGAGCTCGGCGGTGTAGAGGAGGGCGGGGTCCTGCAGACCGGCGGTGCCCCGGTAGGTGGCGAGCGAGGTGTGGGCGGCGAGCCAGGGCAGCCGCTGGCGGGTGCGGGCCTCGGGGGCCCAGGCGGCGGTGTCGGCGGCGGAGAGTCCGATGCGGCCCTTGTTGGGGACGAGCCAGGGGTGGCCGGTCTGATGGCCCTCGAGGGCGGCGTAGTCCAGGTCGGCCAGGACGTCGGCGGTGAGCGCGGTGTGGTCGAGCCGGGCGTCGGCGGCGAGCGTGGCGCTGAGCTCGCGGACCAGGTGGCCGAGGGTGGGGCCGTCGAGGCCGAGCAGGGTGCGGGCCCGGATGAGGAAGGCGTACGGGTCCCCGAAGGCGGTCGGGGTCCCGGGGTCGCCCGGCCCGCCCGGCGCTCCGGGCGCTCCCGGCCCGACCGGCTCGCTGGGCACGCTCGGTGACTGAGGCGCCGGCGGTGAGGTGGCTTCGGGCGGTCCGGGCGCGGGTGGGGTGAGCGTGATGGTGTCCGGGGTGACGTGCCAGCTGCCGTACGAGCGGCGGCGGGCGCGGAAGCCGAGGCTGCTGCCGTCATCGAGGGTCAGGGTCCAGGCGTCGTCGTCGGCGGCGGCCGGCGTGGGCACGGGGCGGATGATCTCCTCGTAGGCGAACTCGCCCAGCATTTTGGCGAGCAGCCGGCGCGCGGCGAAGTCCCAGGTTGCGCGGTTGAGTTCGGGTGGGGTGCAGGGGTGCTGGGGGGACGGGGTCACGGCGGGTTCGGCGGCGTCGGGGGCTGCGGGAAGGTTCGGCACGGGACTCCTCGAAGATCGGGAACTTTGCTTCGTCACGCAGAGTTATCGAAGGGAGAGGTGCGAAGCTGCCGACGGCGGTCGGGGCTTGCGGGGCGGCACTCAGAGGAGATTGCGCAGCACCCGCTCCCGGACCATCAGGGCGGCCCGCTTCTCGGCAAGGTCGATTTCCGCGGAGCAGCGGAAGCCGGAGCTCAGGAAGGCTGATACGGAGGGGGTGTTGCGGATGTCCGGTTCCGCGACGACGCGTGTGCAGCGGGGGCGGTTGCCCAGGACCAGGTCGGCGACGGCGCGCAGCAGAGCCGTGCCCAGTCCGCGGCCGCGGTTCGTGCCGTCACCGATGAGCAGGTGGATACCCGTGTCGTGGGGGCGCGCCGGGTAGTACCCGGAGAGCGTGTCGAGGTCGGCCCGGTAGATCTCCCAGTAACTCATCGGTGTGCCGTCGAGCAGGCCGAGGCAGGGAATGCTGCGGCCGTCGCCGTCGAGCTGCTCCCACAGGTGGTCCGCCGTGACCGCGGCGGGGCCTGCGAGCTCCCAATGGGCGGCCACCTCGGGGTCGTTCATCCAGCCGGTGAGGAGCTCCAGGTCGCGTCCCGGACGTACGGGTTCGAGGCGGAAGGCTCCGGCGGGTGTGGTGACGCTGCCCCAGGTGGCCGGGGAATCGAGCAGGTCGGCTTCGGCGAGCAGGGGCAACAGATCGGCGTTGAGGCGTGGTTCGCGCCTGCCGTGGAGGTGTTCCACGACGCCGGTGGCGGCGCGGGGTGCGTAGACGGTGCGGGCGGTGTGGGTGAATCCGGCGACGGGGGCCGGGGTGTCGGTGGAGCGCATCGGGGGCTCTTCTCCGCGTCGGAGCCGACGCGTCAATCGTGGAGGGGGTTGGTGATGGTGACGTAGACGGACTGGGTGTCGACCGGGCCGACCAGCTCGTCGAGACCGCCCAGGCGGGTGAGCAGGTTCGCCTTGCAGCGCAGGGTGGGCGAGTCGAGCAGCCGCGTGGGGAGCGGGCCGAGGCCCGCGGCCTTGGCGAGGAAGCGTCGGAAGGCGGCGAGCAGGACACGTTCGTCCGCGAGCCGCTGGGATCCGAAGGCGCCGATGAGGCCGAGCACGTTGTTGATGCCGAGGTAGTAGGCGAAGCGTTCGTCGGTGACCGCGTCGGAGACGAAGGTGTCGCTGACGCTTCCGATGCCGGGGAGCCGGTGCTCCAGTTCCGCGCGGCGGGATTCGCGGAAGTAGTAGCCCTGGTTGTCGCGGTAGCGGCCGCCGATCGGCCAGCCGGCCGGGTCGAGGAGGACCAGGGTGTTCTGCTGGTGCGCCTCGAGGGCGATTCCGGCGAGCGAGTCGAAGGCGAGGACCGGCAGGACCACGTGGTCGAGGTAGCGCAGGAACCACTCGGCGGCGACGGCGGACGTGGTGTGTCCGGTCGCGTCGGCGAGCCCGGTGACGAGCTCGGCGAGGCGCGAGCTCATGGTGGTCCGGCCGGGCCAGGGGCGGGGAGCGGTGAGTGCGGCGATGCAGACGGGGTCGTCGCCCGAGCGGAAGGGGTTGTGGCGCAGCAGGGCGTCCAGTCCGGGGACGGGGGTGCCGTCCGGGGCGTCCACGGCGACCCAGGCGGGGTCGCGGACGATGTCGAAGCCGGGGTGGGAAGCCTGCCACTGTTCGGCGAGGCCGGTGCGGAGCAGCCGGTGCACCTCGACTCCGCGGTGGAGTTCCTTGCGGAGGTTCTCGCGGCGGGAGTTGGTGATGCGCAGGCCCAGGGAGAGCTTGAGCATCGCGGGGGCGCCCGGGCGGTGGACGGTGCGTACGGAGGAGGTGGGGTACCAGGGTTCGCCGTGCGGGCCCAGGTCGTGCAGGAGTCCCGCGTCGCGGAGGGCGGCGACGGCAGGGCGCTGGAGCAGCTCGCGGGCCTGCCAGGGGTGCAGGGGAAGCGGGGTGGCGCCGGGGGGCAGGGGGATCCCGGGGGCGAGTCGGCCGAGGAGCTGGGGTGCGGAGACGGGGCGGCCGCTCTCGGTCCACGCCGATTCGCTCGCGAGGGCGGCGGGTTCGACCGCGAACCAGTGCAGGGGGAAGGAGCCGTGGAGTTCGGGTGAGTAGCGGCGGGCTTCGGCCTCGGAGAGTCCTTCGCGGCTCTTGGGGTCCGGCTGGAGGGGGTGGCCGAGGAGGAGTGACTGCTCGGCGGTGAGGAAGCGGTCCCCGCACACGGGGGCCGGGGCGGTGGGGCGTTCTCGCCGGTCGGCGATGAACTCGGCGGTGCGGCGGACCGAGTCGGCGACCCGGCCGACGAGGTCGGCGGCGCCGCGGCCACCGCTCGCGCCCTCGCGGGAGATGAGCGCGGCGACGGTGACGGCGTCGAGGGAGGGCGCGGCGGCGGTCGTGCCTTCGAGCCGGGCCGGGCCGAAGCGGTGCCAGCCGGTGTGGGACCAGTGGCGGACGGGGACGAGCAGCGCGGTGCCCGAGGCGGGGAGGGGGATGCGCAGAGGAGTCCCGGCAGAGCTGTCGGGGCGGCCGAGCCCCGATTCGCGGACCCAGCAGCGGAGCAGGTTCTCCACCGCCGCGGTCTCGGCGGCGACGGCCGGGTCGGGGTGGTTCAGCAGGTCGGGCAGTGTGGTCGGCTCCAGCCGGAGGGGGCTCGTCCACACGGACCGGAGTCGGGGTGTGCCGTCCTTCTGCCGCGGGACGGTGGCAGCCGCCTCGGTGGGGGCCATGGCCGCGGAGGGCTGTTCCGCCGGTGCGTGGGGTCCGCCGACCGGTCCCGGCGGCGGGTACTGCGCGGTGGCGGCCTCGGCGTGAGGCGATGCTCCGGCCGGGGGCGGGGCCGGCGCGTCCTCGGCCGGTGCGGGGCCCATCGACAGGCCGGCCACGGGACGCGGCCCCGAGCCCGGCGCCTCGGTCAGGTCCGGCCGCGGCGTCAGGTCCGGCCGCGGCGTCGGGTCCGGCGCCTCGGTCAGGTCACGCCGGGGCGTCGGGAACGCCGGCGCGGCGGGCGCCCGTACGTCGGCCGAGGGGCTCGGCGCGGTGGACCCGGCGTCCGGGAGCGGCTCCGGCCCGGCCGCTGCCGGCCGGTCGGGAAGCGGCCCCGCGGGCGACCGGTCGGGCTGGGTCTCGGCGATGGGGGTGGTTTGGTGCGGCTCTGTCATCGCGGGTCCTCGGAATTACGGGTCAGTGGGTCCGGCGGGCGGCGGCCGGGATGGCGTCGGCCAAGCGGTCGAGGACCGCTGCCGCCTGCTCGTCGGTCAGGGTCAGCGGGGGCAGCAGGCGAACCACGGTGCCGTGGCGGCCGCCGAGTTCGACGATCAGCCCGCGGTCCAGGCACTCCTGGCGGACGGCGGCGGCGAGGGCCGGTGCGGCGGCCCCGGTGTCGGGGTCGACGAGTTCGACGCCGATCATCAGTCCCCGGCCCCGTACCTCCCCGATGCAGGGATGGCCGCCCGCCAGGCCCCGCAGGGCGGCCAGCATCCGCTCCCCCAGAGCGGCGGCGCGCTCGGCGAGCCGGTTCTCGCGGACGAAGGCGAGCGTGGCGGTACCGGCAGCCATGGCCAGCTGGTTGCCGCGGAAGGTGCCCGCATGCGCCCCGGGGGCCCAGACGTCCAGGTCGGCCCGGTACACGATCACCGCGAGCGGCAGGCTGCCACCGATCGCCTTCGAGAGGACCATCACGTCGGGCACCACCCCGGCGTGGTCGACCCCCCAGAAGGCGCCGGTCCGGCCGACCCCCGTCTGCACCTCGTCGGCGATCAGCGGGATCCCCCGCGCCGCGGTGATCTCCCGCATCCTGCGCAGCCAGCCGTCCGGGGCGGGGATCACCCCGCCCTCGCCCTGCACGGGTTCCACGATCATGCCCGCGGGGGCGGGCACCCCGCCCTTCGGGTCGTCGAGCAGGTTCTGCGTCCAGCGCGCGGAGAGCTCGGCGCCCTCGGGACCGCCGACGCCGAACGGGCAGCGGAGGTCCTGCGGGTACGGCAGCCGGGTCACCCGAACCCCGGGGGCGCCTCCCGACGCGTCCAGGGCTCCTGCGGTCATGCCGTGGTAGGCCCCGGTGAAGGCGAGGAGCCCGGAACGTCCGGTCGCGGTGCGCACCAGTTTGAGGGCGGCCTCCACGGCGTCCGTACCGGCCGGCCCGCAGAACTGGATGCGCGCGTCGGCGGCGAGCGCGGGCGGCAGGTTGGCGAACAGCTCCGTGGTGAAGGCGTCCTTGACCGGGGTCGCGAGGTCCAGCACGTGGAGCGGGGCACCCGAGTCGAGAACGCCCCGGATGGCTTCGAGCACCACCGGGTGGTTGTGCCCGAGGGCGAGGGTGCCGGCGCCGGAGAGGCAGTCGAGGTACCGCCGCCCGTCGGCGCCTTCGATGGTCAGCCCGCGGGCCCGTACCGGGACGATGGGCAGCGAGCGCGCGTACGTCCGCGCCGCGGACTCCCGCTGCGCCTGCCTGCGCAGGATCCCCTCGGGGACGACCGAGCCGCCCGGCCCGCCCGCGCCCGGGACCCGGCTTGCCAGCGGCGGCACTTGGGGCGGTACCTGAGGCGGGATCTCTGTCGCGGCCGCCGCGGCCGGCTCGGTGACAGCCACGAGTGTCGGTCCTCCCGCACTGATTGCTCTTCCGGATTGCGTCTCGAACATGAACGCTGCTCCCCCATCCCCCGTACGTACTAACGACGGTGACCGCGAGGGATCACGGGTTGACTCAAGATCCTTGTCCCGCAAGGGCGAGCGCCAGGAACCGCGGCCCCGGGCTGTGTCGTCCTGGGCGGCAGCGGCATAGTGGGGGACGCACTCCACGCCTCGAACTCCCAGGGGGACGAAAGACATGCGACCGAACCGACCGGTCACCGCGATCCTGTGCGCGGCCACGCTCGCGCTGACCGCGGCTGCCTGCGGCCCCGGCGACGGGGAGGCCGGCGGCGACGCCAAGCCGACCGTGGCGGTGAGCCTGCCGAGCACGGACGGGATCAAGATCCCGGAGCAGCTCAAGGACAAGCTCAAGGAACACGGCATCGACCTGGAGAAGTGGAAGGGCGGTGAGTGGAAGAACTGGAAGAGGGAGGACTGGCTCCGCGAGGCGGGCGACTACATCAACCCGATCATCGAGGACCTGTGGGACCCGGACCGCATGCGTGACGCCGAGCAGCCGCAGCGCCCGGCCGTCGACCCGGACGCGGGCAAGGACCAGGGCGTCACCGACCCGACCCCGGCGGCGGTGCCGGCCAAGCAGGCCAACCCGCCCTACCACCAGAGCGTTCCCGAGTCCGGCAAGGTGTTCTTCGACGGTCCCGAGGGCTCGATGGTCTGCTCGGCGACCGTGGTCAAGGACCCGGCCCACCCCGGCAAGTCCAACATGGTCTGGACGGCGGGCCACTGCGTGCACGCGGGCAAGGCCGGCGGCTGGTACCGCAACATCGCCTTCGTCCCGTCCTACAACAACGCGGGCAAGACGGCGGCGCAGCTCAAGGGCGCGCCCCGCGACCAGGTGGCCCCGTACGGCGTCTGGTGGAGCGACTGGGCGCAGACCTCCGACCAGTGGATCGCGACCGGCGGTCCGACCGGCGGCGCGGGTGCTCCGTACGACTTCGCCGTGCTGCACGTGACGCCCGAGAAGGGCGGCGGCAAGTCCCTGGAGGAGACGGTCGGTTCGGCGCTCCCGGTGGAGTTCAACGCCCAGCCCGTGCCGAAGGTCGCGGGCATCACGGCGACGGGCTACCCGGCGGCGGCTCCGTTCGACGGGCAGCGCGCCTTCCAGTGCACGGACAAGCCGGGCCGGCTGTCCCTGAACGCGAGCGACCCGGTGATGTACCGCATCGGCTGCACCATGACCGGCGGTTCCTCCGGTGGGGGCTGGGTCGCGGCGGGCGCCGACGGCAAGCCGGCGCTGGTGTCGAACACCTCGATCGGCCCGGCCAAGGCGGGCTGGCTGGCCGGACCCCGGCTGGGCCCGGAGGCGAAGGGCATCTTCGACGCCGTCAGCCGCAAGTTCAAGTAGTCCCCGCTCCTGCGAAGCGTGACCGAACGGCCGAGGCCCCCCTGTGGTGCAGGGGGGCCTCAGCCGTCACATCGTCACATCGTCAAGGCGCTACACCATCAAGGCGTCATGCCCGTCGGAGGCGGTCAGCGCTTCGCGAGCGCGTACGGCGCCAGGTCGGCCGCCAGTTCCTGGTGGACCCGCGCCTTGAGCAGGGTGCCGTCCGGGGTGTGCTCCTCGGAGATGACCTCGCCCTCGGCGTGCGCCTTGGCGACCAGCGAGCCGCGCGTGTACGGCACCATGGCCTCCACCTCGACCTCGGGCCGCGGCAGCTCGGAGTCGATGAGCGCCAGGAGTTCCTCGATGCCCATGCCCGTGCGCGCCGAGACGGCGATGGAGTGCCGCTCGATCCGCAGCAGCCGCTGCAGGACGAGCGGGTCCGCGGCGTCCGCCTTGTTGATCACGACGATCTCGGGCACGTTCACCGCGCCGACCTCGCGGATCACCTCGCGCACCGCCGCCAGCTGCTCCTCCGGCGCCGGGTGCGAACCGTCCACGATGTGCAGGATCAGGTCGGAGTCCCCGACCTCCTCCATCGTGGAGCGGAAGGCCTCGACGAGATGGTGCGGCAGGTGCCGGACGAAGCCGACCGTGTCGGCCAGGGTGTAGACCCGGCCGCTCGGCGTCTCGGCCCGGCGCACGGTCGGGTCGAGGGTGGCGAACAGTGAGTTCTCCACCAGCACGCCCGCACCCGTGAGGCGGTTGAGCAGCGAGGACTTACCCGCATTGGTGTAGCCGGCGATGGCGACCGAGGGCACCTTGTTGCGGCGCCGTTCCTGCCGCTTGATGTCACGGCCGGTCTTCATCTCCGCGATCTCCCGGCGCATCTTCGCCATCTTCTCGCGGATCCGGCGCCGGTCGGTCTCGATCTTGGTCTCACCGGGGCCGCGGGTGGCCATGCCGCCACCGCCGCCGCCACCCATCTGCCGGGACAGCGAGGCACCCCAGCCGCGCAGTCGCGGCAGCATGTACTGCATCTGCGCGAGCGCGACCTGTGCCTTGCCCTCTCGGGACTTGGCGTGCTGGGCGAAGATGTCGAGGATCAGGGCGGTCCGGTCGACCACCTTCACCTTGACGACGTCCTCCAGCGCGATGAGCTGGCCGGGGCTGAGCTCGCCGTCGCAGACGACGGTGTCGGCGCCGCTCTCCATGACGACGTCGCGCAGCTCGCGCGCCTTGCCCGAGCCGATGAAGGTGGCCGGGTCCGGCTTGTCACGGCGCTGGATCACACCGTCGAGTACGAGAGCACCCGCCGTCTCGGCGAGGGCGGCGAGCTCCGCAAGGGAGTTCTCCGCGTCGTTCACCGTGCCGGAGGTCCAGACACCGACGAGCACGACGCGCTCCAGGCGCAGCTGCCGGTACTCGACCTCGGTGACGTCTTCGAGCTCGGTGGAGAGGCCGGCCACACGGCGCAGGGCGGCGCGTTCCGAGCGTTCGAACTGCTCGCCGTCCCGGTCTCCGTCGATCTCGTGGCTCCAGGCGACGTCCTCTTCCATCAGGGCATCGGCCCGAAGGCTCTCGGTGAAGCTCTGCGCGTCCGGCACGTCCTGTGCGTCGCGCGCGTCCTGGGAAGGGGAAGAAGAGGAGGTCATTGGATCCTTACGTCGAATTCGAATAGCAGTGTCACGTTAGCTGTCACGTCCAACGTGTCACACCGCCGGGGGATTCCCCGAGCGACCCTGTCGATGGTGACATGCCCGTTCCTCACCGGTCACACCCTTTATTGGGCGCTGCCGCCCGCCGCCGGCTTGCCGGACGGGGCCTTGACGGGGGCCGAGGCGGCCTTTCCGCTCCACTCCGGGTGCCCCGGCATCGGCGGGGTCGTGGTCCCGTACAGCCAGGGCTCCAGGAAGGCTCCGAGGTCGCGGCCCGCCTCCTGCGAGGCCAGGCGGACGAAGTCGGCCGTCCCGGCGACCCCGTCCCGGTTCTCCGCGACCCAGCGCCGCTCGATCCGGTCGAAGGCCTGCACGCCGACCTCCTGCTGCAGCGCGTAGAGGATCAGCGCGGCCCCGTCGTAGACCGCCGGCCGGAACAGGCCGATCTTCTCGCCCGGCGCCGCGGCCTTCGGGGCGGCCGGCGGGCCGCCCGCCGCCCGCCACTGGTCGGAGCGCTGGTACGCCTCGCGCATGCGCCGCTCCAGGGAGTACTTGCCGAGCCCGTCCGCGTACAGGGCCTCGTACCAGGTGGCGTGTCCCTCGTTGAGCCACAGGTCGGACCAGGTCCGCGGGGAGACGCTGTCGCCGAACCACTGGTGGGCCAGTTCGTGGACCATCACGGACTCGACGTACCAGTCGGGGTAGCCCTCGCCCGCGAACAGGTTGCTCTCGAAGAGCGAGAGGGTCTGCGTCTCCAGCTCGAAGCCGGTCGTCGCCCGCGCGATGAGCACTCCGTAGTTCTCGAAGGGGTAGCGGCCGACCCGCTCCTCCATCCACTCGATGTGGCCCGCGGTCTTCTTCAGCCAGGGGTCCAGCCGCTTGCGGTCCTGGGCGGGCACCACGTCGCGCAGCGGCAGCCCGTGGGGTCCGGTGCTGTGCACGACCTCGGAGCGGCCCACCGAGACCTGGGCGAGCTCGGTGGCCATCGGGTGCCGGGTCCGGTACGTCCAGGTCGTCGTGGGACCGAGCCGCAGGGCGGGGGCCACCGCCTCGCCGTTGGCGACGGCTGTCAGACCGGCCGGGGCGGTGATCCGGAAGGTGAAGATCGCCTTGTCGGCGGGGTGGTCGTTGCAGGGGAAGACGCGGTGCGCGGCATCCGCCTGGTTGGCCATGGCCAGGCCGTCCTCCGTGGGCACCCAGCCGCCGTCCCCGCGGCCGCGGGGGTCGCTGGTGTGCCCGATGGTGATCCGCAGGGGCATGCGAGCGGCCACCGGGCGCGCGGGCGTCAGTACGAGGTCCTCCCCCACGCTCTCGAACCGCGCCGGCTCCCCGTTGACCTCGGCGGTCGCCACCTTGCCGTGGGTGAAGTCCAGGTTGATGCGCTCCAGCGGCTCCAGGGCGCGGGCGTCGATGACGGTGACCGCGTCGAGCGGGCTCAGGTTGTCCTTGTAGGCGAAGGACAGGTCGTACGAGAGCACGTCGTACCCGGGGTTCCCGAGCTCCGGGAAGAGCCGGTCGCCGAGGCCCAGCGGCTTCGGCGGCGGCAGTACGGCGGCGACGAGGGTGAGCGAGGCCGCGGCGAGCAGGGCGGCGCGCAGGCGCGGGGAGGAGAGCTGCATCCACCACCGCTTACCAGCGCCCGCCGTACGGCCGCGTACGACGCGCGACGGGTCCACCCGAACGGGGCCTTCCGGAGCCGTCCCGGCCTACTCCGGGCCGACGTCCCGCGCCCGGAGGCGGCTACGCCCGGCTGACGTCGTACACGCCCGGCACGTCGCGCATCGCCCGCATCAGCGCGGGCAGCCCGGCCGCGTCGGGCAGCTGCAGGGTGTAGCTGTGCCGGACCCGCTGCTCGACCGGGGGTTCCACGGTCGCGGAGACCACCTCGACCCCCTCGCGGGCGATGGCCTCGGTCAGGTCGGCCAGCAGGTGCGGGCGGCCGAACGATTCAGCGAGCAGGGTGACCCGGCAGTCCGCCGTGGCCCGCCAGTGCACGGCGACGGAGGTGCGCCCGACGGCCCGCATCTGCGCCACCGCCGCGCAGTGGATGCGGTGCACGGTGACGGCCCCGCCGCGGACGAGGAAACCGGCGACGGCGTCCGGCGGTACCGGGGTGCAGCACCCGGCCAGTCGCACGGTGGCGTCCGGCAGATCGGCGACGGCGTTGCCCCCGCCGCCGCGGGCCCCGACCACCGAGAGCGGCGCCCGCGCGGCCGAGGTCGTGGCCATGGCCCGGTCGGGATGGGATGCGAGCCAGCTGCTGATGGCGATCCGGGCGGCGGGGGTCCGCGCGTGGTCCAGCCACTCGGCGGCGGGGCCGGAGGAGGCGTCCTGCGCGAGCAGGAGCTGGACGGTGTCCCCGTCGGACAGCGGGGAGGACAGGGAGGTGAGGCGCCCGTTGACCCGGGCGCCGATACAGCCGTGGGCCGCCTCGCCGTGCTGTGCGTAGGCGGCGTCGATGCAGCTGGCCCCGGCCGGCAGGCTGATCGTGCCGGTGGCGCTGCCGTCTTCCCGGAACACGGTGATCTCGCGGTCCTGGGCCAGCTCCGCCCGGAGCACGGTCCAGAAGGTGTCGGGGTCGGGCGCGGACTGCTGCCAGTCGAGCAGCCGGGACAGCCAGCCGGGCCGCGTGGGGTCCACGCGCTCCTCGTCCGGGTCGGTGGCGGAGTCGGGCGTCGCGCCGGCCTCGGGCGCGGCGGTGGCGTACGGATTGCCGAGGGCCACCACGCCGGCCTCGGCGACGCGGTGCATCTGCCGGGTCCGCACGATGACTTCGGCCACGTACCCCTCGGGCGTGGCGACGGCGGTGTGCAGTGATTGGTAGAGGTTGAACTTCGGGGTGGCGATGAAGTCCTTGAACTCCGAGATCACCGGGGTGAAGCAGGTGTGCAGTTCGCCGAGGACGGCGTAGCAGTCGGCGTTCTCGCCGACGCGGACGAGGATGCGGCCGAAGTCGGAGCCGCGCAGCTCGCCGCGGGTGCGGGCGATGCGGTGCACGGAGACGAAGTGCCGCGGCCGTACCTGTACTTCGGCGGCGATACCGGCGTCGCGCAGGACCGTCCGTACGGAGTCGGCGATGGCGGGGAGCGGGTCGCGTTCCCCCGCGTGCGCGGCGATGAGGGCGCGCGTGCTCTCGTACTCCTCGGGGTGCAGGATCGCGAAGACGAGGTCTTCCAGCTCGGTCTTGAGGGCCTGGACGCCGAGCCGTTCGGCCAGCGGGATCAGGACGTCGCGGGTGACCTTGGCGATGCGGGCCTGCTTCTCGGGGCGCATCACGCCCAGGGTGCGCATGTTGTGCAGCCGGTCGGCGAGTTTGATGGACATGACGCGGACGTCGTTGCCGGTGGCGACGAGCATCTTGCGGAAGGTCTCGGGTTCGGCGGCGGCGCCGTAGTCGATCCTCTCCACCTTGGTGACGCCGTCGACGATGAAGCAGACCTCATCGCCGAATTCGGCGCGGACCTGATCGAGGGTCACGTCGGTGTCCTCGACGGTGTCGTGGAGCAGAGAGGCCGTCAAGGTCGTGGTCTCGGCCCCGAGTTCGGCGAGGATCAAGGTGACGGCGAGCGGATGTGTGATGTACGGCTCACCACTTTTTCGCATCTGGCCGCGGTGCGAGGTCTCCGCGAGGAGATACGCGCGGCGCAGAACGGACAAATCAGCGTCCGGATGGTGGGCGCGATGCGCCTCGGCGACGTGGCCGATCGCGTCCGGGAGGCGGTCCCGGGACGTCGGCCCGAGCAGGGCGGCACGCCCGAGGCGGCGCAGATCGAGCCTGGTCCGCCCACGTCTGCGGAGCTCAGGGCGCGCTTCGGGGTGTGCTTCGGGGTTCGTGGCCTCTGCACTCATGGGCACCTCCGGCGGCTTCGACCGGCGGTGGCGGGCATGGGGTGAGCCCTCAGGGCCGGTGCCTGATGTTACCGACCCCACCACGTGGCGCAGTCCACCTCTCGCTCAGCGTGAAACGGATCACCCATTGGAGGGAAGCTTCAGCCGAAAGCCGTTTCGGTGAGCCAGGCTTCGTCGAACTCTCCCGCAGCCACGATCACGGCCGGTCCGGTCATGTCGATCTGCCCGTCGGGGTGTTCGGTGATGATCAGGGTTCCACCGGGGAGGTCGACGGTGTACGCGACCGGTTCGCCGGTGGCGGCCGGGTCGGCGCCGTCGCGGCGGATGGCGGCCACGGCGACGGCGCAGGCGCCGGTGCCGCAGGAGCGGGTCTCGCCGGAGCCGCGCTCGTGGACGCGCATGGCTACGTGCCGGGGGCCGCGGTCGACGACGAACTCGACGTTGACGCCCGTCGGGTAGGCGGACGCCGGGCTGAACGCGGGGGCCGCGTACAGGTTCCCGGCATGGTCGAGGCTCTCGACGAACGCCACCGCGTGCGGGTTCCCCATGTTCACGTTCCGCGCGGGCCAGCTGCGGGAGTCGACGCCGACGGTGACCTCGCCGGCGGGCAGTTCGGCGCGGCCCATGGAGACGGTGACGTCGCCCTTCTTGTCGAGGTGCACGCGCTTGACGCCGCCCCGGGTGGCGACGGCCAGGTCGCCGGGCTCGGCGTGCCCGGCGTGCTGGAGGTAGCGGGCGAAGACGCGGACGCCGTTGCCGCACATTTCGGCGATGGAGCCGTCGCTGTTGCGGTAGTCCATGAACCACTCCGCCTCGTCGGCCAGGTGCGCGGCCTCCGGGTGCGCGGCGGACCGGACGACGTGCAGCACACCGTCCGCGCCGATTCCGGCCCGCCGGTCGCACAGCTTCGCGACGGCGGACGCGGACAGCTCGATGGCGTTGTCCGGGTCCGGGACGATCACGAAGTCGTTCTCGGTGCCGTGGCCCTTGAGGAAGGAGAGGGTGGTGTGCGTCACCCGCCCATGGTACCCAGCCCCTGCTCAGAGGCGTGGAGCCGTCCGAGGGGCGGTCAGCGGAGCCGGGCGACCCGGTACACGGCGAGTGCTACGACGGCCAGGACGACGACCGCGTACAGCGCGGCCATCCGCCAGTCGGGGCGGCGGCCGCTCCCCCGGGCCGGGAGTCCGGGCCACGTGTAGCCGACCCGGCGGGCGGCCATCATGGCCCAACCTCCGGCGCAGCAGCTGATCAGGAAGCCGAGCATGGCGACCACGGCTCCGCCGTCACCGAACTCGAAGGCGAGCGGGAAGGCGAACATCAGCGAGCCGGTGGCGGCGAGCATCGCGATCGGGGTGATCTGCCACACGCGCAGGCGGCGCTGGGGACGCAGTTCGACCTCGAACTCGGGTCCGGCGGCGGAATCCGCCTCGGCGGAGTCCGGGGTGTCCGGTCCGTCGGGGGTCAGACGCGCCGGATCGGCGGGCAGCCCGAGCCCGGCGGGCCCGTCCGTCCCGTCCAGAACCATCGGGTCCGCTTCCCTCCGGGTGTCGTCCCGCCCGGTGTCACGAGGGCCGGCCTCCATCGCCACGCGCCCTCCCCACTTCGGACTCAGTACGCCGCCGTTCATCGCAGGTGATCGCACCCGCTGGAGTTTGATGATGGCACGCCCCCGGCCCCCCTACGGGCGCGTGAGGCGTCCCGATGCCATCACGTGATCAGGCTGTGACCGCTCGTTCGACCAACGACTGCGCGAGTCCGGGGAGTTCCCCCCGGTCGGCGACGGCCCCGCTGAGCCAGTGCACGCGCGGGTCGCGGCGGAACCAGGAGTCCTGGCGGCGGGCGAAGCGCTTGGTCGCCCGGACGGTCTCGGCCCGGGCCTCGTCCTCGGTGCACTCGCCGGCGAGGGCGGCCAGCACCTGCTGGTAGCCGAGCGCCCTGGAAGCGGTGATTCCGTCGCGCAGCCCACGGGCTTCCAGCGCGCGGACCTCGTCCACCAGCCCGGCCTCCCACATCCGGTCCACGCGCAGCGCGATCCGCTCGTCGAGCTCCGGCCGGGCCACGTCGACGCCGATCTGCACGGTGTCGTAGACGGACTCGTGCCCGGGGAGGTTGGCGGTGAAGGGGCGGCCGGTGATCTCGATGACCTCCAGCGCGCGGACGATGCGGCGGCCGTTGCTGGGCAGGATGGCCTGCGCGGCGGCCGGGTCGGCGGCGGCGAGCCGGGCGTGCAGGGCGCCTGGGCCGCGCAGGGTGACCTCTGCCTCCAGCCGGGCGCGGACCTCGGGGTCGGTGCCGGGGAACTCCATGACGTCCAGGGCGCCGCGGACGTACAGGCCCGATCCGCCGACGAGCACCGGGGTGCGGCCCTCGGCGAGCAGTTTGTCGATCTCCAGGCGGGCCAGCCGCTGGTAGTCGGCGACGTTGGCCGTGTCGGTGACGTCCCAGATGTCGAGGAGGTGGTGCGGGACACCGCCGCGTTCCTCGGTCGTCAGTTTGGCGGTACCGATGTCCATCCCCCGGTACAGCTGCATGGAGTCGGCGTTGACGACTTCGCCGTCGAATTGGCGGGCCAGGGCGACGCCCAGGTCGGACTTTCCTGCCGCGGTGGGACCGACGACGGCGATGACCCGCTGGGCGGGGGCTGCTTTCCTCACTGCCCCAGTCTCGCAAACCCCACAGCATGTACCCGATCGAGTTACGTGACGGGGTGTGGTCGGGGTCGTTGCCCTGGCGAGGTTCCGGCCAGGCATGCGCCCTGCGTACGCCTGGCGCAGGCCGGTCCGGTCAGCGCGGAACTTCACTCACACGAGTAACGTTACGGGAGTAGACATGGGCGTTTTTGATCGGTTTTTTCGTCGTAAGGACGAGGTCGTGACCGAGGAGGTCGCGGCGGAGGATCTGACGGCGGAATCCGGCGCGGCCGAGGAGGCCGAGCCTGTTGCCGAGGAGGGTCCGGCGGCGGAAGCCGTGGAGATCCCGAAGCAGCAGTCGGCCGAGGTGGCCGCGGACAGCGAGACCGGCGAGGGCGCCCGCACGTAGTGACCGCCAACGGAAGGTGACCCATGGGCCTGCTGGACAATCTGAAGGCCAAGCTCGGTCCGGCGAAGGACAAGGTCGGCGATCTCGCCCAGCAGCACGAGGGCAAGATCGGCGAGAGTCTGGACAAGGTGGCCAAGGCCGTGGACTCCAAGACCAAGGGCAAGTACAGCGGCCAGATCACGAGCGGGACCGGCAAGGCGAAGGACGCCCTGGGGAAGATCGCGCACAAGGACGCTCCCGGCGGGCAGACGCCGCCGGCCGCTTCCTGACGCGGTCCGCGAAAGGGGCGCGGGACCGGCGGATGCCGGTCCCGCGCCCCTTTGCCTCTCCCGGTGTCCTGCGGGCCGGTCCCGGGGGTGCCGCGCAGCGCTTCGGGGCGCTACGGGTACCCCTAACGGCCTTGTGGCCCGTACCCGGCTACGACCAGGCGGCGACGAAGTAGCCCACGCCGTACGGGGCGTCCTCGTACAGCAGCCGCCCGGCCAGCCCGGCGCCCTTCGCGGCGCCGGCCAGCACCTGCCACGGAGCCCGTCCGGCGGCCTGGAGCTCGGCCGCGAGTCCGGTGTCGAGCGCGGCCAGCGCGGCCACGTCGGCGGCGCCCAGCGCGCGGGCGGCGGCCGCGTCGAAGCCGGCGGCGCGCTCGTCGAGGTAACCGGGGGCCTTGAGGGTGCGGCAGGCACTGCCGTCCCCGAGGACCAGCATGGCCACACGTTCGGCGGAACCGCCGAGATCCGCGCCGAGCAGACCGCAGCCGCTCGGGGCGAGGTCCGCGGCGACGGCCACTCCGGCGACGGGGGCGGCCGCCCAGCGCGCCCGGCCGAGCAGCCAGCCGGCCACCGCGAGGGCGGGCGGGAGGGTGCCCCCCGTGGCGTGGCCGCTCGGCGGTTCGCCCAGGTCGGGGCCCAGGGTGACGGCCAGGTCCACACCGAATCCGGCGAAGCTGCCGCGGGTGCCCTGGTCGTACGCGCCGCCCTCTGCGGCGGCGCCGACCACGACCAGCAGGTCGGGCCGGGACGCGGCGAGCACCGCCAGCGCGTCGGAGCAGGCGGTGCGGGCGGCGCCGAGTTCGGCGGCGGCCCCTGCGGCGACCTCCGGCACGAGCAGGGGCGGGGCGGGACAGACGGCAGCGGCTACGAGCATGATCCGCAGCCTAGCCCGACCGCCCGGGCCGAGCCTCAGGAGGAGGCGGGCACCGAGCAGCCGGCGGCGGCGGTCGGCAGGGGCGCCGGAACCCCCAGCGTCGGGATGCCGAGCATGACGCCCGCCGGCTGGGCCGGGGCCGCGTTGCGCTTCTCCCAGGCGTCGCCGGCGCGGGTGCGGCGCACGGTCAGCGTCGGGCCCTCGGCCAGCAGGTGGTGCGGGGCCGCGTAGGTGATGTCCACGGTGACCACGTCACCGGGGCGGACCTCCGCGTCCGGCTTCGTGAAGTGCACCAGGCGGTTGTCGGCCGCGCGGCCGGAGAGGCGGTGGGTGGCGCCGTCCTTGCGCCCCTCGCCCTCGGCGACCATGACCTCGAGGGTGCGGCCGACCTGCTTCTTGTTCTCGTCCCAGGAGATCTCCTCCTGGAGGGCGACCAGGCGCATGTACCGCTCCTGCACGACCTCCTTGGGGATCTGCCCCTCCATCTCGGCCGCCGGGGTCCCGGGGCGCTTGGAGTACTGGAAGGTGAACGCGTTCGCGAAACGGGCCTCGCGCACCGCGTGCATCGTCTGCTGGAAGTCCTCCTCCGTCTCACCGGGGAAGCCCACGATGATGTCGGTGGAGATCGCGGCGTGCGGGATGGCGGCGCGGACCTTCTCGATGATGCCGAGGAAGCGCTCCTGGCGGTACGAGCGGCGCATCGCCTTGAGGATCGGGTCCGAGCCGGACTGCATCGGCATGTGCAGCTGCGGCATGACGTTCGGGGTCTCGGCCATGGCCGCGATCACGTCGTCCGTGAAGTCGCGCGGGTGCGGGGAGGTGAAGCGGACCCGCTCCAGACCATCGATCTGTCCGCAGGCGCGCAGCAGCTTGCTGAAGGCCTCGCGGTCGCCCAGGTCCGAGCCGTACGCGTTCACGTTCTGGCCGAGCAGGGTGATCTCCGAGACACCCTCGGCGACCAGGGCCTCCACCTCGGCGAGGATGTCGCCGGGCCGGCGGTCCTCCTCCTTGCCGCGCAGCGCCGGGACGATGCAGAAGGTGCAGGTGTTGTTGCAGCCGACGGAGATCGAGACCCAGGCGGCGTACGCGGACTCGCGGCGGGTCGGGAGCGTGGAGGGGAAGGCCTCCAGCGACTCGGCGATCTCGACCTGCGCCTCTTCCTGGATGCGGGCGCGCTCCAGCAGCACGGGGAGCTTGCCGATGTTGTGCGTACCGAAGACGACGTCGACCCAGGGGGCCCTCTTGACGATCGTGTCGCGGTCCTTCTGCGCGAGGCAGCCGCCGACGGCGATCTGCATGCCGGGGCGCTTCGTCTTCATCGGGGCCAGCCGACCGAGGTTGCCGTACAGCTTGTTGTCGGCGTTCTCGCGGACCGCGCAGGTGTTGAAGACCACGACGTCGGCGTCGCCGTCGGCGCCCTCGGGCGCCCGGACGTAGCCGGCGTCCTCCAGCAGACCGGAGAGCCGCTCCGAGTCGTGCACGTTCATCTGGCACCCGTAGGTGCGCACCTCGTAGCTTCGCTTCACGTCCACTGCCTGGCTCCGGTCGCTGCTGGTCATGCAATAAGGGTAGGCGGTACCCGGTGGCCCTCCGGTCCCCCGTTCAGCCGACCCGGGGGAAGACGGCGGCCGAAGAGGAGGAGCAGCAGGTCCTGGGCTTCCCCGTACACGGGGGTTCCCTCGCCGTAGGACCAGTCCAGGTCGTCCGCGCACAGCCGGATACCGGTCAGGTCCGCGCCGAAGAACCGCAGGGACCGCGGGGTGACCGCGTCGAGGAGGAGCCGCAGCCGGTCCTCGGGGACGCGGCGCGGGTGTCCGAGCGCGACGGTGATGTCGAGGCCGTGCACGACGTCGTGGGCGAGGGCTCCGGTGGGGCCGGAGGCGGGCGGTTTCCACGGGTGGCCGGCGTTCTCGCGCAGCAGCCCGGCGAGCTCGCGCGTCCCGAGGGCGGCGGCGTCGCGGCGGGCGGTGCGGTCGGTCATCCGGTGCAGGCTGCCGCGGGCCCGCAGCAGCTCGGCGGCGAAGCCGGGGAGTGAGGTGCGCAAGCCGAGGGACATGTGGGCGGCGACCTCGCGGACGCGCCAGCCGCCGCAGAGCGACGGGGCGTCCCACTCGGCCGGGGTGAGGGCGTCCAGTACGTCGGCCAGCTCGCGGCGCTCGGCGGCGACGGCCGCGGCGATCGTACGGCGGCTCACGGCGGGGACGGACGCGGATCGGGGCGTGGGCGTGGATCGGGGCGTGGGTCCGGGTGCTGATCGGCTCATGGCTTCAGGGTCCGGGCCGCGCCCGCCATCAGTCCAAGAGCGGGTGCTTCTGCGATCTAGAATCCCTGCTTATGGAACTGGCTCAGCTGCGCTATTTCGTGGCCGTGGTGGAGGAGGGCGGCTTCACCCGGGCCGGTGCGCGGCTGCACGTGTCACAGCCCGGGGTGAGCGCGCAGATCGGGCAGCTGGAGCGGGAGCTGGGACAGCGGCTCCTGGACCGGTCCGGGCGGCGGGTCGCCCCGACCGAGGCGGGCCGGGCGGTGCTCTCGTACGCGCGAGCCGCACTGGCGGCGGTGGACGGCGTACGGCGCACGGCCGAGGAGTTCACCGGCCTGCTGCGCGGGCGGGTGGCCATCGGGCTGGTACCGGGGGCGGCCGGGACGGTGGTGGACGGGCTCGACGTGGTGGAGGTGCTCGGGGACTTCCACGACGAGCACCCCGGGGTGGAGATCGCGCTGTCCGAGGACACCTCGGAGCGGATGCTGGCCGCGCTGCTGCGCGGGGAGCTGGACCTGGCGGTGGTGGGCCTCGGCGGGGAGCCGCCGCCGGGCGTCTGCGTCCAGGTGGTCCTCGACGAGCCCCTGGTCGCGGCGGTCCGGGCGGACGACCCCCTGGTGGCGGCCGCCGTGGACGGCGCGGTCGCGCTGTCGGCCCTGCGCGGGCGGGCCCTGATCAGCCTGCCGCGCGGGACCGGGCTGCGCACGGTGCTGGAGCGGGCCTGCGCGCAGGCCGGATTCGCCCCGCGGGTGGACTTCGAGGCGGCGGCGCCCGCGGTCCTGGTACGGCTGGCCGCGCGGGGGCTGGGGGTGGCGGTGGTGCCTTCTGGGGCGGAGTCGGCGGCGGGCGCCGGCAGCGCGGGCAAGGACACCGGCAGCCGTACCCGCGCGACCACCGGTACCGGTACCGGCACCGCCGGACTGTGCGCGCTGCGGATCACCGAGCCGGTGCTGAACGGGCGGATCGCGCTGACCTGGCGCACCGACGGACCGCCCGGACCCGCCGCCCGCGAGCTACTGGGACGGCTCCGCTCCGGGGCCCCCGGAAGGGGCGCGCCGTGACAGGACGGCGGACGGGTGGCAGGATCGCGGCCATGCCTCTCGTACCGCCCCGGATCAGCAGGCGCCATGCCCTGCGGGTCCTGGTGGCCGTACTCGCCGTCCTCGGCGTCCTCACATGGTGGCTCAAACCTTTCGGGCAGCCGGAGCTGCGGGGCGAGCTGACCTTCAGTACGGGTGCGCGGACCGGGGTCTACCACCGGTACGGACAGCTGCTGGAGCAGGCGCTGAAGCGGGACATGCCGGGGGTCGACGTACGGCTGGAGACCAGCGAGGGCTCGCAGGAGAACCTGAAGCGGCTGGCCACCGGCGAGGCGGACTTCACCGTGGCGACGGCGGACGCGGTCGCCAAGTACAGGCTGGACGGGAAGCCCGGCGCGGCCCGGCTGCAAGGGGTCGCTCGGCTCTACGACGACTACGTGCAGCTGGTGGTCCCGGCCGGCTCCCCCGTGCAGTCGGCCCGTGACCTGCGCGGCAAGCGGGTCGCGATAGGCCAGCCCGGGTCGGGGGTGCAGCTGGTCACGGAGCGCCTGCTGAGGGCGGCCGGCATCGACCCGGTGCTGGACATCACTCCGGTGTCCATCGGCATCGACACCATGCCGGGCGAGCTGGAGGCCGGCCGGATCGACGCGTTCTTCTGGTCCGGAGGTCTGCCGACGAACGCCGTGCGCGAGCTGTCGGAACGCTTCGACATCCGGCTCGTGCAACTCGGCGACCTGATGGAGAAGCTCCAGGAGAGCGGCAGCCCGGCGCGCTACTACCGCACGGCGGTCATGCCGCAGGACGCGTACTCGCGGGCGCGCAACACCAGCTCGGTGGCGACCGTGGCCGTGCCGAACCTGCTGGTGACCACGGCGGGGACCGATCCCCAGCTCACCGAGCAGCTGACCCGGACGGTGATCCTCAGCCGCGATCTGGTCGGGCGCCAGGTGCACGCGGCGCAGCTCGTGGACCTGCGGACGGCGATCTACACCGACCCCCTGGAGCTGCACGAGGGCGCGCGCCGGTACTACCGGTCCGTGAAGCCCTGAGGCCGCCGAGGGGTACGGGAGGCGCTGAGGGCTCGGCGTGTCCCGGACGGGCGGAGCGCCCCGGGGTTCACGAGGACGACGACGGGAGCAGCATCGTCGCCGCCGCGGCCGCGCCGATCAGCCCCGCGTGGGTGCCCAGCATCGCCGGGACCACCTGGATGTCCTGGACGAACGAGAGCGTGGCGTAGGCCGCGAGGTGGCTGCGGATCGGGGCGAAGAGGGTGTCTCCGGCGGCGGCCACTCCACCGCCGATGACCGCGATGTCCGTTTCCACGAGGGTCGCGGTGGCCGCGATGGCGGCGGCCAGGGCGCGCCCCGCCCGGTCGAAAGCGGCCAGGGCGATCGGGTCGCCCGCGACGGCGGCAGCGGCCACGCCGGCAGCCGTGGCATCGCCGGCGCCGACCGCGCCTCCCGCGGTGCCCGACGGGGTGCCCGCCGCGGTGCCCGACGGGGTGCCCGCCGCGGTGCCCGACGGGGTGCCCGCCGCGGTGTCCGACGGGGTCCAGCCCTGGTCCAGTGCCCAGCGGGCGATCGCCGTACCGGAGGCGATCGACTCGACGCAGCCGCGGCTGCCGCACACGCACGGTTCACCGTCGAAGGCCACGCTGATGTGACCGATGTGGCCCGCGTTGCCCGTGGGGCCGGGGTGGAGCTGGTTGTTCAGGATCAGGCCACCGCCGACGCCGGTGGAGACCACCATGCACAGCGCGTTCGCATGGCCGCGGGCCGCGCCCAGCCAGTGCTCGGCGGCGGTCATCGCCACCCCGTCACCGGCCAGGACGGTCGGCAGATCGGCCCCGCGCGCCGCGAGCTCCGCCACGACCCGCTCCTGGACCGGGAACTCCCGCCACGCGCCGATGTTGACCGGGCTCACCGTGCCCCGGGAGGCGTCCACCGGTCCTGCGCTGCCGATCCCGCAGCGGACCGACGAGGCCCACAGCGGCGACGCGGACAGGTCGGCGACGACCTCGGCGACCGCCGCCATCACCCCGTCCGCGTCCACACCGCGCGGGGTCGGTCGGCGGGTGGTGGCCGTCATCGTGCCGTCGGGGTGCACCAGCGCACCGGCGATCTTCGTACCGCCGATGTCGATCGCCACCGTCGGGCCGGATGACGCTGCGCCGGCTCGCGGTGCGGGGAACGGGGCGGTGGGAATGATCACGGTGGCGGCTCCAGGAAGGTTTCAGGATTCAGTATGCGCCGGTGGCGGCGCCGTGCTCTCGCGAGGCTCCAGTCGCGGCTGCTCGCTGATCCGCACCCCGGGCGGGCTGCCGGCGAGAACGGCCAGGAGTTCCTCGGCGGCCAGCCGGCCGAAACCCGCGGTGTCCCGGACCAGCGCGGTGAGCCGGGGGTGGGTGACCCGGCAGAGCGCGGAGTCGTCCCAGGCCACGATCGACAGCCGGCCCGGGACGGGGATGCCCAGCTCGGCGGCGACCGCGCTCCCGGCGACGGCCATCACGTCGTTGTCGTAGACGAGCGCGGTGGGCGGCTGCGGCTCGGCGAGGACCCGGCGGGTGGCCGCCGCGCCCTCGGCATCGGAGTAGTCGGTGACCACCGAGCGCACCCGGTCCGGGCCGAGCCCGCGCCGGGCGGCCTCGCTGCGCAGGGAGTCCATCCGGCGGACCGTGTGGGCGAGGCCGGGGAGCCCGGCGATGTGCGTGATGCGCCGGTGGCCCAGCTCGTGGAGATGGGCGAGCACCTGGGCCATGGCGCCCGCGTCGTCGGCCCGGACCGAGGAGAGAACCGAGGAGCGGGTGGTGGACGGGGTGGTGGAGGGAGGGCCCCCGCTCCCTCCCGCCGGCGCGGCCTCGCCGATGGTGACCGCGGGCAGGGCCAGTTTCTCCAGGAGCGCCGGTCGCGGGTCACTGGTGCGCGGGTCGACCACGAGGACGCCGTCGACCCGCCGCTCGGCCCACCAGCGCCGGTAGACCGCGCATTCGGCGTCGATGTCCTCGACGACCTGGAAGAGCAGGGCGGTCCGGGCGGCCGAGAGGACTTCCTGGATGCCGGAGACGAGCTGGAGGAAGAAGGATTCGACGCCGAGCGTGTGCGCGGGCCGGGCCAGGACCAGGCCGACGGCGCCGGACCGTTCGCCGGACAGGGCCCGGGCGGCGCTGTTGGGCTGCCAGCCGAGTTCCTCGGCGACGCGGCGGATCCGGGCCCGGGTGTCCTGCGAGACGCCCGGCCGGTCGTTGAGCGCGAAGGACACGGCGCTCTCCGACACCCCGGCCTGCCGGGCGATGTCCTTGATCGTGGGTCTGCGGGCCATGGCCTGTCTCATTCGTCCTTCGGGTGCGTCACGCGTGGCGGAATTCGGCGGGCGATGGCCGGACCGTACGCGATCCTGCCCCGACAGGCGGACTTGATGAGCATCCCGTGGTCCCCGGGAGGGGTCCGGAGCGGCGGCCGCGGCTCGGACTCCGCCTCGGCCACCCCGTCCGCGGTGACCGAAATACCACTGTTCATTTCCTCGAACTTTCCTGCCGACGGCCGCAACTAAAGCGCATTAGTTACTTCAGGTTCCGCTGAACACAACCCTTGTGTCAACTGGACTGAAGCGCATAAGTGCACGCCTTCGAGGCCCTGTTGACTTTCCCTATCGACACCGGCAGGTTGTGGCGCGTCCGGAGAATTCCCCCGAACTCCAGAACCCCAGGACGCCCTGTGCCCGATGACGCGCTCCGCTTCGGCGCCAACTACACACCGGCCCGTGGCTGGTTCCACCACTGGCTGGACTTCGACCTCGACGAGGTCGGGGCCGACCTCGATTCGATCGCCGCGCTCGGGCTGGACCACATCCGCGTCTTCCCGCTGTGGCCGGTCTTCCAGCCGAACCGGACGCTGATCCGGCCGCGCGCCGTCGAGCAGCTCGTCGCGCTCGCCGACGCGGCCGCCGAGCGCGGGCTCGACGTCAACGTGGACGGTCTGCAGGGGCACTTGTCCAGCTTCGACTTCCTGCCCGCCTGGACCCGCACCTGGCACCGGCGGAACATCTTCACCGACCCGGACGTGGTCGCCGGGCAGGAGGAGTACCTGCGCACGCTGGCCGCCGCCCTCGCCGACCGGCCGAACTTCCTGGGCATGACCGTGGGCAACGAGATCAACCAGTTCTCCGGCGCCCCGCACCCCGACCCCGACCGGATCACCCCGGACCAGGCGGCCCGCTGGCTGGAGCGGATGCTCGCCGCCTGCGAGAACGGCGCGCCCGGGCGGCTCCATCTGCACGCCGAGTACGACGCCGCCTGGTACCGGGACGGGCACCCCTTCACCGCGGCCCAGGCGGCCCGGCTGGGCGGGGCCACCGCCGTGCACTCCTGGGTGTTCAACGGAACCGCGCAGCGCCACGGCGGGCGCGGGCCCGCGACCGAGCACCATGCCGCGTACCTGATCGAACTCTCCAAGGCGTGGGCCCTCGACCCGCACCGCCCGGTGTGGCTCCAGGAGGTGGGGGCCCCGGCGCCGCTGATCCCTCCCGCGGACGCGGCGCGGTTCACCGAGGCCACGGTCGCGAACGCGTTGGACTGCCCGGACGTGTGGGGCGTGACCTGGTGGTGCTCCCACGACGTGTCCCGGGAGCTCGCGGACTTCCCGGAACTGGAGTACGGACTCGGGCTGCTGACCAACGACCGCCGGACCAAGCCGGCCGGCGCGGCCATCGCCCGGATCACCGAGGAGTGGCGGGGCCGCGCGCAGCGCCCGGCCCCGCGGACGACCGCGCTCGCCGTGGACCTCGGCGACGAGGACGCCGGCCGGGAGAAGCCGGTCAAAGGCCGGACCGGGAGCAGGGGCGCGCGGGAGGCTGCCCCGGGACGCTCGGTGTGCGCCCCGGGGGGCGCGTTCTTCGAAGCCTGGGCGGCGCTCGCGGCCCAGGGGGTGCGCCCCGCGGTGGTGCTGGCGGAGCGCGCCGCGGACGGGGCCCATCTGGCCGCGCGCGGCATCACCGAGGTGGTGCGCGTGCACGACGTGACCTGACCGATCCCGAACCCCTCGTGAGGAGTCCCGCATGCCCGAGAGCGAGAGCGAGACCGGCGTCGATCCGCGTACGCCACCGCCCGCCGCGATACGGCCGACCCGGCGCAGAGCACTGGCCGGCGGGGCGGGGGCCGCCGCGCTGCTGGGACTGGTGGGACGGGCCCGGGCCGCCGCCGCGCCGGTGCCCCCGTCCGCCGCGCCCTTGGCCGCGGGGGCTCCCGCCGCCGCGGGGGCCCCGGCCGACCTGGCCCCGTACGCCTCCTACTGGTTCCCTGACTCCCTCCCGGCGGGGACCCCCGGCCCCGGGATCGTGTGGCGCTCGCTCAGCCGGTGGACCCCCGAGGGCGACCCCGATCTGGCGTACAACACCGCGACCGTGCCCCTGGCGCAGCGGTTCACCCCGGTCCCGGCGAACCGCGACGCCCGCGCCGGCCAGGCCCGGATCTCCTCCCTCGTGTCCTTCGGACCCACGGCCGGGAACCCCTCCCAGGGCTCCCCCACCGCCGACCACTACGCACTCGGCCACTGGGCGTACATCGACGAGCTGGTCTTCTGGGGCGGCTCCGCCGGCGAGGGCATCGTGCTCGCCCCGAACGCCCCCGTGATCGACGCCGCCCACCGCAACGGGGTCCGGGTGCTCGGCAACGTGTTCCTGCCGCCCGTCGCCTACGGCGGCGACCTGCGATGGACCCGCGACCTCGTACAGCGGGACGCCCTCGGCCGCTTCCCGATCGCGGAGCAGCTCGTCCGGGTGGCGCGGGCGTACGGCTTCGACGGCTGGTTCGTGAACGCCGAGACCGACGGCGGGGACAGCGCGCTCGCCAACCGGATGCGGGAGTTCCTGCGCGCCCTGCGGGTGGCCGGCGAGCCCCACGGCCTGCGCATCACCTGGTACGACGCCATGAACACCACCGGCCGGGTGGGCTGGCAGGGCGCCCTGAACGCCCTCAACCAGGAGTTCTTCGAGGACCGGGCCGGGAAGGTCTCGGACACGGTGTTCGTGGACTTCCGCTGGTCCCCGGACAGCCTGGCCGCCTCGGGAGCGCTCGCCGAGCGCCTCGGCCGCTCCCGCCACGACCTGTGGGCCGCCGTGGACACCGAGTCCCGCGGCTGGGACTCCGCCGTCCCCTGGGAGGCGATCGTCCCCCGCGATCGCGACCACGTCGTCAGCTACGGCTTCTACCGGCCCGAGTGGACGCGCAATCACCTCGCCGACCGCTCCCCCGGGGCCTTCCACCGCGCCGACGACCGGTTCTGGACGGGCGAGTCCCTGGACCCGGCCCGGCCCGCGCCCGGGGGCCGCTGGCGGGCCCCCGCCACGGCCGTCGCCGACCGGTCCACCGTCACCGGGCTCCCCTTCGCCTGCACCTTCAACACCGGGCACGGGCTGCGCTGGTACGAGGACGGCCGGGTCGCCTCCGACACGCCGTGGAACCACCTCGGGCTGCAGGACCGGCTGCCGGGCCGCCGCTGGGCGGTGGACACCCCCGGAACGCGCCCGTCGGTCACCCTGGACTTCGAGGACGCCTGGCGCGGCGGGTCCAGCCTGCTGGTCGAGGGCGCCCTGACCGCCCCGGTGGTCGTCGGGCTCCATGCGACGCGGCTGCCGCTGACCCGCGGATCGGTCGTGGAGCTGGTGCACTGCGCCGGGTCGTCGGAGCCGGTCACCGTGGAGATCGGGGTGGCGGTCCGCGAGCCGTCCGCCCCCGGCGAGCCGGTCCCGTACACGTGGCTGCCGGGCAGGAGCGCGGAGAGCGGGCAGGGCTGGCGCACGACACGGGCCGGGCTGGCGTCACTGGCGGGCGGGACCGCGTACGGCCTGGCGATACGGATCACCGCGCTCGGGAGGAAGCCGGTGGCGTGGCGGATCGGCGCCCTGTCGGTACGGGACGAGACCCGTACCCGGCGCCCGGCCCCGCCCACGGATGCGGTCGTGGAGGCCTCGGCCCGGCAGGACGGCCGGGCGTGGCTGCGCCTGTCCTGGCGGGCGGCGGCCGGTCCGAACGGGCGGCCGCGCCACTACGAGGTGTGGCGGGTCCTGCCGGGCGGCGCGAGGCGCTTCCTCGGGGGCACCTGCGGCACCGCCCTGTACCTGCCGGGCGTCCCGCGCGCCGGACGGGAGCGGGCGGCGGCCTTCGAGGTCCGGGCCGTCGACGAGCTCTACGCGGTGTCGGCCCCCGCGAGGGTCGCTCTCGCCTGGTAGCCGGGAAGGGTCAGGTGCCCTGGGGATCGGTGCGCGGGACGGCCACCGTCACCCGCAGGCCGTGCGGCGGGTTCGTCTCGTAGGAGAGGGATCCGCCGCCCGCGGCGAGCAGGGCCCGGGAGATCGACAGTCCGAGCCCGGAGCCCTTGATGTTCTGGTGGCGGCCGCTGCGCCAGAACCGGTCGCCGACGCGCAGCAGCTCCTCCTCGGTGAGGCCGGGGCCGCGGTCGGCGACGACCACGCGGACGGAGCGCCCCTCGGTGGAGACCGATACCTCCACCTCCTCACCCGTGGGGGTGAATTTGAGGGCGTTGTCGATGACGGCGTCGAGCGCGCTGGACAGGGCGATGGGGTCGGCCCAGCCGGTGACGGCGGTGCGGCCCGTCTCGGTGATCCGTACGCCCTTCTCCTCGGCGTAGGGGCGCCACGCGGCGACCCGCTCGGCCGTCAGTGCCCCGATGTCGGTCAGGCTGATCTCTGCGGAGGCGTGCTCGGCCAGGGCCAGGTCCAGCAGGTCGTCCAGGACCTGGGTCAGGCGCTTGCCCTCGGTGCGGACGGAGGCGATCTCCTCATTGCCCTCGGGCAGTTCCAGGGCGAGCAGCTCAATCCGCAGGAGCAGCGCGGCGAGCGGGTTGCGCAGCTGGTGGGAGGCGTCGGCGACGAACGCCCGCTGCTGCTCCAGGACCTCTTCGACGTTGTCGGCCATCTCGTTGAACGAGTGGGCCAGGCGTTGGAGTTCCGGGGGCCCGCCGGCGGCCGCGACGCGCGAGTTCATCCGGCCGGTGGCGATGCCGTGGGCGGCGGCGTCCAGGGTCTGCACGGGCTTGAGCACCCAGCTGGTGAGCCTGAGGGCCGCGCCGAAGGCGACGAGCATGGCGGCGGCGAGCCCGCCCGCGATCAGCAGCCAGCCCTTCAGGATCCGGGCGCGCATCTGATCGGTCGGGGATTCGGTGGCGACGACGGCGACCACGTCACCGTCGAGGACGACCGGGGAGATGACGAGCAGTTTGCCGTGGGTCTGCCAGGGCCACACCTGCGGCGGATCGTGGCTGCGCCGGCCGGCCAGCGCCTCTTCGAAGGCCCGTCGGCCCTCGCCGGATTCCGGGAGCTGCCACCAGCCGGGGGACCGGACCATGGCGTTGTCGTCGCGGTAGAAGATGCCGGCGCGGATCCCGTACAGGGTGTGGTAGCGCGCGAGTTCGAGCTGGAGGGTCTCGTGGCGCTCGTCGGCGCCGGTGGATCCGGAGCCGTCGGCGTCGATGAAGAACTGCGCGAGGGCGGCGAAGCGGGCACTGTCGTCGATCCGGTCGACGACCACCCGCTGCTGCTGCCCGGCGGCCAGGCTCACCGCGAGCGGGAAGCCGAGGGCGAGCAGTGTGCCCGCCATCAGGATGACGAGCAGCGGGAGCAAACGGGCACGCACGGCAGAGGACCCCTAGGGAGCGCCCGGGGCGACGAGCCGGTAGCCCACCCCTCGGACGGTCTCGATGAGGGCGGGCATGCGCAGCTTGGAGCGCAGCGAGGCGACGTGGACCTCCAGGGTGCGCCCGGTGCCCTCCCAGCTCGTGCGCCACACCTCGCTGATGATCTGCTCGCGGCGGAAGACGACACCGGGCCGCTGCGCGAGCAGGGCCAGCAGGTCGAACTCCTTGCGGGTGAGCGGTACGTCGGCGCCGTCCACGCTGACCCGGCGGGTGGGCAGCTCGATGCTGACGGAGCCGAGCCGGACCGTGGCGGGCGTACCGCTCCCGGGAGCGGCGGCCTCCTCGGCGGCGCCGGTGCGCCGTGCGACGGCGTGGATACGGGCGAGCAGCTCACCGGTGTCGTAGGGCTTGACCACATAGTCGTCGGCGCCCATGTTCAGGCCGTGGATGCGGGAGCGTACGTCGGCCCGCGCGGTCACCATGATCACGGGGGTGGCCGTGCGCTTGCGGATCTTGCCGCACACCTCGTAGCCGTCCTGGTCCGGCAGGCCGAGGTCGAGCAGGATCACGCCGTACGGCTGGGGCTGAGCCGCGGCCGGGGCGCCGGCGGGCAGCAGCGCCTGCAGGGCCTCTTCGCCGTTGCGGGCATGGGTGACCTGGAAGCCGTGGCGGGCGAGGATCGCGGACAGGGCGGCCGCGACGTGGTCGTCATCCTCGACGAGCAGCAGTCTCATGTCGTCCCCCTCTCCTCTTCACTCACTCGGGCCTCACCGGGGCGTGGCCATGCGTAGGGCCACCATGCATCCACGCCGATGCGGAGTCCCACGTCAAGGGGGTCCGGCTCCGGCGCGTCTTCCGTTATCCACCCGGTACGCGTCCATGATCGACCACGGCGGGGCCGCGCACGGAGCGTATCCGGAAGAGGCCGGATCGTTATGCTCAATTCTCCCTCAGATGTGATGACGTTGTGCGCGTCACGTCACTACTGTCCTCCCAACCGAGGAGGACGGAGCAAGAGGCCGATGAGCGGAGTATCAGTGACCAAGGACGTGCAGGACGCGGCCGGTGCCGCAGACGACCTGGTCGTACTGAGCAACGTCAACAAGCACTTCGGCGCGCTGCACGTGCTTCAGGACATCGATCTGAGCATTGCCCGCGGTGAGGTAGTCGTGGTGATCGGTCCCTCGGGATCGGGCAAGTCCACGCTGTGCCGGACCATCAACCGCCTGGAGACCATCGACTCGGGCACCATCACGCTCGACGGCAAGGACCTGCCCTCCGAGGGCAAGGAACTGGCCCGGCTGCGCGCCGACGTCGGCATGGTCTTCCAGTCGTTCAACCTCTTCGCGCACAAGACGGTGCTGCAGAACGTCATGCTGGGCCAGCTCAAGGTCCGCAAGACCGACAAGGCCGCGGCCCACGCGAAGGCGCTGTCCCTGCTGGAGCGGGTGGGCGTCGGCTCTCAGGCCGACAAGTACCCGGCACAGCTCTCCGGTGGCCAGCAGCAGCGCGTGGCCATCGCCCGGGCGCTCGCCATGGAGCCGAAGGTGATGCTCTTCGACGAGCCGACCTCGGCCCTGGACCCGGAAATGATCAACGAGGTGCTGGAGGTCATGCAGCAGCTCGCCCGTGAGGGCATGACGATGGTGGTCGTCACGCACGAGATGGGCTTCGCGCGCTCCGCCGCCAACCGGGTCGTCTTCATGGCCGACGGAAAGATCGTCGAAGAGGCGACTCCCGAGCAGTTCTTCAGCAACCCGCGCAGTGATCGGGCGAAGGACTTCCTGTCGAAGATCCTGCACCACTGAAGTTTCCGTCTGGTAGTCATCCGTATGCGGATCACCACCGGATCGGTTCCTGTCTGCCGTGCGTGCGCCGTAAGCGTCGCTCGTCGTTCAACCACGTCTCATCCGAGGGAAGTTCACCATGAAGATCTCCAAGGCCGCTGCGGCCGCGGCCGTCGCCGTCGCCCTGTCCCTGACCGCGACCGCGTGTGGCGGCAGCAAGCAGGACGCCGCCTCTGACGGCGGTGCCTCCGGTGGCACCAAGGACAAGATCGTCGTCGGCATCAAGTACGACCAGCCCGGTCTCGGCCTGAAGACCCCGGACGGCAAGTTCACGGGCTTCGACGTCGATGTCGCGACGTACGTGGCCAAGGAGCTCGGCTACGAGCCGAACCAGATCGAGTTCAAGCAGGCCGTCAGCGCCGAGCGCGAGAACCTGATCGCGAACGGCGACGTGAAGTACGTCGTCGCGACCTACTCGATCAACGACAAGCGCAAGGAGAAGGTCGACTTCGCCGGCCCGTACTTCCTCGCGCACCAGGACCTGCTGGTCCGCTCGGACGACACCTCGATCACCAAGGCCGAGGACCTCAACAAGAAGAAGCTCTGCTCGGTCACCGGCTCCACGTCGGCGCAGAACGTCAAGACCAAGCTGGCCCCCGAGGCCGACCTGCTGGAGCAGGGTGGCTACTCCGAGTGCCTGACCGGCCTGGAGAACAAGGCCGTCGACGCCCTGACCACGGACAACTCGATCCTGGCGGGCTACGCGGCGCAGGAGAAGAACAAGGGCAAGTTCAAGCTGGTCGGGCTGAGCCTGAGCAACGAGAACTACGGCATCGGTCTGAAGAAGGGCGACAAGGAGCTCCAGACCAAGATCAACGCCGCGCTCAAGAAGATGGTCGAGGACGGCAGCTGGCAGAAGGCCGTGGACAAGAACCTCGGTCCGGCCAACTTCAAGAGCGAGCCTGCCCCGCAGGTCACCGAAGGCAGCTGATTCATCGGTGAGGAGCGTCGCCGCCCGCCTGCCGCGGGCGGCGGCGCACCTCACCGGCCATCCTGGGGAGAGCGCAGGGCATCGTGTTCGATTTTCTTGATTCCGGGCAGTACGACGTGCTCGGAGCCTTCTGGGTGACGGTTCAGCTCACCCTCTACTCGGCGGCCGGATCCCTGATCTGGGGCACCGCCCTCGCCGGGATGCGGGTCAGCCCGGTCCCGCTGCTGCGGGGCTTCGGCACCGCTTACGTCAACCTGGTGCGCAACACCCCGCTGACTCTGCTGATCATCGGCTGCTCGCTGGGCCTCAGCCAGACCCTCGGCATCAGTCTGGGCGGCGAAACGTTCAAGGAGACCGGTTTCCGGCTCGCGGTCCTCGGATTGATCGCCTACACCGGCACCTTCGTCTGCGAGGCCCTGCGCTCCGGCATCAACACCGTGCCGGTCGGCCAGGCCGAGGCGGCCCGCGCGCTGGGACTGAGCTTCTTCCAGGTGCTCACCCTGATCGTGCTTCCCCAGGCCTTCCGGGCGGTCATCGCACCGCTCGCCAACGTACTGATCGCGCTCACCAAGAACACCACGGTGGCGGCGACCATCGGCGTGGCCGAAGCGGCCCTGCTGATGAAGGAAATGCTCGAGAACGAGGCGCAGGCGGTCTTCGCGGTCTTCGCCGTCTTCGCCCTCGGTTTCGTCCTGCTGACCCTGCCCACCGGTCTTCTGCTGGGCTGGGTCGCCAAGCGAGTGGCGGTGAAGCGATGACTTCCGTGCTGTACGACGCCCCGGGACCCCGGGCCAAGGCACGCAACTGGATCTACAGCGGGATCTTCGTCGTGCTGTTCGGGCTCGTCATGTGGTGGGCGCTGTCCCTCATGAGCGAGAAGGGGCAGCTCGACGCCGACAAGTGGTCGCCCTTCGTCACCGACAGCCAGGTCTGGACCACGTACCTGATCCCGGGCCTCGTCGAGACCCTCAAGGCCGGCGCGCTGTCCATGGTGATTGCCCTCCCGCTGGGAGCGGTGCTGGGCATCGGCCGGCTGTCCGACCACGCGTGGGTACGGGGTCCGGTCGGCGCATGGGTGGAGTTCTTCCGCGCCATCCCCGTGCTGATGCTGATGCTGTTCGGCTCCGCCCTGTACGCACCGCAGTTCATGGACGTTCCTTCCGAGATCCGGCCCTTCTGGGCCGTGGTCACGGGCCTGGTCCTGTACAACTCGGCCGTCATCGCCGAGATCGTCCGGGCGGGCGTGCTCTCCCTGCCCCGCGGCCAGACCGACGCGGCCAAGGCGATCGGCATGCGCAAGGGTCAGACGATGTTCTACGTCCTGATCCCGCAGGCCGTCACGGCGATGCTGCCGGCCCTGGTCAGCCAGCTCGTGGTGATCCTCAAGGACACCGCGCTCGGCGGCGCCCTGCTGGGCTTCGCGGAGCTGCTCTCCATGAACCGGCAGATCTCGGCCAACTACAGCAACACGATCGCGACCCTGTTCGTGATCGCGCTGATCTACATCATCGTGAACTTCGGCCTCACCACCCTTGCCTCCCAGATGGAACGGCGACTGCGGAAGTCGAAGAAGAGCACCGGCACGGTGCTCGGCGTGGACGAGATCGACGACCCGATCCCCGGCGCCAACACGGCCGCCGGCTGACGGCGCCGCCCCTCCGTTCGGACGGCCCCCGGGTCTGACATACGGTCAGTCATAGTGCGTAGCCTGTGTGGTGCGGCGGATCTCATCCGCCGCACCACACGGCGTTGTGGCGGCCGGTGTCACTTGACGCGGGCACCTACAGTGGGTTGCATACGTTCTGTGATCACATACCGGACATCGGGAGTCGTGCCATGGACCCGGTGATCGTCGTCGGCGCGGGGCCCGTCGGGCTGGCCCTGTCCCTCGCCCTGGCAGGCGCGGGCGTGCCCTCCGTCGTGCTCGACGAAGGGCCCGGCAAGGAGGAGGTCCGCCCGGCCCGTACCGTCGTCCTGCACGCCGATACGGCCGCCATGACCCACCGCCTGGGTTGTACGACGCTGCGCGACGAGGGGGCGTACTTCGCCGCCTGGCGCACCATGCGCCGGCGCCAGGCCGACCGGCGGATCACCTTCGAGGACCACCCGGCCCCGCTGCACGTGCCGCAGCACGCGCTGACGCGCGGACTGCGCGCCGCCGCCGCGGCCCACCCGCTCGTCCACCTGGTCACCGACAGCAGACTGGACTCCGTGGAGCAGGACGAGCGCGGTATCACCGCGCACACCTGTGGCGCCGAAACCACGTGGTGGCGCGGGAGTTACCTGGTCGGCTGCGACGGCGCCCGCTCCACCGTCCGCAAACTGCTCGGCATCCGCTTCCCCGGCCGCACCGCCGTGGAACGGCACGCCGTGGCCGCGTTGCGCACCGAACTGCCCTGGCCCGGCGAGGCCTTGCTGCACCGCAGCCCACCGCAGGAGGTCACCTCCCGGCCGCTGCCCGACGGGGTGTGGCGGCTGGACTGGCTGCTCCCGGCCCGCGGGGAGCTGGTCACCCCCGACGCGCTGGTGACCATGATCCGCGACACCCTCGCGGCGTGGTGCGGCGGCACGACACCCCCCTACGACCTCATCGACACCGGGGTCCACACCCTGCACCACCGCCTCGCCCGGCGCTGGCGCGACGGCCGCGCCTTCCTGGCCGGTGACGCCGCGCACCTGCTGGGCGCGCTCGGCACCCAGGGCGTCGAGGAGGGGCTCCGTGATGCCGAGAATCTGGCGTGGAAGCTCTCGCAGGCCTGGCACCAGGGCGCCTCCGAGGCCCTGCTCGACAGCTACGAGGGCGAACGGCGCACGGCGGTCGCCTCCCGGCTGCGCGCGGCCGACCAGGCGATGCCGGCCCTGCGGGCCGGCGGCGGGCTGCGCACCTACCTTCCCGGCACCGCGCGTTCCGCCGAATCCCTGCTCACCGACGGCCACTTGGGGCGGGGGCCGCTGGGCGCGGAGCCCACGTACGCCCCGCCGGTCGCCGTACGCGAGGTCCCGACGGCCACGGAACCGGGCGGCCCGGTGGCGAACGTCGCGGTGACCGCTCCGGACGGGGCCACCGTGCCCCTGCGTGACCTGCTCGGGCAGGGCCGGCTACTGGTGGTCCTGGTGGCTCCCGGTACCGGGGTGTGGGACCGGCGCCACTGGCTGGGCGCCGGGCTGATGCCCCGCCTGGCTGCGGCCGTGAGCGCGCTGCCGGTCCGTACCGATCTGCTCGTCGCCGACAGCTACCCGGGGGCCCCGGCGCACACGGTGCTGCTCGTACGGCCCGACGGGCATCTTGCGGCGACCTTCGCGGGGGTCCGCCCGGCGGAGTTGTACGAGGCGGCGGACGCGGTCCGGGCCGGTGCGCCCGCGTCCCGGCTGTCCGCGCCCTCGACTCCCTCGACGCCGACCACGACCACGACCACGACCACTGCACAGACGACCACACCGATCGTGGTGATCGATTGACCGTCTCCGGGACTCCGTGGTTCACTCGCGGAATGACCGGCAACGACGTACGCCTGTGGCGGAGGGTCCATATGGACCTGCTCCGCTACGCGGGCTGCGTGTGTCGCCCTTCCTGCTGATTCGCCCTTCCCTCCGCGCGCCCCGTGCCGTCCACCGGCCTGCGCGCACCTCCGCGAACCCAGGAAACGGTCCCCTTTCATGTCTGCACCCGTATCCACACCCGCGTACGCCCCTGAGCACGCGCCCGCCGGGGGCCCCACGGCCGCCGCACTCCTCGACTTCGCCCTCCGCACGGCCGCCGACCCGGCAATCGTGGCCTCGCTGCCGCTCGACCCCGAGGGCCGCACCTGGATCCGGCTGGAGGGGCCGGGCGGCAGCGAGGCATGGCTGATCGGCTGGCCGCCGCGCACCGGCACCGGCTGGCACGACCACGCCGAATCGCGGGGCGCGTTCGCCACCGCGCGGGGGCGGCTGACCGAGAACTCGCTGACCGTGCGCCTGCCTTCGGAGGGCTGGAAGTCCCTGGAGCTGGCCCCGGGCGTCGACCGCCAGCGCACGCTGGGCGCGGGCTCGGGGCGGGCGTTCCGGGAGCACCACGTGCACGAGGTGCTCAACGAATCGCCAACCGAGCACGCGGTCTCCGTGCACGCCTACTACCCGCCGCTCCCGCTGATCCGCCGCTACAGCCGCAGCGGCCAGGTGCTCAGCCTGGAGCACGTCGAGCGCGCGGCGGACTGGCAGTGAGCGCCCCGATCGGCATCGACGAATTGCTGGAGCGGATCCGGGCGGGCTACACCCGCGTGGACGCGCGCGAGGCGTACGCCGCCTCCCGCGCCGGGGCCCTCCTCGTGGACATCCGGTACCAGGCCCTGCGCGAGCGGGACGGGTTGATCCCGGGTGCGCTGGTGGTCGAGCGCAACGAACTGGAGTGGCGCCTGGACCCGTGGGGCAGCCATCGTCTCCCGCAGGCCACGAGCCACGACGTCCAGGTGGTGGTGATCTGCAACGAGGGCTACGCCTCCAGCCTCGCCGCGGCCTCCCTCCACGCCCTGGGCCTCCACCGCGCCACGGACCTGACCGGCGGCTTCCAGTCCTGGAAGTCCTCGGGCCTTCCCCTCACCCCTCCTCCCGGCGCCGCCGGCGCTTGAGGCGCGGGGGGGGTCCGGGGGCCGAGCTTCCGGGGGCTACCCCACCCCGGGCCCGCCGGCTCACTCCCCCGCGTACCCGAGGTCGTCGGCGTCCTCGCCCTCCGCCTCGAGCGCGCGGCGCACCACCCGCAGGGCCATGCCCTCCGGGTATCCCTTGCGGGCGAGCATCCCGGCGAGCCGCCGGATCCGCTTGTCCCGCTCCAGGCCCCGGGTGGAGCGGAGCTTGCGCTCCACGAGTTCCCGGGCGGTCTGCTCCTCCTGATCGGAGTCCAGCAGCTCCAGGGCCTCTTCGACGAGGGTGGCATGCACCCCCTTGGTCCGGAGCTCCTGGGCCAGCGCCCGACGGGCCAGGCCCCGGCCGCGGTGCCGGGACTCCACCCAGGCTCCGGCGAAGGCGGCGTCGTCGATCAGGCCCACCTCCTCGTACCGGGAGAGGACCTGCTGCGACACCTCCTCGGGGATGCCCCGCTTGTGCAGGGCGTCCGCGAGCTGGCGCCGGGTACGCGGGCTCCCGGTGAGCAGGCGCAGACAGATCGCCCGCGCCTGCTCCTCGGGGCTCTGGGGCGGCAGCTCCGAACGGCCTTCACGGCCGCCTCGGCGCTCGCCGCCCCCTTCCTGCGCCCGCACGGGTCAGCTCTTGGCCACGGCGGCCTTGGCCGTCGTCTTGGCCTTCGTTGCCGGGGCGGGCACGGCGGTGGCCGCGGCATCGGCGGTGTCGGTACCGGCCTCGGGGGCGGCGGCGTCCTTGCGGACACCCACGCCCAGCTTCTCCTTGATCTTCCGCTCGATCTCGTCGGACAGTGCGGGGTTGTCGCAGAGGAACTTGCGCGCGTTCTCCTTGCCCTGGCCGAGCTGGTCGCCCTCGTACGTGTACCAAGCGCCGGCCTTGCGCACGAAGCCGTGCTCCACGCCCATGTCGATCAGGCCGCCCTCGCGGCTGATGCCGTGGCCGTAGAGGATGTCGAACTCGGCCTGCTTGAACGGCGGCGCGACCTTGTTCTTGACGACCTTGACGCGGGTGCGGTTACCGACCGCGTCCGTGCCGTCCTTCAGGGTCTCGATGCGCCGGATGTCGAGGCGCACGGAGGCGTAGAACTTCAGCGCGCGACCACCAGTGGTGGTCTCCGGCGAGCCGAACATCACACCGATCTTCTCGCGGAGCTGGTTGATGAAGATCGCGGTGGTCTTGGACTGGTTGAGCGCACCGGTGATCTTCCGGAGCGCCTGGCTCATCAGTCGGGCCTGGAGACCCACGTGCGAGTCGCCCATCTCGCCCTCGATCTCCGCGCGCGGCACGAGCGCCGCCACGGAGTCGATGACGATCAGGTCGAGGGCACCGGAGCGGACGAGCATGTCCACGATCTCCAGCGCCTGCTCGCCGGTGTCCGGCTGCGACAGGATGAGGTTGTCGGTGTCGACGCCGAGGGCCTTGGCGTACTCGGGGTCGAGCGCGTGCTCGGCGTCCACGAAGGCGACGGTGCCGCCGGCCTTCTGTGCGTTGGCCACGGCGTGCAGGGTCAGGGTCGTCTTACCGGAAGACTCCGGGCCGTACACCTCGATCACACGGCCGCGGGGCAGCCCGCCGACGCCGAGGGCGATGTCCAGCGCGGTCGACCCGGTGGGGATGACCTCGATGGGGTCGTTCGGCTTGTCGCCGAGGCGCATGACCGCACCCTTGCCGAATTGCCGTTCAATCTGCGCGAGAGCGGCGTCGAGAGCCTTCTCGCGGTCGGTGCCTGCCATGGGTTCCACCCGGTTTGCTTGAGTCGATCGCTTCACTCCACTGACGCTAATGCCTGCCACTGACAATGCGCCTCCACGAGCCCTTCGGCTGTGGATAACCCATCAGAATGGATGTTCGATTTCCCTGTCAAGCGCACCACGCCCACACGCGGGTCGGGCCCCGGCTTCACCCGGCGGGGACGAGGAGCGGCAGCAGGAGCCGGGAGGTGGAGTGGACGGTGCTCATGGAGGTGGCGCCGACGGAGACGTGGTGCATCCGCAGCGGGCTCGGCACGCCCGGGGTCGAACCGTCCGGGCCACCCGGGCCGCCCGGGCCGCCGATGGTGAGCCGGAGGCGGTGTCCGACGGGGATGTGCCGGGCGTTGGGGCACAGGAGGATTGGGTCGCCTTCGATCGTGCGCATGCTCACCTCGTTCACCCGGCCGGCGTCCTCGGTCAGCTTCTTCAGCTGCGTCTCGCCCCCCGAGCCGTACCAGTCCTCGAGCTGCTCGGCCGGAGTCCCGGAGCAGCCGCCGAGCAGCACGGCGACGGCCGTGGCGGCCGTGGCGGAGGCGGTGACTCGGGTCAGTAACGCGACGCGCTCATGAAATCGCATGGAACCTGGAACCCACCTGGATCGGTTCGACCGATGCTGCCAGGGGCCCTCCGGGCCCACGCCCCACGTGATGCCTTCGTGACGGGCCGTCCGTCAGCGGGAGACCGCCGTCCCGAGGGAGTCCGCGCACAGGAACTTCGGCCCCGCCTCGTAGAAGACGTCGAGCGAGGTGATCGTGAACCCGGCCGCCGTCAGCAGGTCCGGGGCCGATCTGGTGAGGTGGCAGCCGCCCAGGAGCCGCATGTTCAGCGGTTCGAGCCTTCGCTGCCAGCGACGTACGCGCCAGTCCCCCTCCGGAGCGAGCCCGTGCTCGAGGAAGTGCAGGGTCCCGCCCGGCTTGAGTACGCGCCGCAGCTCGCGCAGGGCGGCCACGGCGTCCGGGATGGTGCACAGCGTCCAGGTGGACAGCGCGGAGTCGAACCCGCCGTCCTCGAAGGGCAGCGACTGGCCGTCCAGGCCGGCCCGCCGCACCGGTACGCGGGCGTCCCGCACGTGGTCCGCGGCCAGCCGCCACGCGACGTCGGAGGGCTCCACCGCCACCACGGACGTCACGCCCGGCGGGTAGAAGGGGACGTTGTGGCCCGTGCCGAAGCCGATCTCGACGACTTCGCCGGCCAGCCCCTCGCAGGCCCGGCGTCGCAGCGGCCGAGCCGTCCTGGCCCCGCAGGCGGCCTTGATGATCCGTGGCACGACCTGTTCGGTGTAGAACCCCATGGCGGCCTCCGCGTCTCGCTACTCCCCCGCAGCCCTCAGCATGGCACCGCCACCTCCCGCACAGCCGCCTCCCGCGCCGCCGCACGAACCGCCCCGCGATACCCCGGGACACACCGACACACCCCACCCAAGTGACAACCCAGGGTTGACACTCATCCGACCGTCAACCTACGGTTGCACCTATGACGAGCCCTTCGGTGGAACCCGTTCGCATGACCAATCCCGTACGCCTCGACGACCTCATCGACGCCATCAAGAAGGTCCACACCGACACCCTGGAGCAGCTCACCGACGCCGTCGTCGCCGCCGAGCACCTGGGCGACGTGGCCGACCACCTCATCGGCCACTTCGTCGACCAGGCCCGACGCTCCGGAGCCTCCTGGACCGACATCGGCCGCAGCATGGGCGTCACCCGCCAGGCCGCCCAGAAGCGCTTCGTCCCCAAGGCCGACAAGGAGGGCGACGGCGGCTTGGACCCCCAGGCGGGCTTCGGCCGCTTCACCCCCCGAGCCCGCAACATCGTGATGACCTCCCAGAACGAGGCGCGCGCCGCCGGCAACACCGAGATCCGCACCGAGCACCTGGTGCTCGGCCTCCTCGCCGAACCCGAGGGCCTCGCGGGCTACGCCCTGCGCGCCCAGGGGGTGGCGGCGGACGACGTACGGACCGCCGTGACCGCGCTGCTGCCCCCGGCCCAGCCGGAAGTCCCCGAGCTGATCCCCTTCGACGCGTCCGCGAAGAAGGCCCTGGAGCTCACCTTCCGCGAGGCCCTGCGCCTGGGCCACGACTTCGTCGGCACCGAGCACGTCCTGCTCGCGCTCCTGGAACTGGAGAACGGCGAGGGCCCCCTGAGCAGCCTCGGCCTGGACAAGGCCGCCGTCGAGGCGACCGTCAGCGAAGCCTTGGCAGTCGTACGCGTCGTCGCGGACGAGAAGTAGAGGAATCCGCGGCGTGCGTCAGCTCGTAGCGCTTGACGTACGCGCCGAGGAACGCCTGCAGGGTGGCGACGGCCGGGATCGCGATGAGCGCCCCGACCGCGCCCAGCAGCGCGGTGCCCGCGATGACCGATCCGAAGGCGACCGCCGGATGGATGTCCACGGTCTTCGAGGTCAGCTTCGGCTGGAGGACGTAGTTCTCGAACTGCTGGTAGATCACCACGAAGCCGAGTACGTACAGCGCGTACCAGGGGTCCACGGTGAAGGCGAGCAGGACCGGTAGCGCGCCCGCGAGATAGGTGCCGATGGTGGGGACGAACTGCGAGACCAGGCCCACCCACACGGCGAGCGCGGGCGCGTAAGGCACCCCGAGGACCGCCAGCACGATGTAGGTCGCGACGCCGGAGATCAGGGCCATCAGCCCGCGCGAGTAGAGGTAGCCGCCCGTCTTGGCGACGGCGATCTCCCAGGCGCGCAGCACCTCGGCCTGCTTGGCGGGCGGCAGTACGGAGCACAGGGCGCGCCGCAGCCGCGGTCCGTCGGCGGCGAAGTAGAAGGAGAACAGCCCGATCGTCAGCAGCTTGAAGAGTCCGCCGAGCACCGTGGCGGAGACGTCGAGCACGCCGGACGCGCTGTTCTGCACGTACTTGCGCAGCCAGTCGGAGCGCAGCACGCTCTCCTGGATCTCCAGCCGGGACAGTTCGGTGTGGAAGGTGGAGTTGATGGCTTTGATCACCGCGTCGATATAGCCCGGGAAGCCCTCGACCATGGCGACGATCTGCCCGGCGAGCAGCGAGCCGAGGAGCGCGAGGAAGCCCGCGGTCACGACGAACACCGCGAGGAACATCACGAAGGTGGCGAGCCCGCGGCGCATGCCGCCCGCCGCCATCCTGGCCACCGCCGGCTCGATCGCGAGCGCGAGGAAGAACGCGATCAGGATGTTGACGAGGAGGCCTATCAGCTGGTGGAAGGCCCAGCTGCCGAGCTGGAAGCAGGCCACGAGGGCCAGTACGAGGATCACGGCGCGCGGCAGCCAGCGCGGCATCCGCGCATCGTCCGCGGCGGGGGCCGCACCGGACGGTGGCGGAGCCGGCGGCGCGGGCGGATCCGTCGGACCCTGTGGACTCGTCGGACCCTGCGGACCTGTCGGACCCTGCGGACCTGTCGGACCCTGCGGGCCCGGTGCTTGCGGCTCCTCCGCCCGCACGGGCGGTGTCACTCCTCGCGCCTCGGCGTGATGATCGTTCGTCTCTTCGCTGGCTGCCACGGCCCCAAGTCTGTCCCACCCGTGCCCGCCACCGCGAAACAGCGCGCTGGTCAGCGCAGCGACGCCGGCACGTCCATCGCCGAACACACCGCGCGCCAGACGTCCTTGGTCTCCCAGCCCGCGTCCAGCGCCTGGTGGACGGTGCGCCCGCCCAGCTCCGTCATGACGTGGTCCCGCGCGAAGGACTCCGCATAGCCCGCGCCGAAGTGCTCCGCCATCCGTTCCCAGAAAATCGTCAACCGCATGCCCCCAGTATCCCGCCCCGGGAGAGTGCACCGCCCGCGTTCGGCCCTCCCCCGCGCTCCCCCGCGTCCTACGTTGCTGGCATGCCCGGAGACGAAACTTCCCCGCAACCCCCACAGACCCCGGCGGCGCCACAGACCCCGGCGGCGCCGCAGACCCCGGCGGCGCCGCAGACCCCCGCAGAGCAGCCAGCCCCGGCAGACCCGGCAGACCCGCCAGCCCCGGCAGACCCGCTGGCCCGCGCCGAGCGGTTCATCTGGCTCACGGCCCGCGTGCTGGAGCAGCGGAGGTTCGCGTTCCACTTCCTCGGCGGGGACGCCGACCCGGTGGACACGGCCCTCGGCTCGTACCTCAACGGAGACGGAGGCTACGGTCACGCACTCGATCCGGATCTGCGCGGTCCGCTCAGCCAGCCCCTGCACACCGCCCACGCCCTGCACGTGCTGGACGGCCTGGGGCGCTGCTCGGGGCAGCGCATCGAGCGGCTCTGCCGCCACCTGACCGGGGTCTCCACCGCGGACGGCGCGCTCCCGGTGGTCTCCCCGGCCCCCCGCGACTACCCCGCGGCCCCCTACCACCCGATGCACGACGACCCGCCGGGCGAGCTGCTGACCACAGGCCCCGTCGTCGGCGTACTGCACCGCAACCGGGTCTGGCACGCCTGGCTCTTCCGGGCCACGGACTTCTGCTGGGACCGGGTCGAGAACCTGCGCCACTCGCACCCGTACGAGGTCCAGAGCGCGGTGGCCTTCCTCGACGGCATCCCGGACCGGGCGCGCGCGGCGGCGGCCGCGGACCGGCTGGGCCGGATGGTGCGCGAGCAGCGGCTCGTCGTCCTGGATCCCGTGCGGCGCGCGGAGTACCCGGAGGCCCCCGGCTACGCGCCGGGCGAGCGGCTGTACCCGCACGACTTCGCGCGGCGGCCCGAATCCCTGGCCCGCGGCTGGTTCACCGACGCGGAGCTGCGCCGCTCGCTGGACCACCTGGCCACCGAGCAGCAGTCCGACGGCGGCTGGCCGGTGCGGCGCCGGGACTGGGCGCCGGGAAGCTCGCTCGAGCGGCGCCCGATCGCCACCCTGGAGGCGCTGCTGACCCTGCGGGCGTACGGGCGTCTGCCGGAGGTGGGGGTCAGCCGCCCAGGGCCCGTACCCCCGCGGTGACCACGACGGCGGCCGCGACCACGATGAGGAAGGGGGCCCGCAGCAGCAGCGCCAGCCCGGCGGCCGCGAGCCCCGCGGCGCGGGCGTCGATGACGAGGGCGGACCCGGTGCTGAAGGTCTGCTGGGCGGTGAGCGCGGCGAGCAGGGCGACCGGCAGCAGGGCGGCCAGGCGGCGCACGAGCGGCCGTTCCAGGGCCCCGGCGGGGACGAGCAGGCCGGCGAGCTTGACGGCATAGCAGCCGACGACCGTCAGTGCGATGGCGATCCAGACGGTCACGGGCGGCGTCCCTTCATCCACAGCACCACGGGGGCCGCCAGGGCGGCGATCAGCACGGGCACCCCGGCGGGCAGCACGGGCAGGAAGCCGAGCCCGAGGACCAGCGCGAGGGCGGCGACGGCCCGCTCGGTGGAGGTCTTCAGCATCGGAGCCAGCAGCGCCAGGAACACGGCGGGTCCGGCGGCGTCCAGCCCCCACGCCCTGGTGTCCCCGATGGCCTCGGCGCCGAGCGCGCCGAGCAGCGTGGTGAGGTTCCACAGTGCGTAGAGGGTGAGCCCGGTGACGGTGAAGCCGAGCCGGGCCGACTTCCGGTCGGGCTGGGCCAGCGCGACGGCGGTGGTCTCGTCGATCACCCAGTGCGCGGCGAGCGGGCGTACGGCGCGGGGCAGCTTCAGCAGCTGGGACAGCCGCAGCCCGTAGAAGGCGTTGCGGGTGCCGAGGAAGAAGGCCCCGGCGGCGGCGGTGAACGGGTTCCCGCCTGCCGCCAGCGCTCCGACCAGGGCGAACTGCGAGGCCCCGGTGAAGACGAGCAGGCTCAGCACGCAAGCCTGGAGGGTGCTGATGCCGGCCCCGGCGGCGGTCACGCCGAACGCGAACCCGGACAGCCCGACGGCCACCCCGACCCCGAGCGCGTCGCGTACGACGGCGGCCCGCGGCCGTCCCCCGGCGACCCCCTCGGGGGTCGCCTGTATCACTGCTTGATGTTCTCCCACCCCCCGAAACTACGCAGGGCGGGGCGGCCGGGTCTTGTACGTTCTTGCGCCCCTGGCGGTCGCCCTAGCCGGCCCGTTCCCGCCGGTAGGCGCCGGGCGGCACCCCCACGATGCGGGTGAAGTGCCGGTTCAGGTGAGGCTGGTCGGTGAAGCCGACGGTGACGGCCGCCTCCGCGGGCGCCGTGCCGGCGTCCAGGAGCCGGCGTGCCCGCCGGACGCGGGCGTCGGTGAGCCAGGTGTGCGGGGGCATTCCGTACCGCTCGCGGAAGGCCCGCAGCAGGGCGAAGGGGCTCGTGCCCAGCTCCGCCGCGAGCTGCTCCAGCGACGGCGGGTCGGCCATCCGCTCCTGCAGTACGGCCCGTGCCGCCGCCGCGTCGGCGCCGCCCGCGCCACGGACCGTACGGGCGGGCAGCGGTCCGGCGTGCCGGGTCAGCATCCGCGCCACCACGCTCCGCAGCAGGGTGTCGGCGGCCAGCGCGTTGCCCGCCTCGGCGGCCCGGTGGACCTCGGTGATCGCCTGCGCCCCCCGGGGGTCGGCGACCATGTCGGCGGTGAAGCCGGGAGTGCCGCGCAGGGTGCCGATCTCGTCGGCGACCTCGGTGATCAGCTCGCTGGAGGGGTACAAGGTGGCGTAGGCCCAGCCCTCGGGCACTCCGGCGCGCGCGGTGTGCGGCACCTCGGGGTTGATCAGGACCACGCTGCCGGGTCCGGCGCGCACCACGTGCCCGGGGAGCCCGATCTCCTCGATGCCGCCGGTGACGGCCGCGATGACGTACCCGTCGTGGGCGTGGCGCGGGAAGGTGTGGCGTACGTAGTGGGCGCGCAGCAGGTCGAGCCCGGGCAGTTCCGCGTACTGCCAGTGCCGTGCCCACTCCCGGCGCCCGCCGGCGCCCCCGTCCGTCCCCATCCCCCCATTCTGCGCCCCGCCCGTGTCTCGCGTTTCCCCAGGTCCGGCCCGTTGTCAGTGGCCGGGTGCACGATGGGGGCATGGCAGGCCCTGCGCTCGACTCGTTCTCCCCCGCGACCCGCTCGTGGTTCACGGGGGCCTTCGTCACGCCCACCGCCGCGCAGGAGGGCGCGTGGCGGGCGATCGGGGAGGGCTCCGACGTGCTGGTGGTGGCTCCCACCGGCTCGGGCAAGACCCTGGCGGCGTTCCTCGCCGCCCTCGACCGGCTCGCTTCCACCCCGCCGCCCGCGGAGTCGAAGAAGCGCTGCCGCGTGCTGTACGTGTCTCCTCTCAAGGCGCTGGCCGTCGACGTGGAGCGCAATCTGCGCAGCCCGCTGACCGGGATCCGCCATGAGTCGGTCCGCCTCGGGCTGCCCGAGCCGGACATCCGGGTGGGGATCCGCTCCGGCGACACCCCACCCGCCGAACGGCGGGCGCTGGCCACCCGCCCGCCGGACATCCTCATCACCACGCCCGAGTCCCTGTTCCTGATGCTGACCTCGGCGGCCCGGGAGGCGCTCACGGGAATCGAGACGGTGATCCTCGACGAGGTGCACGCGGTCGCCGGGACCAAGCGCGGCGCCCATCTCGCCCTCTCCCTGGAGCGGCTGGACGAGCTGCTGCCGCGCCCGGCGCGCCGGATCGGGCTGTCGGCGACGGTCCGGCCGGTGGACGAGGTGGCCCGGTACCTGGCGCCGCGCGGCCGGGTGGAGATCGTCCAGCCGCCGTCGGCCAAGGAGTTCGACCTGTCGGTGGTCGTCCCGGTGCAGGACATGGGCGAGTTGGGCGGCTCCCCCGCGACCGAGGGCAAGGAGGGCGGGGACAAGCCGTCGATCTGGCCGCATGTGGAGGAGCGGATCGCCGACCTGGTGCAGGCGCACCGCTCGACGATCGTCTTCGCCAACTCCCGCCGGCTCGCCGAGCGGCTGTGCAACCGGCTCAATGAGATCGCGTACGAGCGCGCCATGGGCGAGAAGCTGCCGGAGGGCAGGCCTCCGGCGGAGGTCATGGCCCAGTCGGGCGCCGCCCTCGGCGCCCCGCCCCTGCTGGCCCGCGCGCACCACGGCTCGGTGTCCAAGGAGCAGCGCGCACTCGTGGAGGAGGACCTGAAGGCGGGCCGGCTGCCCGCCGTGGTCGCCACCTCCAGCCTGGAGCTGGGCATCGACATGGGCGCGGTGGACCTGGTGGTGCAGGTGGAGTCGCCGCCCTCGGTGGCCTCCGGGCTGCAGCGCGTGGGCCGGGCCGGACACCAGGTGGGCGCGGTCTCCACCGGGGTGGTCTTCCCCAAGTACCGCGGCGACCTGGTGCAGGCGGCGGTGGTCACCGAGCGGATGCGCACGGGGGAGATCGAGTCCCTGCGGGTCCCCTCCAACCCTCTCGACGTGCTGGCGCAGCAGCTGGTCGCGATGGTCTCGATGGACACCTGGCAACTGGACGACCTGCTCGCCCTGGTGCGGCGGGCGGCACCCTTCGCGGCGCTGCCGGAATCGGCGTTCACGGCCGTGCTGGACATGCTGGCCGGGCGCTATCCGTCGGACGCGTTCGCCGAGCTCCGGCCGCGCGTGGTCTGGGACCGGGTGGCGGGCACGATCACGGGCCGGCCGGGGGCGCAGCGCCTCGCGGTCACCTCGGGCGGCACGATCCCCGACCGCGGTCTGTTCGGTGTGTTCCTGGCGGGCTCCGATCCCAAGAAGGGCGGCGGCCGGGTCGGCGAGCTCGACGAGGAGATGGTCTACGAATCCCGCGTGGGGGACGTCTTCACGCTGGGCACCACCTCGTGGCGGATCGAGGACATCACCCGCGACCGGGTCCTGGTCACCCCCGCCCCCGGGGTACCGGGCAGGCTGCCGTTCTGGAAGGGCGACCAGCTCGGCCGGCCGCTCGAACTGGGCCGCGCGGTCGGCGCGTTCCTCCGCGAGCTCGGCGGCCTGAGCGGCGAGGACGCCCGGCTGCGGCTGGTGGCGGCCGGCCTGGACGCCTGGGCCGCCGAGAACGTCCTGGCGTACCTCGCCGAACAGCGCGAGGCCTGCGGCCATGTCCCCGACGACCGGACGATCGTGGTCGAGCGGTTCCGCGACGAGCTGGGCGACTGGCGGGTCGTGATCCACTCCCCCTTCGGCGCGCAGGTGCATGCCCCGTGGGCGCTGGCGCTCGGCGCCCGCCTCGCCGAGAAGTACGGCATGGACGCGCAGGTGATGCACGCCGACGACGGGATCGTGCTGCGCCTGCCCGACCTGGACCTGCTGTCCATGGACCTCTTGGACCACGACCCGGCCGCTCCGCACGCGTTCGAGTTCGACGACGAGAAGGCCCCGCTGGGCGCGGCCGATGTCGCCTTCGACCACGGTGACATCAACCAGATCGTCACCGACCAGGTGGGCGGCTCCGCACTGTTCGCCTCCCGCTTCCGCGAGTGCGCGGCGCGCGCCCTGCTGCTGCCGCGCCGCAGCCCCGGCCGGCGCACCCCCCTGTGGCAGCAGCGCCAGCGCGCCTCGCAGCTGCTCCAGGTGGCCTCGGAGTTCGGCTCCTTCCCGATCGTGCTGGAAGCCGTACGCGAATGCCTCCAGGACGTCTTCGACGTGCCCGGCCTGACCGAACTGATGGGTGACATCGAGGCGCGCCGCGTACGGATGGTGGAGGTCACCACGCCGGAGCCCTCCCCCTTCGCCCGTTCCCTCCTCTTCGGGTATGTGGCCCAGTTCCTCTACGAGGGCGACTCGCCGCTGGCCGAGCGCAGGGCGGCCGCGCTGTCGCTGGACTCCCGGCTGCTGGCGGAGCTGCTCGGCCAGGCGGAGCTGCGCGAACTCCTCGACGCGCAGGTGCTGGAGGAGCTGGAGCGGGAGCTCCAGTGGCTCACCGAGGACCGGCGGGCCAAGGATCCCGAGTCGGTGGCCGATCTGCTGCGCCTGCTGGGCCCGCTGACGCGGGACCAGCTGACCGAGCGCGGGGCGGATCCGGCGTGGGCGCAGGAGCTCACCGCGGCCCGCCGCGCCATCCCGGTCAGGATCGGCGGGGCGGACCACTGGGCGGCGATCGAGGACGCGGGCCGGCTGCGGGACGCGCTGGGCACGGCGCTGCCCGTCGGCGTCCCCGAGGCGTTCACGGAGCCGGTCAAGGACCCGCTCGGGGACCTGCTGGCCCGGTACGCCCGCACCCACGGCCCCTTCACCACGACGGCGGTCGCCGCCCGCTTCGGCCTGGGCGCGGCGGTGACCGAGGGCGCCCTGCACCGGCTGGCCGCGGCCGGCCGGGTGGTGCAGGGCGAGTTCCATCCGGCGGGCATCGGGCAGGAATGGTGCGACGCGACGGTGCTGCGCAGGCTCCGGCGCCGCTCCCTCGCCGCGCTGCGCCAAGAGCTGGAACCGGTCCCGCCTACCTCGCTGGCCACCTTCCTCCCCCAGTGGCAGCACCTGGGCGGAGCCCTGCGCGGCCTCGACGGCCTGGCCCGGGCGATCGAGCAGCTCCAGGGCGCCCCGGTCCCGGCCTCGGCGCTGGAACGCCTGATCCTCCCGTCCCGCGTGGCCGGGTACGCCCCGGGCCTCCTGGACGAGCTGACCACCGCGGGCGAGGTGGTGTGGGCGGGCGCCGGAGCCCTCCCGGGCAAGGACGGCTGGGTCTCGCTCTACCTGGCGGAGTCGGCCCCGCTGCTCCTGCCCCCGCCGCACCCGCTGGAGCAGAGCCCCCTGCACCAGGCGGTCCTGGCCTCGCTCGAGGGCGGGTACGGCCTGTTCTTCCGGCAGATCGCGCAGTCGATCCGGGCCGAGTTCCCCGAGGTGTCGGACGTCGCGCTCTCCGAGGCGGTGTGGGACCTGGCCTGGTCGGGCCGGCTCACCAACGACACCCTGGGCCCGTTGCGCTCGCTGCTCGGCTCGGGCCGCACGGCGGGCTCGACGGCGCACCGCGCGCGGCGCACGGTCCCCCGCGGCCGGTACGGCACGCTCAGCGCGACCGTGTCCCGTACCGGCCCGCCCACGGTCTCCGGGCGCTGGTCCCTGCTTCCGGCTGCCGTTCCCGATCCGACCCACCGGGCCCATGCCCTGGCCCGCACCCTGCTGGACCGGCACGGGGTGGTGACGCGTGGGGCGGTCGCCGCGGAAGGGGTGGAGGGCGGCTTCAGCGCGGTCTACCGGGTCCTGTCGGCCTTCGAGGACAGCGGCCAGGCCCGCCGGGGCTATGTGGTCGAGGGGCTGGGCGCGGCCCAGTTCGCGATGGACGGTGCGGTGGACCGCCTCCGGGCCGCCGAGCGGACCCCGCCCCCGCTGGCGGCGGTGGTCCTGGCCGCCGCCGACCCGGCGAACGCGTACGGCGCGGCCCTGCCCTGGCCCGAGCCTCCGTCGGGCGCCACCCACAAGCCGGGGCGCAAAGCGGGCTCGCTGGTCGTCCTGGTCGACGGTGAGCTGACCCTGTATCTGGAGCGCGGCGGCAAGACCCTGCTGGCCTGGCCCGCGCCGGAGGACCCCCGGCTCACGGCCGCGACGGCCGCCCTCGCGGCGGCCTCCCGCGCGGGCACGCTCCCGGCCCTCACGGTGGAACGGATCAACGCGGCGGCGGCTCTGACCTCCCCCCTGGGGCCGGCCCTGGAGGCGGCCGGTTTCCACGCCACCCCGCGGGGTTTGCGTATGCGTTCCTGACGACCGCAACGGCATTGAGCGTTCCGCTCACGTCCTGGCTCCGGCCGGGGCCGCGGGCACGGCGAAGTCCGGCCGGGTCTTCAGGATCGGCGAGGCGGCGGAGATCCCGTACTACATCCGCCACACGGTCAAGAGCATCGGCACGACGGACATGTCGTACGCCTCGGTCGGCCACGTCAGGGGCCTGCTCGGGGACGGCACGGAGGCCCAGAGCCTGGCGGTCATCGGCACGTTCGAGAAGTGCGAGGACGAGTCGATGCCGAAGGGCTTCGCCAACGGCCGGACCCGGACCACCTGCGCGATCGCCCTCGCCCCGTCCGCCCAGGTGAAGGTCGCCGGCGCCGGGCACGGGGGCAACCGGTACAACGCGGCGAACAACGGCAAGGCCATCGCCCGGAAGTCGCCCCGGCCGGGCTCCGCGGCGACAACACCCCGCCGCGGAGCCCACCACCGCCCGCCCGACGGCCCCTCCGACGATCCTGCGCCTCACGGCCGTCGCCACGTGCCGGGAGCCGGCGCCGCGCCCCGGCGGGCCACGGCACAATGAAGGCATGCCCGAAGGCGACAGCATCCGGCGCGCGGCGACTCGGCTCCACACCGCGCTGGCGGGCCGCACCCTCACCCGCAGCGACCTGCGCGTCCCCCGCTTCGCCACCGCCGACCTCACCGGCCGCGTCACCCTCGACGTCACCCCGCGCGGCAAGCACCTCCTCGCCCGCTTCGAGGGCGGCCTCACCCTGCACAGCCACCTCCGCATGGACGGCGCCTGGCACGTCTTCGCCTCCGGCCAGAAATGGCGTGGCGGCCCCGACTACGAGATCCGGGCCGTCCTCGGCACCGCCGACCACACCGCCGTCGGTTACCGTCTCCCCGTCCTGGAACTGATCCGCACCGCCGAGGAGGACCGCGCCGTGGGCCACCTCGGCCCCGATCTCCTCGGCCCGGACTGGGATCCCGCCCGCGCCGCCGCCAACCTCCTCGCGACCCCCGAGCGCCCCCTCGGCGTGGCCCTGCTCGATCAGCGCAACCTCGCCGGGATCGGCAACATCTACAAGGCCGAGCTGTGCTTCCTGGCCCGGGTCACCCCGTGGACCCCGGTCGGCGCGCTCCCCGAGTCGACCCTCCCCCGGCTGACCGCGGCCGCCCACCGCCTGCTGTCCGCGAACACCGGCGAGCGGCCCGGCCCCCGCAACACCACCGGCAGTCGCCGCCCCGGCCAGGACCTCTTCGTCTACGGCCGCGCGCACCGCCCCTGCCTGCGCTGCGGCACCCCCGTCCGCGAGGCGCCGCAGGACGACCGCCCCACCTACTGGTGCCCCCGCTGCCAGTCGGGCCCGACACCCTAGGCGGCATCCGGGCAGCAGGACGCGACCGCCCGCGACAGAACGCGACGGACCCCACCGATTGACGCCCTGTCAGATCCGGTCGTACCGTCCCGGCATGCCCACACCCACAGCCCCGTACGGACTCACCGGCCGCACCGCCCTGATCACCGGCGCCGCCAGCGGCATCGGCCGCGCCACCGCCGTCCTCCTCGCCGAGTCGGGCGCCCACGTGCACTGCGCGGACCGGGACGAGCGGGGTCTCGCCGAAACGGCCGCCCTCGTCACCAAGACCGGCGGCGCGGCCACCGTCCACCCCCTCGACGTCACCGACCGGGCCGCGCTCCGCGCCGCCGTCACCGCCGCGGGCCCGCTCGACATCACGGCCGCCATCGCCGGGGTCATGCACACGAGCAGCGTCCTGGAGACCTCCGACGAGGACCTCGACCGGATCCTGGACATCAACTTCAAGGGGGTCCTGCGCACCTGCCAGGAGGCCGCTCGCTCCATGATCGCGGCCGGCCGCCCGGGCTCGATCGTCACCATGGCCTCCGGGGCCGTGGACGCCGCCCAGCCCGGCCTGCTCTGCTACAGCGCCGCCAAGGCGGCCGTGGTCCAGCTGACCAAGACTCTCGCCACCGAGGCGGGCCCGCACGGCATACGGGTCAACGCCGTCGCCCCGGGCTGGATCCGTACCCCGATGACCGGCCGGCACAGCCCCGAGGTCCAGGAGCAGACCGAGGCCGCGATGGTCCGGATGTCCCCGCTGCGCCGGGTCGGCGAGCCCGAGGACATCGCCCGGGCGGTGCTCTACCTGGCCTCGGACGCCTCGTCCTTCATGACGGGCCAGATCCTTCGCCCGAACGGTGGGGTGTCCATGCCCTGGTAGCCCCGCAGTCCCGGCCGCTCCCGTCGTCCCGGCCGTTCCCCTCGCCCCCGTCGTCGCCCCCGTCGTCGCCCCCGTCGTCGCCCCGGTCGTCCCCGTCGCCCGCGTCAGCCGCCCCGGCGGCCCGCAGCGCCTTCCGCCGTGCCTTGCGCACCGGGCCCGGCACACAGTGCACCGGCAGCAGCCCCAGTCCCCAGCCGCCCACCGCCACCGCGCCCTCCACGGCCCCGGCCTCGGCAGGGGCCAGCAGCAGCCGCAGCACGGCCCACCACCACAGCACCCCCACCGTCAGTGCGAGGGCCGACACCGCAGGTATGCGCAGCAACCGCCGCACGGTCACCTCCCAGGGGCCGGAACCCGGACGGCCCCATCCTCCCGCACCCCCCGCGCCACCGCACCCAGAACGGCCGGGAGCCCCGGCCGGTGCACAGGGCACCGGCCGGGGCTCCGGCCACGCTCAAACACGCACGTGCTCGCTCACGCGGCTACGACATTCACCGCTTCCGCAGGCGCCTTGATGGTCACCCGCTCCGGTCCGGCCGCGACCGAAGCCATGGAGACCGAATTGAGCTTCGGGCGGACCGGCACACTCACCGGTTCGCTTGCCGCGGCCGACTGTGCCAGCTCGGCCAGCGACAGTTCGTCACTGACTTCGCGCATCAGCTCGGACATCCGTACGTCCAACGCGTCGCAGATCGCGGAGAGCAACTCGGAGGATGCCTCCTTCTGCCCCCGCTCCACCTCGGAGAGATAGCCGAGAGAAACTCGGGCCGACGAGGAGACTTCGCGCAGAGTACGGCCCTGGCGCTGGCGCTGCCGACGCAGCACGTCACCCAGCAGGCGACGGAGCAGAATCATCGGTGGCTCCCTCCTCTGACCGTGTAGCCGCATCCTTCACGCCCCACCGTACCGCCTCGCGCCGCGGCCGTGCGGGGAGCGATGTCGTGTTCACTCAGGGCTGCAAACATCAAATCCCCCCGTTCTGTTCCGTATCCTGCCTCCGCGCATTCTCACGAAGTTGGTCCGCGAGAAGCCCGAGCACTGTGCGTGCACTCTCCCTACGAATTTCCGCGCGGGAGCCTTTCAACCTCAGACGGACCGTTTTCCTGCCCCCCGGACCGTCCACCGCGACGAAAACGGTGCCCACCGGCTGCCCGTCCTGCGGCTCCGGACCGGCCACCCCGGTCGTCGCGATTCCCCATGAAGCGCCCATCACCCGCCGCACGCCGGCCGCCATCTCCGCCGCGACCTGCGCGTTCACCGCGCCTTCGGCTTCCAGCAGTCCCGCGTCCACCCCGAGGACGAGGTGTTTGACGTCCGTCGCGTACGCCGTCACCGAGCCGCGGAAGGATCGGGAGGCCCCGGGGACGGCCGTGAGGTCGGCGGCGACCATGCCGCCGGTCAGCGATTCGGCCACGGCGAGGGTCTGGTCACTTTCCGTGAGCAGGCGCAGCGTTTCCGCGGCCACTCCGGTCGCATCGACCGCTCCGGCACCGGCTTGCGCCTCCGGAAAATCCCCCGCCGCGTACGTCACCTCGCGGCTCGCTCCGCAGCCCGCTCCGCGGCGAGACCCTGGCGGCGCAGCACGACCGCTTGACGGATGTAGTCCAAACCGGTGACGACGGTCAGCACGACGGCGAGCGCCATCACCCAGAAGCGCATGGTCGCCAGCGCCCCGGTCAGCGCGAGTACGTACATGCCCACGGCGGTGCCCTGGGCCAGGGTCTTCATCTTGCCGCCGCGGCTGGCCGGAATCACTCCGTAGCGGATGACCCAGAAGCGCAGCAGCGTGATCCCGAGCTCCCGGCCGAGGATCACCCCGGTCACCCACCAGGGGAGGTCGCCGAGCCAGGAGAGACAGATCAGCGCCGACCCCATGATCGCCTTGTCGGCGATGGGGTCGGCGATCTTGCCGAAGTCCGTGACCAGGTTGTACGTCCGGGCCAGGTGCCCGTCGAAGATGTCCGTGATCATGGCGACGGCGAACGCCGCCCAGGCCCACGCCCGCCAGGCCGGGTCGTAGCCGCCCTCGGCGAGCAGCAGGAACACGAAGCCCGGCACCAGCACGAGCCGGATCATCGTCAGGATGTTGGCGATGTTCCACAGGCTGGCCTGATTGACCGCCGCGACTCCCAGCTTCGCGCCGGGTACGGGCCGACGGCCGGTCCCGCCCGCCGCAGATGCCGGGACTCCGGTCATCCGGCCGCCTCCTCAAGATCAATGCCGAGCGGCTCGGCCACCAGGTCCACACCCAGGGTGCCGACCACCTTTGCCGTGACGATACGCCCCGGAACGAGTCCCGTGCTGTCGGTGAAGACCACCTGGCCGTCCGTTTCGGGCGCCTGGTGCGCGGCGCGCCCGTAAGCGCCCTCACCGTCCTCGTCGACCGCTTCCACGGTCTCGACGAGAACGTCCAGGGTTTCCCCGATGCGCTCCTCGGCGCGCTGCGAGGTGAGCTCCTCGGCGAGCCGCTGCATGTGGGTCAGCCGCTCGGCGATGGTGTCCGCGTCCAGCTTGTTCTCGTAGCCGACGGCCTCGGTGCCGTCCTCGTCGGAGTAGCCGAAGATGCCGATGGCGTCGAGGCGGGCGTGGGTGAGGAAGCGCTCCAGCTCGGCGAAGTCCGATTCCTTCTCGCCGGGGAAGCCGACGATGAAGTTCGAGCGGACGCCGGCCAGCGGGGCCTTGGAGCGGATGGTGTCCAGCAGCTCCAGGAAGCGGTCGGTGTCACCGAAGCGGCGCATGGCGCGCAGCACGTCGGGGGCCGAGTGCTGGAAGGACAGGTCGAAGTACGGCACGACCTTGGGGGTCGAGGTGAGTACGTCGATCAGGCCCGGCCGCATCTCGGCGGGCTGGAGGTAGCTGACGCGGACGCGCTCGATGCCGTCCACCTCGGCCAGCTCGGGCAGCAGGGTCTCCAGCAGCCGGATGTCGCCGAGGTCCTTGCCGTACGAGGTGTTGTTCTCGGAGACCAGCATGATCTCCTTGACGCCCTGCTCGGCGAGCCAGCGGGTCTCGCCCAGCACGTCACTGGGGCGGCGGGAGATGAAGGAGCCGCGGAAGGACGGGATGGCGCAGAAGGTGCAGCGCCGGTCGCAGCCGGAGGCCAGCTTGACCGAGGCGACGGGGCTCTTGTCCAGCCGGCGGCGCAGGGGCGCGCGCGGGCCCGAGGCGGGCGCGAGCCCGTCCGGCAGGTCGGCGGGGGCCTCCGCGACGGGCTCCTGGGCGTGGCCCGGCAGGGAGACCTCGGCGGCCTGGCGCTCGGCCGGGCTGATCGGCAGCAGCTTGCGCCGGTCACGCGGGGTGTGGGAGGCGTGGATGCCGCCGTTGAGGATGGTCTGGAGGCGGTCGGAGATGTCGGCGTAGTCGTCGAAACCGAGGACTCCGTCGGCTTCGGGGAGCGCTTCGGCAAGTTCCTTGCCGTAGCGCTCGGCCATGCAGCCGACGGCGACGACGGCCTGGGTCTTGCCGTGATCCTTGAGATCGTTGGCTTCCAGCAGGGCGTCTACGGAGTCCTTTTTGGCGGCTTCGACGAAGCCGCAGGTGTTGACGACGGCTACGTCCGCATCGGCGGCGTCCTCGACGAGCTCCCAGCCATCCGCCGCCAAGCGGCCTGCGAGCTCCTCCGAGTCCACCTCGTTACGGGCGCAGCCAAGAGTGACAAGGGCGACGGTACGGCGTTCGGGCATGGACTCAAGACTACTTCGTCCCGGCGTCGGCCCCTGCCGCAAGTCCCCCTACAGCAAGATCCCCGGGGTGCGGCGCAGCACCCCGGGGATCCGGATTCAAGCCTTCCGCCCTAGGGCGGTCCCGCATCAGCCCGCCTGGGGCTGATCCTGCAGGGGGTCGGCCTTCGTGTATTTCAGACGCTCCACCTGACCCGACTGGAAGTCGTCCTTGATCTCCTTGCCGTTCACGAAGAGCTTCACGGCCCCGGCGTCGCCGAGCACGAGGTCGACGGACTCCTTGTCCGTGAAGGTCTTGGACTCACCCTGCACGAGGGTGCCGTCGAAGAGCAGCCGGCCGGTGGAGTCCTTCGCGGAGATCCAGCTCTCGCCCGTGTCGGCCGTCAGGACCACGGTGACGAGGTCCTTGGGCGCGGCGGCGATCGCGCTGTCCGAGGGCTCCGGCTTGGGCGCCTGCGGGGTCTGCTGGGGCGGTACGGCCGGCTTGGCACCGCTCTGCTTGGGTGCGGGCTTGGGCGAGGCGGAACCTTCCGCCACCGGGCGCTTGTCCTTCTCGTCGCCACCGCTGAAGGCGGTGAAGCCGACGAAGCCGATCACGGCGACGATGGCGGCGACCATGGCCGCGGTCCAGTTGGGCCGCTGCCGTTCGGGACGGATCCGCTCGGCTTCGAACATCGGCGCGGCGGGCGTGGGTGCCGGCCGGCCGCCGTGGGCCGCGTCGTAGCTCTCGACCAGTGGTGCCGGATCGAGCTTGACGGCGCGGGCGAGCGTACGGATGTGACCGCGGGCGTAGACGTCGCCGCCGCACCGCGTGAAGTCGTCCTCTTCGATCGCGTGCACGATCGGGATGCGCACGCGGGTGGTGGAACTGACCTCGTCGACGGTGAGCCCGGCGGCGATCCGGGCCTTCTTGAGGGCCGTCCCGATGGACGGGCCTTCGACGGGACGTTCGACGATGCGGTCCTCGGACCGGTCGTCGGTCGAAGGCCGCTCTTCTTCGGGGGAGTTGGAGTTGCCGATGGACACGTGGGCGCCTTTCGAGCGTGTAGCCACCTGCTGGATGTCCAGTCTAGGGGGGTGACGAAAGGGTGGAGCAACCGGAGGGTGCACTTCCTACGCCATCCGAATGGCGAAGGGAGGGTCCTCCCGGTGCGGCGGCCCGACGCTGTGCGCGAGCTGGTACGCGGTACCGCCACCTCTCTTCAACTTGACGCGGGCCCAAGGGAAACGGTTGCCCGGGATTTCATTACGGATGGGCCTCACCGCGGATGACGGCGAGCACTTCGTCCAGGTCATCGGCCTTCAGCAGGACATCGCGCGCCTTCGAACCCTCGCTCGGGCCGACGATTCCCCGCGACTCCATGAGGTCCATGAGCCGCCCGGCCTTGGCGAAGCCCACCCGCAGCTTGCGCTGGAGCATCGAGGTGGATCCGAACTGCGTCGAGACCACCAGCTCCGCCGCCTGGCACAGCAGGTCCAGGTCGTCGCCGATGTCCTCGTCGATCTCCTTCTTCTGCTTCTGCCCGACGGTGACGTCGTCGCGGAAGACGGGCGCCATCTGGTCCTTGCAGTGCTGGACGATCCCGGCGATCTCGTCCTCGGTGACGAAGGCGCCCTGGAGCCGGACCGGCTTGTTGGCGCCCATCGGCAGGAACAGCCCGTCGCCCTTGCCGATCAGCTTCTCGGCGCCCGGCTGGTCGAGGATGACCCGGCTGTCGGCGAGCGAGGAGGTGGCGAAGGCGAGGCGCGAGGGCACGTTCGCCTTGATCAGGCCGGTGACCACGTCCACCGAGGGCCGCTGGGTGGCGAGCACCAGGTGGATGCCTGCCGCGCGGGCCAACTGGGTGATGCGGACGATCGAGTCCTCGACGTCGCGCGGGGCGACCATCATCAGGTCGGCGAGCTCGTCGACGATCACCAGCAGGTACGGGTAGGGGCTGAGCTCCCGCTCGCTGCCCGGCGGCAGTTTGATCTTGCCTTCCCGGATGGCCCGGTTGAAGTCGTCGATGTGCCGGTAGCCGAAGGCGGCCAGGTCGTCGTAGCGCAGGTCCATCTCGCGCACGACCCACTGGAGCGCCTCGGCGGCCCGCTTGGGGTTGGTGATGATCGGCGTGATCAGGTGCGGGATGCCCTCGTAGGCCGTCAGCTCCACCCGCTTGGGGTCCACGAGCACCATCCGGACGTCCTCCGGGGTGGCCCGGACCATGACGGAGGTGATCAGGCAGTTGATGCAGGAGGACTTGCCGGAGCCGGTGGCACCGGCCACCAGCACGTGCGGCATCTTGGCGAGGTTGGCCATCTCGTAGCCGCCCTCGACGTTCTTGCCGAGCGCGACCAGCATCGGGTGGTCGTCCTCGGCCGCGTCCGCGAGGCGCAGCACGTCACCCAGGTTGACCATCTCGCGGTCCGAGTTCGGGATCTCAATGCCGACCGCGGACTTGCCCGGGATCGGGCTGATGATGCGGACGTCCGGCGAGGCCACGGCGTAGGCGATGTTCTTCGCCAGCGCGGTGATCCGCTCGACCTTGACCGCGGCGCCCAGGGTGACCTCGTACCGGGTGACCGTCGGGCCCCGGGTGAAGCCGGTGACCTGTGCGTCGACCTTGAACTCCATGAACACGTTCGTCAGCGAGGCGACCACCGCGTCGTTCGCGGCGCTGCGGGTCTTGCCGGGCCCGCCCTTCTCCAGGAGGTCGAGCGAGGGCAGCGCGTACGTGATGTCCCCGCGCAGCTGGAGCTGCTCGGCGCGCGGCGGCAGCGCCTGGGGCGGCGGCGGGGCTTTGGTCAGATCGGGCACCGACAGCGTCCCGGAGGCCGCGGCGGTGGTGGCGTGCGGCTGCTCGGCAAGGCTCTCGGGGCCGCCTTCGGGGGCGGCCCCGGACACGGCCCCGGACTCGGTCGCGGGAACGGCCTCCGGAACGGTCTCGGGCGAGCCGTCCGGTACGGGGCGCTTCCCGCGGGCGGTCGGCACCGGAGCAGTGAACTCCACGCCCTCCCGCTCGGCACTGATCCCCTGCGTGAGGTCGGCGACGAGCGGGGACGGCGGCATCCCGCCGTAGACCGCCCCGTCCAGCGCGGCGGCGGCCGCCGCGGCCACGTCGACGGCGTCCATCTCCCGTGCCATGCCCGGGCGGGCCGCGGTCCGGCGCGGCCTGCGCCGTCGGGCGAGCGCCTCCTCCTCGGCCTCGTCGACCGGGTCGGCGGCGCCGGAGCCCGGCCGGGCTCCGTTTCGGGCCCGCCACTGCTCCGGGTCGTGCCGCTCGCCGACGGCGCCCTCGGCCTCCCCGTAGCCCTCGTCGTAGTCTCCCCCGGCCTCCGTCCCGGGGTACCCCCCTGGCGCGATGATCCCGAGCCGGATGCCGAGCCTGCGCAGCCGCTGCGGGATCGCGTTGACCGGGGTCGCGGTGACCACGAGCAGCCCGAAGACCGTGAGCAGCACCAGCATGGGCACGGCCAGCGGCGCGCCCATGGTGAAGATCAGCGGTTTGGAGGCGCCCCAGCCGATGAGCCCGCCCGCGTTCTGCATCGCGGTGGTGCCCTCGTCCCGGCCCGGCGCCCCGCAGGCGATGTGGACCAGGCCCAGGACCCCGATGACGAGGGCGGACAGCCCGATGCCGATGCGGCCGTTGGCATCGGTCTGCTCGGGGTGGCGGATGAAGCGCGCGGCCATGACGCCGAGCAGGACCGGCACGAGCAGATCCAGGCGTCCGAAGAGGCCGGTGATCAGCATCGTGACCAGATCCCCGACGGGCCCGCTCAGGTTCGACCAGGTACCGGCGGCCACGATCAGGGCGAGGGCGAGCAGCAGCAGCGCGACGCCGTCCTTGCGGTGGGCGGGGTCGAGGTTCCTGGCTCCCTGGCCGATCCCGCGGAAGACGGCGCCGACCGCGTGCGCGCAGCCGAGCCAGACTGCCCGCACCAGCCGCACCACGCCCCCGGTCGGGGACGGCGCGGGCTTGGCCGCCGCCTTCTTGACCGGGGCGCGCTTGGCGGCCGCGGCCTTCTTCGCCGCAGGCCCCCGCGCGGGCGCGGCCTTCTTCGCCGGCGCCGCCGTACGGCCGGTGCGGCCCTTCGCGGTGCCCGCCGTGCTCTGGGAACCCTTACCGGACGTACGTGAGGCCATGGGGCCGAGGTTACCGGTGCGCACGCCGGTGGACACGCGTGCCCACCCCTTCACCCGTTCGTGTCGTCGGCTCCGTAGGCGCTTTGACGCACCGCCAGTACCGACCCGCGCACGGTCAGTTCTGCGCGGGCAGCGCCGGGGCCCCTCCGGCGGTTCCGGGCTCCAGTGCGTCCAGCGCCCGCCGCAGCCCGGTGAGTTTGCGCTCCAGGTGCGCCGCGGTCGCCACCACACCCGCGTCGGCCGAATCCTCGCCGAGCTGCTTGGTCAGCGCCTCCGCCTGCTCCTCGACCGCCGCGAGCCGCGCGGAGAGCTCGGCCAGCAGCCCGGCCGTCTCCTTGCTCGCGTCCACGCCGTTGGAGCTGCCGCCCTCCAGCTGGAGCCGCAGCAGGGCCGCCTGCTCGCGCAGTTGGCAGTTCTTCGTGTACAGCTCCACGAAGACCGAGACCTTGGCCCGCAGCACCCACGGGTCGAAGGGCTTGGAGATGTAGTCGACCGCACCCGCCGCGTAACCGCGGAACGTGTGGTGCGGACCGTGGTTGATCGCGGTCAGGAAGATGATCGGGATGTCCCGGGTCCGTTCCCGCCGCTTGATGTGCGCGGCCGTTTCGAATCCGTCCATGCCCGGCATCTGGACATCCAGCAGGATGACCGCGAAATCGTCCGTCAGCAGCGCCTTGAGCGCTTCCTCCCCCGACGACGCCCGGACCAGTGTCTGATCGAGCGCGGAGAGGATGGCCTCCAGCGCCAGCAGATTCTCCGGCCGGTCGTCGACCAGGAGGATCTTGGCCTTCTGCACCATGCCCTGTCCTCCTCGCCCCGGCATGGGGCCTCCCCGGCTCCGGGCTCCGGCCTGTGCGCCGGGCCCCGCCCCAGAGGGCGGCATCCTTGCGCCGTCCGTCCTTGTGCCGGTCATCGTAGCCCCAGTCCCGAGATCGCCACACCCTGTCACCAAGATGTCACTGTGCACGAAGCAGAAACGTGGTGGGAGAGCAGAAGGTTCCCCGTTTACCGTCCTTCCATGCCCTTACGGGCACAGTGAGTCAGCTACGGGCCTCCGTCCGCTCTCCCCGCGATCACTTGCCGCGCATCCACTGCTCCATCACCGACAGCAGATAGTCGGGATCGACCGGCTTGGTGACGTAGTCGGAAGCACCGGAGTCAATCGCCTTCTCCCGGTCCCCCTTCATCGCCTTCGCCGTCAGCGCGATGATCGGCAGCCCGGCGAACTGCGGCATGCGCCGGATCGCCGAGGTCGTCGCGTACCCGTCCATCTCGGGCATCATGATGTCCATCAGTACGACCGTCACATTGTCGTGCTGCTCCAGGACTTCGATGCCCTCGCGCCCGTTCTCCGCGTACAGCACGGCCAGTCCGTGCTGCTCCAGCACGCTGGTGAGGGCGAAGACGTTGCGTACGTCGTCGTCGACGATCAGCACCTTCTCGCCGTGGAAGTCGTACGTCCGGGGCACCACCGGAGGCTCATCGTCCGCGCTGCCCCAACCGTCCTCGGGCCCCATCACGTTCGACTGGCCGGGCACCGCCGTACGCGGCTCCAGCTCGCTCGCCGCCTTGCGCCGCCGCCGGAACAGCGCGGCCCCGCCGCCGTGCCCCTGCACGGCCGGCTCGGCCGCCGACAGCGCCGGACGTGCCGGCTGCGCCTGCACCGACGGTACGGACGCGGGCGCGGGCCGCCCGCCGTCCACGGACCTGCGGTACAGCTCACCGCGGGCACCGCCGGGGGTGGGCGGCGCGTACCCCTGCGGGGGCAGCTCGCTCGGGTGCAGCGGCAGGTACAGCGTGAAGGTGGACCCGCGGCCGGGCTCGCTCGCCGCGTGGATCTCCCCGCCCAGCAGCCGGGCGATCTCCCGGCTGATGGACAGCCCCAGCCCGGTGCCGCCGTACTTGCGGCTCGTCGTCCCGTCCGCCTGCTTGAACGCCTCGAAGATCACCAGCATCTTGCTCGCGGCGATCCCGATCCCGGTGTCGGTGACCGAGAAGGCGATCAGGTCCGCGTCCGCCTCCCGCAGCGAACCGGCCTCCAGCAGCTGCTCGCGGATCGCCATCGGCACATCGGCGCCGGCCGGCCGGATCACCAGCTCCACCGCCCCGCTGTCGGTGAACTTCACCGCGTTCGACAGCAGGTTGCGCAGTACCTGGAGCAGCCGCTGCTCGTCGGTGTGCAAGGTGGCGGGCAGCTCCGGGGAGACCCGGACCGAGAAGTCCAGGCCCTTCTCCGCCGTGAGCGGCCGGAACGTCGCCTCCACGTAGTCCACGAGCTGGACCAGCGCGATCCGGGTCGGCGAGACGTCCATCTTCCCGGCCTCGACCTTCGACAGGTCAAGGATGTCGTTGATCAACTGGAGCAGGTCCGAACCCGCCCCGTGGATGGTCTCGGCGAACTCCACCTGCTTGGGAGAGAGGTTCTCTTCCGCGTTGTCGGCGAGCAGCTTGGCCAGGATCAGCAGCGAGTTGAGCGGGGTCCGCAGCTCGTGCGACATGTTCGCCAGGAACTCGGACTTGTAGCGCATCGAAACCGCGAGCTGCTCGGCCCGCTCCTCCAGGACCTGCCGGGCCTCCTCGATCTCGGTGTTCTTCACCTCGATGTCCCGGTTCTGCTGGGCCAGCAGCTCGGCCTTCTCCTCCAGCTCCGCGTTGGCGGCCTGCAGTGCCTTCTGCCGGTTCTCCAGCTCGTCGGAGCGCTCGCGCAGCTGCTCGGTCATCTCCTGCGACTGCTTCAGCAGCATCTCCGTCTTGGAGTTGACGCTGATGGTGTTGACGCTCGTACCGATCATCTCGGCGATCTGGCTGAGGAAGTCCTTCTGGATCTGCGTGAAGGGCGTGAAGGAGGCCAGCTCGATGACGCCGAGCACCTTCCCCTCGAAGAGCACCGGCAGCACGATCACGTGCGCCGGCGGTGCCTCGCCCAGACCCGAGGAGATCTTCAGGTAGCCCGGCGGAGTGTTCTCGACGAGGATCATCCGCTTCTCCTCGGCGACCGCCCCGATCAACCCCTCCCCCGGCCGGAAGGAGATGGGCATCTGGCCGCCCGCGTACGCGTAACTCCCGCGCATCCGCAGCTCGTACGAACCGTCCGCGCCCCCCTCCGTCCCGAACTCGGTGGTGCCGCCGGCCGGCAGCGCCAGGAAGAAGGCGCCGTGCTGCGCCGAGACCACCGGCGTCAGCTCGCTCATGATCAGCGAGGCGACGTCGTCGAGCTCGCGGCGGCCCTGCATCAACGCGGAGATGCGGGCGAGGTTGCCCTTGAGCCAGTCCTGCTCCTTGTTGGCCAAGGTGGTGTCGCGCAGGTTCGCGATCATCGTGTTGATGTTGTCCTGGAGGACCTGGATCTCACCCGCCGCGTCCACGTCGATCTTCAGGTTGAGGTCGCCGCGGGTCACCGCGGTGGCCACGGCCGCGATCGCGCGCACCTGCCGGGTGAGGTTCCCGGCCATCTCGTTCACGGACTCGGTCAGGTCCCGCCAGGTGCCGTCGACGTCCCGCACCCGGGCCTGGCCGCCGAGGATGCCCTCGGTGCCCACCTCGCGGGCCACGCGGGTCACCTGGTCCGCGAAGGACGACAGCTGGTCGACCATCGTGTTGATGGTGGTCTTGAGCTCCAGGATCTCGCCGCGGGCATCGATGTCGATCTTCTTGGTCATGTCGCCCTTGGCGATGGCGGTCGTGACCATGGCGATCTGCCGCACCTGACCGGTGAGGTTGGAGGCCATGAAGTTCACCGAGTCGGTGAGGTCCTTCCACGTCCCCGAGACGCCCGGTACGTGCGCCTGACCGCCCAGGCGGCCCTCAGTGCCCACCTCGCGGGCCACCCGCGTCACCTCGTCCGCGAAGGACGACAGGGTCTTCACCATCGTGTTGACCGTGTCGGCGAGCTGCGCGACCTCGCCGCGCGCCTCCACCGTGACCTTCTTGGTCAGGTCACCGTTGGCGACCGCCGCCGAGACCTGGGAGATGTTGCGCACCTGGGAGGTCAGGTTGTTGGCCATCAGGTTGACGTTGTCGGTCAGGTCCTTCCAGATGCCCGTCACCCCGCGCACCCGGGCCTGGCCGCCGAGGATGCCCTCGGAGCCCACCTCGCGGGCCACCCGCGTCACCTGCTCCGCGAAGGACGACAGCTGGTCCACCATCGTGTTCACGGTCGTGACCAGCTCGAGGATCTCGCCCTTGGCGTCGACGGTGATCTTCTTGGAGAGGTCGCCCATGGCCACGGCCGTGGTCACCTCGGCGATGTTGCGCACCTGGGACGTCAGGTTGTTCGCCATGAAGTTGACGGACTGTGTGAGGTCCTTCCAGGTACCGGAGACCCCCTTCACCTCCGCCTGGCCGCCGAGAATGCCCTCGGTACCCACCTCGCGCGCCACCCGCGTCACCTGCTCCGCGAAGTTCGAGAGCTGGTCGACCATGGTGTTGAGGGTGTTCTTCAGCTCCAGGATCTCGCCCCGGGCGTCCACGTCGATCTTCTGCGACAGGTCACCGCGGGCCACCGCCGTCGCGACCTGCGCGATGTTGCGCACCTGCGAGGTCAGGTTCCCCGCCATGCCGTTCACGGAGTCCGTCAGGTCGCGCCATACGCCGGCCACCCCGGGCACCTGCGCCTGACCGCCGAGGCGGCCCTCCGTACCCACGTCCCGGGCGACCCGGGTCACCTGCTCGGCGAAGGCCGAGAGCTGGTCGACCATCGTGTTGATGGTGTTCTTCAGCTCCAGGATCTCGCCCCGGGCGTCCACGTCGATCTTCTGCGACAGGTCGCCCCGGGCCACCGCCGTCGTCACCTGCGCGATCTGGCGCACCTGCGACGTCAGGTTCCCGGCCATGAAGTTGACGGAGTCGGTGAGCTCCTTCCAGGTGCCGGACACCCCCTCGACCCGCGCCTGGCCGCCGAGGCGGCCCTCCGTACCCACGTCCCGCGCCATCCGCGTGACCTGGTCGGCGAAGGAAGACAGCTGGTCCACCATCGTGTTCACGGTGTTCTTCAGCTGGAGCATCTCGCCGGAGACGTCCACCGTGACCTTCTGCGACAGGTCGCCGTTGGCCACCGCCGTCGTCACCTGCGCGATGTTGCGGACCTGCCCGGTGAGGTTGCGGAAGGCGGTGTTCACCGAGTCGGTGAGGTCCTTCCACGTCCCCGCCGCACCCGGCACCTGCGCCTGGCCGCCCAGCTCACCCTCGACGCCGACCTCACGGGCCACACGCGTCACTTCCGCACCGAAGGACGAGAGTTGGTCCACCATCGTGTTGACGGTGTTCTTCAGCTCCAGCATCTCGCCGGCCACGTCGACCGTGACCTTCTGCGACAGGTCGCCGTTGGCCACCGCCGTCGTCACCTGCGCGATGTCCCGTACCTGCGTGGTGAGGTTGCGGAAGACTGTGTTCACCGAGTCGGTGAGGTCCTTCCACGTCCCCGCCGCACCCGGCACCTGCGCCTGGCCGCCCAGCAGGCCCTTGGCCCCGACCTCGCTCGCCACACGTGTGACCTCGTCCGCGAAGGTCCGCAGCGTCTCGGTCATCTGATTGATCGTTTCGGCCAGCTGCGCCACCTCGCCGCGCGCGCTGACCCGTACCTTCTGCGACAGGTCGCCGTTCGCGACCGCCGTCGTCACCTGCGCGATCCCGCGCACCTGAGCCGTCAGGTTCCCGGCCATGGTGTTGACCGAGTCCGTCAGGTCCTTCCACACGCCCGCGACCCCGGGCACCTTCGCCTGGCCGCCCAGCTCGCCCTCCGTACCCACCTCGCGGGCGACACGGGTCACCTCGGAGGAGAAGGAGGACAGCTGGTCCACCATCGTGTTCACGGTGTTCTTCAGCTGGAGCATCTCGCCGGCCACGTGCACCGTGACCTTGCGCGACAGATCGCCCTTGGCGACCGCCGTCGTGACGAGAGCGATATCACGTACCTGGGCGGTGAGCCGGTACGCCATCGTGTTGACGGAGTCGGTCAGATCCTTCCAGGATCCCGACATCCCGCGCACCTGGGCCTGCCCACCGAGCTTGCCCTCGGTACCCACTTCCAGCGCGACGCGCGTCACCTCGTCGGTGAACGCGGACAGTTGGTCGACCAGGTTGTTGACCGTACGCCCGACCTTCAGGAACTCGCCGCGCAGCGGATGCCCGGCCCCCTCGGCCGCCTGCGTCCGCAGGTCCATCCGCTGGTCCAGATCGCCCTCGGCCACCGCCGACAGCACCCGGCCCACCTCGGACACCGGCCGGGCCAGATCGTCCACCAACTGGTTCGAGGCATCGATCGCGGCCGCCCAGGAACCCTCGCAGGCACCCGTTTCCAGCCGTTCGCTCAGCTTGCCCTCACGGCCCACCATCCGCCGCACCCGGGACAGCTCCCCGGTGAGATGAAGATTACGGTCGGCGACCTCGTTGTAGACGGCGGCGATCTCCGCCATCACGCCCTCGCCGGACACCGTCAGCCGCTTGCGGAAATTCCCGTCCCGCATCGACACCAGGGCCGTGAGCAGCCGGTTCAGAGCGGCGGTATCGACCTCCGTCGTGCCACTGCGCCGGGAACGTCCGCCCTTCGGCCGCGTTCCCGTACGCCGTACCGCTGCGCCAGACTCCACCGTGTCCCTCCCGAAAGGGTCGACCGCTTATCCACCGGACACCTGACTCACCACAAGCCGGCTCTTCAAGCCTGCCCAGTGTTTCACCCTGGCCGAACCCGGCCATAACACTTCGGCACCATTGCACACCCGCCGTACCCTGCGGGTGGAATCCCTGACGAGCGCACATGCCGACCGCGAAGGTAAGTAACCTGGCACCCGATGTCCAACCGCGTCGAAGGAGACTCGTGATCACGGCACGGGCGGCTGCCAGCTTCGATCCCCTCGGGCGCTCGGTCGCCGCCGCCCGCGGGTTCGTCCGCGACACCCTGCACGGCTGGGGTTTCGCGGACATCGTCGACGACGCGGTGGTCCTCACCAGCGAGCTCGTCACCAATGCCGTGGTCCACGCCGGCACCCGGGCCGAGGTCCTGTGCCTGCGCGCCGAGGGCGGCGTACGGGTCGAGGTCGCCGACCGGTATCCGGAGCGCGAGCTCCCGCTCCAGCACCCCGGCGAGCGCCCCTACGCCGACCCCGACCGCGAGAACGGCCGCGGCCTGATGCTCTGCGCCGCCCTCGCCACCCGCTGGGGCGTCGAGTACACCGCCACCCACAAGCACGTGTGGTTCCGTATCGACCTGCCAGACCGGCCGGTCGGTACCCGCTCCGCGGGCCCCGTCATCCCCGACCAGCTGCTGCCCCTGGCCGACAGCCGGGTCCGCGTCGCCGTCCTCCAGATCGACTCGGACGACGCCATCTCCGCCTGGAACGAGGACGCCGAGCACATCTTCGGCCACCCCGCCGAGAAGGCCCTGGGCCGCCCGCTCGCCGAGCTCGCCGCCTGGCCGCAGACCCCCGGCACCGGGACCGGCATCGCCGAGGCCCTGCGCCTGTCCCGCTGGGAGGGCAGCTACGGCGTCCGCGGCGCCGACGGCCGCGTCATCCCCGTCTTCGCCTCCCACCTGCGGGTCCGCGACGCCCACGGCGAACCGTCGATCGTCTGCCTGCTCGTCCACGACGACGAGCGGGCCCTGCTCCAGACCCCGGTGCGGGTGCCCGCCCCCGACAGCGGCCACTTCACCGATCCGCGCCCCGCGGACCCCTTCGAGGTCTTCATCGGCTCCCCCGCCCCCGATGACCTCGACGGACTCCTCCAACGCACCGTCGAGCGCGCCCGCGACCTCCTCGATGCCGACGCCGCCTTCCTGCTGCTCGCCACCGACGACGAAACCGAGCTGGAGGTCCGCGCCACGACCGGTCTGCCCTCCACCCGCCAGCGCTTCGCCCGCGTCCCCGTCGAGGCCGGAACCAACCGCTACGGCTCCGCCCGCATGCCCGCCGTCCACGACGACCTCATCGCCGCACCGGGAGCCGTACCGCTCCTGGAGGCCACCGGCATGCGCTCCGCCGTCACCGTCCCGCTCAAGGTGGAAGGCCGCCTCACCGGCTCGCTCGGCGTCGCCGCCGAAACCCCCGGCCGCTACTCCAACGAAGAGGCCCTGCACCTCCAGTTCGCCGCCGACCGCATCGCCCTCGCCGTCGAGTCCGCGCGCCTCGGCGAACTGGAACGACTGCGCCGCGGCTCCCTCTCCTTCCTCGTCGAGGCCTCCGACCTGCTGGCCGGCACCCTCGACCGGGACCAGACCCTGGCGCTGATGGCCCAGATGACCGTCCCGACCCTCGCCACCTGGTGCGCCGTCTACACGATCGCCGACCAGTCCTCGGACCCGTACCTCTCCTACGTCCTCCACGAGGACGAGGAGCGCATCGACGGCCTCAAGGACCTGCTTTCCCGGGTCAGCCCGCCCGAGCCGGTCCGCGAGGCCGGCGCCCGCCCGTGGGCCGAGGCCACCACCGCGGTGGGCGGCGAGACCGTGGTCCTCCCCCTCCTCGCCCGCAACCGCGTCATCGGCATGCTCACCCTCGGCAAGCCGCGGGAAGAGCACTTCCGCCAGGAGATCCTCGAACTGGCCGAGGACCTCTCCCGCAGGGCCGCGCTGGCCCTCGACAACGCCCGCCTCTACTCCGAGCGCACCGCGATCAGCCGCTCCCTCCAGCGCAGCCTGCTGCCGCCCGGCTCCCCCGCGATCCCCGGCATGGAGGTCGAGGTCATCTACCGCGCGGCCGGCGAGGGCAACGAGGTCGGCGGCGACTTCTACGACGTCTTCCCGATCCGCGACGGCGCGTACGGCTTCGCCATCGGCGACGTCTGCGGTACGGGTCCCGAAGCGGCCGCAGTCACCGGCCTCGCCCGGCACGCACTGCGCCTGCTGGCCCGCGAGGGCCTGGGCGGCCCGGCCGTACTGGAGCGACTCAACGCCGCCATCCTCGACGAGGGCGCCCGCAGCCGCTTCCTGACCCTCCTGTACGGCGAGCTCCACCCCCAGCCGGACGGCGGCGCCCTGATGAAGGTCGTCTGCGCGGGCCACCCGCTGCCGCTGCGCCTGCGCCCGAACGGCCAGGTCGACGCGGCCGCCGACCCTCAGCCGCTGCTGGGCGTGATCGAGGACCTGGACCTTTACGAGCAGACCCTGACCCTCGACCCCGGCGATGTCCTGCTGTGCGTCACGGACGGCGTCACCGAGCGCCGCGAGGGGACCCGCATGCTCGGCGACGACGGCCTCGCCGAGGTCCTCACCACCTGTACGGGCCTCACCGCGGGCGCGGTCGCCTCCCGCGTGCTGCGCGCGGTGGAACGCTTCGCCGCGGAACCCGCATCGGACGACATGGCGATCCTCGCCTTCCGCGTCCCGGAGCAGCGCACGGGCGACTGACTCAGCCCGGACTCATGGGATCCGGCGGGTGGAGGAGCGCAGGGCGAAGGCCATCACCAGCTCGAAGACGCCGAGAAGTACGAGCCAGAGTCCCAGCAGCCGGGTCAGGGCGACCGCGGAGTCCACGGGGAAGCAGAGCACGACGATGCCGGCGACGGCGCCGAGGGCTCCCAGCCCGAACCGCATGCCCCGGTGCACGAGCGAGCGGTCCGCGATCGCGGTGAACGCCGTGAGCACTCCGGTCAGCAACCAGAACACCCCGACGATCAGGGTCAGCGCTCCGATGGTCTGCATCGGATGACGCAGGACCAGGACGCCGGCCAGGAACGCGAGCATGGCGATCAGTACGCCCGCCAGCTTGCTTCCGCCGTCGCCTCCCTGCGAGAAGGCCGTGACGAAGCGGAAGACGCCCGCCACGAGGAGCTGCAGACCGATGATGACGGCCAGGATGTGAAGCGTCTCGTCGGGCCAGACCAGCACCAGAATGCCGGGGATCAGGGTCGCGAGGGCGAAACCGAGAGCCCAGTGCCATGTGGCTCCGACCTGCCTGAAGAGATCCTCGGGGTCGCTCTGCGTGGGCTGCGAGTGCTGCGGCGCCGCGTCGGGGGGTACGGTCATCACGCCTCCTGGGCCAACCGAGCGGCCAGTGGGGGCACCTGTGGCACCTCAAAGCCGCCGGACGTACCTTATCTACCCTTCACATCCACCTTAGGCAGGTAGGGTCCAGCGCGCCCGGCGACCGTGTCCCGCCCCGGTCCCGCTTCTTGAGGGGAAAACAAAAAAGGCCCCCGCCAGGAGGCGGGGGCCTTTCTATGTGGAGCCCTTTAACGGAATCGAACCGTTGACCTTCTCCTTACCATGGAGACGCTCTACCGACTGAGCTAAAAGGGCGGGTTGTTCGGCGGCGTCCTACTCTCCCACAGGGTCCCCCCTGCAGTACCATCGGCGCTGAAAGGCTTAGCTTCCGGGTTCGAAATGTAACCGGGCGT
>NZ_JBIWCL010000017.1:0-184815 GCF_044761485.1 Streptomyces sp. NPDC097617
CCGACGATGGTCAGGCCCGGGTGGCGCGCTTGGAGCTCCGCCTTCGCATTGTGCACGATCCGCTTCGCCCAGTAGTTCTGATCCATCTCGCCGGGAAGGTGGGTCGGTTCCGGCGCCAGGAGGGGCCACGCGTGCAGGAGGCGCAGCGTGAATTTGCGGCGGTCGGCTTCGTCAGCGGCCCAACGGGCGGCTGCGAGGCTCTCGGGTGAGCCGTCGAGGCCCACAGTGACGACTGACTCCATGCCGACTGCTCCGTCTGGTAGGTGACTGGAATGACGGTGAGGGCGTACGGCGGGCCGGAGCGCTGTCGTCCCCGCGCTCTCGCCGGTAACCGTGGAGTGACCGTGAGCGGATACCCGACGGAGTATCTGTGGCCCGCGCCCAGCACACGGTCAGACCTCATTCGAGAAATACCGCACATTTCCCCGCGGCGCACGCGGACCCCGACACGGCAGGAGCCTGTCCGACAACGGGGTGCCGCTCCACTGTCTGTACGCGGCGGCGCCGAGCCACTCGGCGTATACCTTGATCGCCGCTGCCTCGGAGCGGGCCAGGAAGGTGGTTCGGTGGATACCGGCATGGGGAGAGCGCCTGACCGAGGCCGCAGTCCCGGTGCGGCCAACGGTCGGCCCCACCTCGACACTTTCCGTCCGCGGAGGGCCTGGAGCCCTCGTGATCGGCCGTCAGCGAAAGCCGTGCAGAAGGGGTGAGGCACAATGACCGGACTCAAGACGGGCCGGGGCGTCCTGCGCCGCAAGCCCATCGACCGCATCGAGGTCACCGAGGGCCGCAACTGGAACGGGCCCTGGGGTTGTGGCAGCTCACCGCGCTCGGCCTGGGCGGGATCATCGGCGCGGGCATCTTCGCTCTCGCGGGCGCCGTCGCCCACGGCACGGCCGGCCCCGCCGTAGTGGCGTCGTTCCTCATCGCGGGCACGGCGAGCGCCGCCGCTGCACTCTCGTACGCGGAGTTCGCGAGCCTGATCCCCAAGGCCGGATCGGCCTACACCTACGCGTACCCGGTGCTCGGCGAACTCGCGGCCTGGTTCATCGGCTGGGCTCTGCTCCTCGAGTACACGGCGATCGTGGCCGTCGTCCAGGTGGGCGTCGTCACGTGGAGGCGGAAGGCGACTGGTCGAGGGTGAACAGGCCGCCGTCCGGGTCACTCACCGTCACCCTCAGCTCCCCCTCGCCCCACGGCGCCGCGTCGGGAACGATGCTGCCGCCGTTCTCCACTACTGCCGCCTGCGCCGCCGTCAGGTCCGGGACCTTGAAGTGGACCAGCCAGCGGGGCCGCATCTGCGGCCTGGCGGCCGCCGCCTCGACCGGCCCGCTGTTCAGGCGCGCCACAGGCCGGCCCTCGCGCCGCAGGACGACCTGGTCCTCCTCGTAGGAGACGTCGCAGCACCCGTTGCCCTCCTCCGCCGCCCACTCCAGGACCTCACCGTAGAAGACGGCCGCGTCGAAGGCATTCTTGGTGTGCAACTCCAGCCACGTCGGCGCCTCGCCGCCCCCGACACTCCACTCGGACAGGACACGCCCCTCCCAGATGCCGAAACCCGCCCCCTCGGGATCGGTCGCTAGAGCTGCCCGGCCGCGCGGCGGATAGGAGACCGGGCCCACCCCGACCGTGCCCCCACGTTCCCGGATCCTGGCCACGGTGACATCGGCGTCGACCACCGAGAAGTACACCGTCCACGCCACGGGCACTGCCAGCGCACCAGCCATCGCCCCGATCCCCGCCACCGGCACACCGTCCTGCTCCGCGACCGAGAAGGCACGCCCGAAACCACCCGTCCGGAATGTCCAACCCAGTACCGCCCCGTAGAAACGCTCCGCGGCCTGACGGTCACGTGCCATCAGACTCAGCCAGCACGGGGAACCCATCACATCCGCTGCTACGAGCACCATGATGCCGCCTCGCTTCGTCATCCGGACCGCCGCCCCCGAACGGGCACGGGATCACTCGCCGCCGTAGCCCGGCGCCTCACACGAGGCGCAGAACAGAGAGCGCGTCGGCGCCGTCGACCAGGTGGTCTGATGAGCTTGGTCCAGGTGGGGGACGACGGATCATCAGCGAAGAAGGCCGTGCGGATTGGTTCTGGATCGCGCGGACCGGCACCCTCACTCTCGTGCCCGGCAGGAAACCTGCCTGCCGTGATCGAGCGGCCGGGGCGGCTTCCGTCATCGTCCGCACGGCCACGGCGACTCAGCAGCGGCTCTGCAAGCGTACTCTCGAACTAGTGGGAGGGTCGGCGAGCAACAGGCGGAGGGAGCACCCCGTGCGCGCACACGTCGGAGACTGGATCGTGGTGGAGTCCGTGCATTTGGGCGGGCAGCGCCGCCGGGGTCAGATCTTGCGTCTTGAGCATCCGGACGGCACACCGCCATATGTCGTGCGTTGGACGGAGGATGACCGGGAGACCGTCTTCTTCCCCGGACCTGAAGCCCATATCGAATCCGCGGACGAGCACACGGCACGTAGGTCGGCTTCTCCCTACGGATAACGGAGTCCGGACCCGAAGCCTGCTCCTGCGGGTACCCCCGTCAGCAGGGCGCAAGTACCCCCACATCAATGGGTGCAGCGCGTTCCGGCGCTACCCCCTGGTCAGCCCCTGCCCGAGGCCGAACCCGACGTCCTGGAAGTCTCCTCGGATCCGCGGGATCGTCGAGCGCGGTGAGCAAGGACGCGGAGGAGCGAGGGCACTTGGCGGCCTGGACCTTGGGAACGGTCACTGTCAACGCCCTCTCCGCCAGGTTCGCCTTGATCTGTGCGGAATGGACCTCGACGGGCAGCCGCATCCAGCACTCGAAACGGCCGGTGCGGCGCCTACCCCGACGCAGGACACCGACCGCGCGCCTTCGGTCGGCAGGGCCCTTCAGCCCCGGGGAAGGTCCGTTCGGCCCCCTGCGCGTCTCGGGTGGCCGAGGAAGACTGGGTGGTGGCGAGCAGGAAGGAGTGGGCGGATCGGAGCCGAGCTCCCGGGCCCGAGAGACGTCGATGCGAGGCGGAACCGCCACACGACGGACCGTCGCCGGCCGCCCTGCACATGAGCGGAGAGACACCGTGGCACACAGCGTGCGCGCCTTTCCATGGCGTGTCTGTCGATGGCGTAATCCATGGGTCCGAGGCCGCCCATGAGTGAGCACACATCGGACACCGAGCGGCCCGAGGACCGGTTGAGCGTCCTTCAGGCACACGTCCAGACCCCGGCACAGGCCGTGCGAGTCCCCCGCCGAGGGGCTTGAGAAGAATCCGGAGGAACAGGCACTCGACGCGCCCCGGCGAGCGGCGCGAAGCCCGAACCACGGGACCACATATGGAGCGAGCGCCATGAACGAGCGTGAGAACCACTCAGCGGGCACCGAGGCCCGCCGAGGCGTGCCGGGGCGCGCCTCGATGCCTGACGAGCCGCTGCGGCAGGACACCCTCATGCGGTACCTCGGCGCGATCGCGGCCGTGTCCGCCGCGAAGGCGGCCCGGCCCGCCCGGGCGCCCCGCACAGCCCTGCTCGTACGCGACCTGATGGCCGTGCCCCATCCGTCGGTCACCGCCGACACCGCCCTCCCCGACATCGCCCGATCCCTCTCCGAGCACGGCATCGGGTCACTGCCCGTCGTCGACACCGACGACCGGGTTCTGGGCGTGGTCTCGGAAGCCGATCTCCTCGCCGTGGTCGCCGCGCAGGCGCACCGTCTCAGCACCGTGCGCCGGCCACGGGAGGCCGGGCCGGCGGTCGAGCCCGGCAAGGAGACGGCCGAGTCCCTCATGACCAGCCCTGCCATTACCGTCTTGGCGGACACGACGGTCCCCGAGGCGGCATGGCTGGTGGCTCTCACCCGCCTCAAGCGCCTTCCGGTCACCGAGCCGGACGGGCGGCTCGTGGGTACCGTCCAGCGGCACACCCTGCTGGACGCCCTGCTCCAGGACGACGCGGCCATCCGTGAGGGCGTGGAGGGCCGCGTCCGGGAGATGTTCCCCGAGGCCGCCGACACGGTGGAGGTCACCGTCCATGAGGGAGTGGTCCGCCTCCGGGGCCCCCTGGCGGGTGACGACGCCGCACGGCTGCTCGCCGAGGTGAAAGGGCTCGACGTGGTGACCGCCGTGATCGACGAACTGACCGTACGGGACGAATGAAAGGGCGGTGGCCCCGATGGAACTTCCCCTGACGGTCGGCGTCGACGGCTCCGACTCCGGCTTCGAGGCACTGGACTGGGCCGTGGACGAGGCCGCGTTGCACAAGCGCTCTCTGCGGGTCGTGTACGCCTCCCGGTGGGAGCGGTACGAGACCCCGGCGCCCGACCAGGACGGACTGGCCGACCAGGTGCCTGGCCATGACGTCGTGGGAGTCGCCGCCAGGCGCGCCGCGCGGCGGAACCCGGACCTCAAGGTGGATACCGAGGTGCTCGCCGACGACCCGGTGCACGCGCTGCTTCAGGAGAGCCGCACCTCATGGGCCCTGGTCACCGGTTCAAGGGGGCGTGGCGAGATCGCAAGCCTCCTGCTGGGCTCGGTCAGCCTGTCCGTCGCCGCCCGCGCCCTGTGCCCGGTCGTTATCGTCCGCGGCGACGAGCCCGGCCTCCACGGCACGCACGACCGCATCCTGCTCGGCGTCGCCGACACCCCCGGAGGCCCGGAGGCCGTACGGTTCGCCCTGCGCGAGGCCACCACGCGCGACTGCGAGCTCCACGCGGTCCGTGCCTGGCGGTGCCCCGCACCCGAGGCAGTCGACCACCCTGCCCTCCCCGACGGCACGTGCATCTACCACCGGGCACGTGCCGACACCCTGCTTGACGAGGCCCTCACCGGACCGCTGCGGGACCACCCGCCGGTCCGGCTGAACAGGGCTCTGGTGGAGGGGTCCGCGCACAAGATCCTCGTCGAACGCACCGCGGCGGCCGACCTCGTGGTCGTCGGCGCACAGCGCCACGAACGCCGCCTGGGTCTGCAACTCGGCCACGTCGCCCACGCCCTGCTGCACCACGCGCTCTGCCCCGTCGCGGTCGTACCGAAGGTCGAGGGGAGCATCCGAGCATGACGTCCGCCAGCCGCACGGCGCCTCGTCAGGACAGCGTTGCTCCACGGCGACCTGCTCGGGCGAGGTCCAGGCCGTCGGCGGGGTCCTGGCCCAGCCCGGCGTGGTCCGTGATCGCGGTGGCGGAACGGCTCGCACGGGCGGTGAAGGCGCGGTGAACGTCCACTGCCGACTCTCGGAGCCCGAAACCGCATGACGGAAGGCCCGGCGCAGAGGAGGAAGCATGTCCAGGGTGACGACCACGGACCTCTACGAGGTCACCATGGCCCTGTCGTACCTCCGCGAGGGGATGCAGGAGCCGGCCACGTTCAGTCTCTTCGTACGGGATCTGCCCGAGAGCCGCGGGTTCCTGGTGGCGGCCGGGCTGGAGCCCGCGCTCGATTTCCTCTCCGGCTTCACGGTCGGCCCGGCCGATGTGCGGGACTTCGCGGAGGCACTGCACCGGCGGCCGGACGAGCTCCGGCAGCTCCTCGGACTGCGCTTCGACGGGGAGGTGCGGGCGGTACCGGAAGGACGACTCGTCCTGGCCGGGGAGCCGCTGCTGGAGGTGACCGCGTCGTTGCCGCAGGCGCAGCTGGTGGAGACGTACCTGCTCACCCTGGTCTGCCACCAGACAGCGGTCGCGTCGAAGGCGGCCCGGTGCGTCCTGGCCGCCGCCGAACACCCCGTGATCGACTTCTCGCTGCGCCGCAGCCACGGCCCCGAGGCAGGCAGGGCGTCGGCCCGGCTCAGCGCGATGGTGGGGTTCGCCGGAACGAGCAACGTGGCCGCCGCCGTGCAGTACGGCCTTCCCGCCTCCGGCACGATGGCGCACTCGTACGTCGAATCCTTCCCCACCGAGCACGACGCGTTCCGGGCCTTCGCCAGGGCCCACCCCGGCCCTGTCACCCTGCTCGTCGACACCTACGACACCGAGCGCGGCGTCGAGGCCGCCGCGCGGGTCTTCCACGAACTGGGAGACCCGGCCGGCTGCGCGGTCAGGCTCGACAGCGGGGATCTCGACGCCCTGGCCCGGCGCGCCCGCGCCCTGCTCGACGCCGAGGGGCTGCCGGGCGTGCGGATCATCGCGAGCGGCGGCCTGGACGAGTACGCGGTCGACGTTCTCGTGCGGGCCGGGGCGCCGATCGACGTCTACGCGGTCGGTACGAAGATGGGCGTGTCCGCCGACGCCCCGTACCTCGACGCGGCGTACAAGCTCGTCGCGTACGACGGCCGCCCGGTGATGAAGCTCTCCTCCGCCAAGGTGACCGCACCCGCCCCCAAGCAGGTCTTCCGCCGGCCTGGCCTCCGGGACACCGTCGGCCTGCGCGACGAGGACATCCCCGAGGGGGCGGAGCCGCTGCTGCGGACCGTGATGCGGGGTGGGCGCAGGATCGGTCCGCACTCCTCCCTGGCGTCGGCGCGCGCCCGGTTCGAGACGGATCTCGCCCAGGCGCCGGAGGGGGCACGCCGGATCGACAGCCCCCGGGCGCCGGTGGCCGCCGTGTCGCCCCGCCTGGCCGCCCTGACAGACGAGGTGAGGCGGCACATCACCGCCTCGATCGGGACTGACCTGCCGTGCGGAACCACAGGGTCGCCGAGCTGATCACCGACCGCGGTCCTCCGCATCCACACCCCTTCGGCGTGCGCGGCCCCGCTTGAACGGGTGGGGAACGGGATCGGGCTCACCTCGGCCCTCAGCGATCGGTTCTGGCGCGGCCCCCGCTGGTCGACGCGGTCCGGGACGTTCTGTGTACGGCGCCGCTGGACCGGAAGTTCGCCACCATGAACGGCGAGTCGTCGACTCGCGCTCTGCCGGGTCCTGTGGTATAGGCCCCAACGGCATCACCGGCCAGTGGAAGGCGTGCACCACCCGCAATCCCGCCCCGCGCCGTCGGGCCTCCCGGGCTGCCGTCTCCACGGCGGCCAGACTCGATGGCGGGCCATCCCCTCCCACAATCACCAGACCGCTCACAGCGCTCCCTCACTCGGCCCCTCATGTCAAGCTTCTCCCCGGCGATGCGCCGCGGCCACAGGGGTGGCAGGCGGCCGGTGAGGCGCCTCACCGGCATGAGGTTCTGTGCCGATGAGGACCCCGCCTACGGCAGGAGACACCAGGCGGTTCAGGAGGGCTTGCCGTAGCCGCCTCCGCCCGGTGTCTCGATGACCAGCAGGTCGCCGGGCTGCACGGCGACGGAGTCGCATGCGGCCATTGGCGTGGTGGTGCCGTCGGCCCTCTCCACGTGGTTGGTGCCCAGTGCGCCGGGGTCACCGCCGGCCATGCCGTACGGCGGGATCCGGCGGTGACCGGACAGGGTGCTGACCGTCATGGGTTCACGGAAGCGGATCTTGCGTACGGTGCCGTCGCCGCCCCGCCAGCGTCCCCCGCCGCCACTGCCGGTACGAACGGAGAATTCCTGCACGAGGACGGGGAGGCGCAGTTCAAGGATTTCGGGATCGGTGAGGCGGGAGTTGGTCATGTGGGTCTGCACGGCCGACGCGCCGTCGAACCCCGGCCCGGCGCCGGAGCCCGAGGCCACGGTTTCGTAGTACTGGTGCCGGTCGTTGCCGAAGGTCACGTTGTTCATGGTGCCGCTCCCCTCGGCCTGCGAGCCCAGGGCGGCGTAGAGGGCCCCGGTGATCGCCTGGGACGTCTCGACGTTCCCGGCCACTACGGCAGCGGGATGGACCGGCGCGAGCATGGAACCGGGCGGGACGATCATCCGCAGGGGCCTGAGGCAGCCGTCGTTGAGCGGGATGTCCTCGGCGAGCAGGGTGCGGAAGACGTACAGCACAGCCGCGTTCACCACGGATGTGGGCGCATTGAAGTTGGTGCTCAACTGGGCCGATGTGCCGGTGAAGTCGATCGTCGCCGACCGTTCCTGCCGGTCCACCGTCACCCGTACGGAGATGACCGCCCCGGAGTCCATCTCGTAGCGGTATTCGCCGTCGGCGAGGGTCACGACCGCTCTCCGGACAGCCTCCTCCGCGTTGTCCTGGACGTGCCTCATGTACGCCCGCACCACGTCCAGCCCGAAGTGGTCGATCATCTTGCCGACTTCCTCGACGCCCTTGCGATTGGCGGCGATCTGGGCCCGCAGGTCGGCGAGGTTGGTCGCCGGGGCGCGCGACGGGTATCTCGCCCGGGCCAGGAGCGCGAGGGTCTCGGCCTCCCGCAGCCTGCCGCCTTCGACGAGCAGCCAGTTGTCGAAGAGGACGCCCTCCTCGTCGATCTCCCGGCTGTCGGCCGGCATGGACCCCGGCGTCAGACCGCCGATCTCGGCATGGTGGCCCCTTGAGGCGACGAAGAACAGGATCTCCGCACCGGGCACTTCGCCCCGCTCGTCGAAGACCGGGGTCACCACGGTGATGTCGGGCAGGTGTGTGCCTCCGTGGTACGGGTCGTTGACCGCGTAGGCCTCGCCGGGCCGCATCGTTCCGGACCGGCGACGGACGACCTCCCTGACGGCGGTGCCCATGGAGCCCAGGTGCACCGGAATGTGGGGTGCGTTGGCGACCAGGTTGCCGTCGGGGTCGAACAGCGCGCAGGAGAAGTCAAGCCGTTCCTTGATGTTGACGGACTGCGCCGTCGAAGCCAGCCGTGCTCCCATTTGCTCGGCGATCGACACGAAGAGGCTGTTGAAGATCTCCAGCATGACGGGGTCGGCCGCGGTCTCCACGTCGGCCCCGGCCGGCACGGTGACGCGTTCGACGAGCAGATGCCCGGTGCCGTTCACGGTCGCCCGCCAGCCGGAGTCCACGACCGTGGTCGCGTTGGTTTCGGTGATCACGGCGGGGCCGGTCACGGCGGCGCCCGGGCGCAGGAGTTCACGCTGCCGCAGGGACACCTCGCGCCACGCGCCGTCCGTGAAGAGGGGCACGGTGTCCGGGGGAACGTCGTCGTCGGCCGGGCCGGTCTCGGCGAGGCGGCTCAGGTCGGGCTGCGGGGTGAGACCCGTTGCTTCGACCGAGAGGGTTTCGACGATGACGGGGCGGTCCATGAGGAACGAGTACATCGCCCGGTGGCTCGCCTCGAATGCCTCGGTCATGGCCGGGGCGTCGGCCAGTGCCACCGTGACCGCCGTGTCGGTGCCGTCGTACCGCAGCCGTGCGGTCTGCGTGACCAGGATGCGTTCGGCAGGGACGTCCTCCGCGTGCAGCACGGCGCGTGCCGCGGTCTCCAGTTCGTCGGCGACGACGTGGATCCGCTGCATGCTCGCCCCTTCCAGGGGCAGTTCGACCGACCGCTCGCGCACGGTGACGGTGTCGGCGAGACCGATGCCCAACGCGGAGAGCACCCCGGCCATGGGGGGTACGAGGACGGTGCGGATCCCCAGGGCATCGGCGACGGCGCACGCATGCTGGCCGCCGGCCCCGCCGAAGGAGGTCAGTGCGTACCGCGTGACGTCGTGCCCCCGCTGCACGGAGATCCGCTTGACGGCGGCCGCCATGTTCGCCACCGCTACCTGCAGAAAGCCTTCGGCCACCTGCTCGGGCGATCGCCGGTCGCCGGTACGCGAGCGGATCTGCCCGGCGAGTTCGGCGAACCCCTGCCGTACGACGTGGTGGTCGATGGGCTGATGTCCGTCCGGTCCGAAAACGCTGGGGAACTGAGCCGGCTGGATGCGGCCGAGCATCACATTCGCGTCGGTCACCGTCAGCGGACCCTGCGCGCGGTAGCACGCAGGGCCGGGGTCCGCCCCGGCGGAGTCGGGGCCGACGCGGTAGCGGCTGCCGTCGAAGTGGAGGATGGACCCGCCTCCCGCCGCGACGGTGTGGATGTCGAGCATGGGCGCCTGGAGACGGACTCCCGCCACCTGGGAGGTTGACACCCGCTCATAGGTTCCCGCGAAGTGGGACACGTCGGTGGAGGTACCGCCCATGTCGAAGCCGATGACCTTGTCGAATCCGGCCAGCTGCGACAGGCGTGCCATTCCGACGATGCCGCCGGCCGGGCCGGACAGGATGGCGTCCTTGCCCCGGAAGTGCCCCGCCTCGGCCAGACCGCCGCTGGACTGCATGAACATCAGCCGCACGCCTCCCATCCGGTCCGCGACCTGCCGGACGTAGCGGCGCAGGACGGGGGAAAGATAGGCGTCGACGACCGCGGTGTCTCCCCGGGGCACCAGCTTCACCAGGGGGCTCACTTCGCTGGACAGCGAGATCTGGGGAAACCCGATGCGCTCGGCCAGTTCGCCGATCGCCCGCTCGTGCCCCGGATGCAGCGCGCTGTGCAGGCACACCACCGCGACGGCGCGGATGCCGTCGTCGTACGCGCGTCTCAGCTCGAGGGCGAGACCGTCCAGATCGGGCGGGCTCAGCACCGTACCGTCACCGGTGATGCGTTCGGTGACCTCGATGACCCTCTCGTGAAGGGCTTCAGGGAGGAGGATCTGCCGGTCGAAGAGACGGGGGCGGTTCTGGTAACCGATGCGCAGAGCGTCGCGGAAGCCACGCGTGATGATCAGGGCGGTGCGCTCGCCGGTGCGTTCCAGCAGGGCGTTGGTGGCCACAGTGGTACCCATCCGCACGGCGTCGATCGCGGCACGGGGCATCTCTCCGCCCTGCTTCAGCCCCAGCAGCATGCGGATCCCCGCAACGGCCGCGTCGCGATAGCGGGCCGGGTTCTCGGACAGGAGCTTGTGGGACAGGAGGCGACCGTCCGGGGTCCGGGCGACGATGTCGGTGAAGGTGCCACCCCGGTCGATCCAGAACTGCCAGCCGTGACCGGTGCCGGAAGACATCGCGCGCTGTCCCTTCGTGCCTGAGCCGAGCCGCAGGCATCCCAGCATGACCCTATGCGCTCATCCGGTGACGGTGCGACTCGCGGTGCATGAGATTCATACTGGGAGTGGAAGGCCTTCGGGCGGAGGTGGGCCAGTGGTGGTTCCTCTGACGGTGGGCATCTGCCGGGAGACAGCGCCGGGCGAGAAGCGGGTCGCCCTCGTACCCGATCTCGTCGGCGCGGCACGGACGCTGGGAATCGATGTGCTGTTGGAGTCCGGCGCCGGCACACCGGCCCGGATGCCTGACCGCCTCTACCGGGAGGCAGGTGCCGACGTCACCACGCGCGAGGAACTCTTTGCCCGGTGCGACATCCTCGTGGGCGTACGGCCGCCCATCCTCCTGGCCGGCTGCCGGTTCCGGCGGGGGCAGGTACTGATCGCGCTCCTGGACCCGCTGAGCATCCCCTTCCAGGTCCGGCGGTGGGCTGATGAGGGGCTCACCACGATCGGCCTGGATCTCGCGCCGACCGCGCTGGTGGCGGCCGACCCGATGGATGCTGCCGCCTCCCAGGACCGGCTCGCCGGCTGCGAAGCGGCGCTCCTCGCGGCCGACCACTTCGGGCGCCCCCTGTCGGGTGCGTCCGGTCCTGGCTCCCCGGGGGTGGCGCGGGCCTGCGTCATCGGCACCGGTGCCGCGGCACGGCAGGCGGCCGAAACCCTCCGCCGGCTCGGGGCCCAGGTGCGCGTCGTCGACGACGCAGCGGGCAGACAGGTGCCACCGTTCCTGCTCGGGGACGTCGACATCGTCGTTGCCGCCGTCCCGCCCCGCTCCGGGGGAAGATCGCCAGTCCTGGTGACCGCCCGAGCCATGGCCGGCATGCGTCCCGGTTCCGTCGTCGTCGATACGGCCGCTGGACCGGACGGCGGATATGTCGAGGGTGCGCGACCCGAGAGCACGTCGACCACGGGCCCCGGAGTCACCGTCATCGGTGCGGGCCGACTCCCCGCACGCTCCCCCCGAGCAGCCTCCACGACGTACGCACGGAACGTCACCGCGGTGCTTGAGCGCATCGTGCGGGACGGCAAACTGCAGGTCGACCCGGCCGACCCGGTCCTGGCCGTCATGGTCGTCACCCACGGCGGCCTCGTCCTCCACAGAGCCGTGTGGCAACTGATCCTCGACCAAACCGCCCTGGCAGGCCTGCCCTGAAACCCCCTGGCGCGCTCGTCACCGCCCAGACGTGGTCTCCCTGAGCAGGGCCGCGTGGCGGGCCACGGCGACGGCCCGGTACGCGCACTCCTCGTAGCAGCGGCCGATCACCGCCGCGTCGACGGCATCCGTCACTGCGATCGCCTGCTCCCTCTCCAGCAGCAGGCGGCCCAGCGCTTGCTGGCGACGGCTGATGTCCGCCAGTTCCCTGCCGACGACCGTATGGGGCGCGGAGAGTGCGACGACGTCGCTCGTCCGGCCGATCAACGTGAGACAGACCTCGCCGATCTCTCGAACGGGGAGCCGCAACTCCTCCGGGAGCGGCCGCATCGACCGCCGCTCCCAGGCAATATCACCCACCTGCCGGGTCAACAGGTCGATACGGCCCACGTCCTGACCGACATACAGGCCCGTGAGGACGGAGCGCAGATCTGCAACCTCATTGGTCGCGGCGAGGTCGTCCGCACCGCTGCCCAGTTCGGTCAAGGCTCTCCCGAGCGCGGTCATCTCCCGCTCCGCGCCAGGCCCGCTCCCCACGAGAACGGCGGTGGCCAAGCGCAACGCGTCGTGAGCCAGCCGAAGCACGTGCGCCACACCCCCGACGGTCCGGTCCGTCTCCACCCGGCCTCTTTCACCCACGTCGAGCTCCTGCTTCCACAGCCGAACGCCCGCCCCTGCGTCCTCTCTACGGCAGCAGGAGGCGCCACGGCGGTCTTCGCAACCGCAGAAGCATGGCAGAGGACCCATGCCCGTGAGGAGCGGCACGCCGCGTACCGAAGCAGCCATGCGCCGGCCACCGGGCAGGAAGGGAACGTGTCCACGAGCGCGACCTCTTCCTCCGGATCGGCAATCAGCCCTCCCGCATCGCCGGAACGCTCGCGGCCACCGAACGCACCGCCATCCACAGCGCCCACATCGAGCCCGCCTCGTCGCCCGCCCACCGTGCCGTCCCGGACACTGCTCACCTCGCCGGCATGGACCGCAACATCGTGGAACCGGTCGTGACGTACCTGGACGACCGGATCTTCGAGGTATCAGCACCTGAGGGAGAAGCCGCTCCGATTCACGCAAACGTGGCCGAGCCCGAACAGTGGCGGCCGCGCGGCCGGGCACGCACAGGAGTCAGCCGCAGACCGGCAGCAGTGCTGTGCGCAAGCTCAACCAGTGGTACCAGGACCGTTGCCAGATTTTTGCCACAGTCCTGGCCCTGCCCTCACCGCGCCATCGATACAGCGATACAGCGATACAGCGATACAGCGATACAGCGTGCTCTCCTGCGGCGGCCGGTGCCGTGGCCGCACGGATCGAAGCGCTCACCTGCGGACGAGGCCACCTGCGTCCGCCAGCTGGCCACCGGCAGCCGCCGGGCGCTGTCCGCGATCCGCTGGTCCGCGGCCGCCGGCACCAAGCAACCAGCAACCCCGCCGAGAAGCCCGCTGACCTGCCGCCTCCCGGACTCCCACCGTCCGCACCCCGGACGCACGAGCCGGCCCCGCCGCGCGGACCCCGGCCCGGCTACCAGCCAGGCGTTGACGGGCAGGACGGTGAGGACGTCGAGGGTCATCACCGGCTGGAGCAGCATCCGCGGCAGCGGTCTTCGGTAGTCCCGGGTGAAAGATGCCCCTGGTGGATCCGCGTACCGAGGAGCAGGCCGAACCGTGGGCCGGCATGCAGGTGACATCAGGCTGTTTCAGTATGGAAGTCGGGTCGGACGTGTCGCTGTCCACGGAGGTGAGTTCGATGACGCTTCCCGCGCGGCGCCGGACCGGTGGGCCGGTGGAGCTGGACGAGCTCTTCGGCCTCACTCACCAGTGCCTGGGTGTGCCATGGGCGCGGCACACGCCGCTCCGGCCGATTCGACTCGGGAGTGAAAACCGAGGCCGTCAGTGCGGCCCTTGCCGACGGCGTGCTCACGATCACCGTCCCCTTGACCCAAGCGGCCACGGTACGGGGTGGAGAACGGCCTCCGTGAGCCTGCGCGAGTGGATGACCGGCATTGCCCAGCTCCACGCGCTCAACGCCCACGGTGGTCAGGAGCCGAAGCCGTCCCATGCAGGGGCCGGAATGGGTATCGGCCACGCGTGGGGACAGGCCTCCATCTCCTCAGGCTGCCACGAGCGGGACCGCGCCCAGCAGGCGGTGCGCCGGACAGGGGTCAGCGCGACCACCAGGGCACAGCGATGAGCACGGCCGGGACGCCGTCGATCCTCACCTTGACGATGAATCCTGCGGTCGATCTCTGCTGGGAGATCGAACGTCTGGAGGGCATCGGCAAGAACCGCGCCCGGGTCAGGTCGGTGGCCGCCGGGGGTGGAGGAATCAACGTCGCCCGCCATGTCGTGCGGCTCGGAGGACGGGCCACCGCCGTCCACACCGCCGGAGGCGAGGTCGGCCTGCGCCTGAACCGGCTGCTGGACGAAGAGGGCGTCGACCACGTCGCCGTCGACATCGCCGACGACACCCGCGAAGCACTCGTGCTGTTCGAGGCCGAATCGCGCCGCGGCTACCACATCGTGCCACCCGGCCCGCACCTGCACGACCACGAGGGGCGGAGATCCCTGGATGCGCTGGAACGGGCCGTTGGCGGTTGCCCGTACGTCGTGGCCAGCGGCAGCCTGCCCGGCGGCCTGCCCGACGACTACTACGCGGCCGTCTCCCGCCGCATCAAGGAAGCCGGATCCCGACTGGTCCTGGACACCTCCGGTCCCGCGCTGCGCGGAGCACTCGCGGAGGGCGTGTTCCTGCTCAGGTGCAACCGCACAGAGGCCGAGAGCCTGACCGGCCGACCGGTCCGCGGCTTCGACGACGCCCGGGCCCTCAACGAGCGCCTGCTCACCACAGGGGCCGCCGAGATCGCCGTCACCACCCTCGGAGAGTTGGGCGCACTGTGCTCGACCGGCCACGGCCACACCGAGCTCTACGCGCCGCCGCTGCCCGGCGAGCCCCTGAGCGACGCCGGGGCGGGAGACAGCATGGTCGCGGCCCTCATCACACAGCTGGCCGCCGGAGAGGATCCCGTCAGCGCCTCCGCGCTGGGGGTGGCCGCAGCCGCCGCAGCGATGCTCACCCCCGGCACCGAACCCTTCGACCTGGACGTGGCCCGATCCCTCCGCTCCCAGGTGCGGATCAGGTTCCAGACCGATGCACGACGCCGAGGCCTCTGACCCTGCCCAGCCCCGTGCCGTTTGGTCAGCCCTCTCAGCCGAATTGCGTACCCCGTGCTCACAGGCCCAGCCTGCCCTCATAGCCGAGTCGGGGCGGGGCGCTGCCGGTGGTGCTGAAGCGATGCCGGCGCCGAACTCGTGATGCGAGCGGGCCTGCGGTTGGGAAGACTGGAAGCATGGCGACCATGGCAGTGCTTGAGGGCGGCCCGGACGATCTGCCCGAGCGGATCGTTCCGATCTCCGACCCCGGACAAGACCTGAAGATTCCACACCGCGGCGGGTACGAACATTTCAAGATCACGTCGCGGCACCAGGACAGCTCGGAGGGGCAGCTGGCGGTCTACGAGTGGTGGGAACGGACAGAGATCGCCGAATAGAACGGACAGTCAAGGACGCTCGGCCGGCACCTCCACGCGAGCGCGAACCCGGCCGTGCTCACGCTCCTCGACCATTCGGCTCCCCGGCCCAGATCCGCTCGACCAGGGCAAGTGCCATACCCAAGCACTCCTCTGCCTCGCATGGCGGCGAGCCGACGTTCTCCTCACGATGCTCCACTGCGGCACCTCCTGCGCCCCGCAAACCGCCCTCAGCCTGACCGAACCCCGTAGGAGATCCACGCCTCGCCCACGGACTTCTCCCAGTGGCGCAGGGGAATCACAATCAGCCCAAGGCCGCGCCCCAGGCCTTGGCCCGGTCCAGTTCCCCTTCACGGAGAGATCCCTCGGCATCCTCGGTGATGAAGCCTTCCGGTTCCGCGACGAGCCGGTAGCCGTGAACCCGCAGCCAACGAGCCGTAGCGAATCCCGCGCCGCCGGCGAATCGGAAGTCCCCCACGTGTCGAACGCGGCAGCGGACACGTCATCTCGTGTCTGGAGCAGCTCGTGGAACCAGTCACGAAGCCCAGGCCCCTTCCGCGTCTTCCTCCGCTTCGTGCCGGGGCCTCTCCGGTTCGGCCACGGCCTGCTTCTTCTCGGACTGCAGTCCGATCTTCCGCGACAGGCCCGATGTCATGCCACGCATGTGGGTCGGGCCACCCACCCCGCCATCCGCGGGCGCCGTCCTCGTTGGAAGCGGGGCTGCCAAGTCCGTGTGACAGCCGAGACGGTCATTGCGGAACGGCGCCCTTGAGGTCGAGTAGTGCTCTCAGCCCCCGCACGATGGTTTCCTGATCGGGCATCACCAAGTCCGGCGGCGCCCCGCCCTCCTCCGGCATGGCGATGCCCAGCGTGCGCACCGCGTCCAGAAGGCTGGACAACGCGGAGGTGAATGCTGCCTCGTTGCCCGTGCAGGCGGCCGATCGCAGGTCGGAATCCAGCTCGTTGAGCCACCCTCGATGTCCACGTCCCGGCAGCAAGCCGGCGGTGATCGAGAGCTTCGGTACCCGTGAGCTGGTCGGCTGGTCCTGGCTGTTCCGCCCCTACACCTCGCAATTCGGCACCGAGGCGATGACCCCGGTACGCACCGACGAGTTCGACGCCACGGCCGTGCGGATGATGACGGACGCCGACCCGGCCTTCGGGTCCGCGATCGGCCACGGGGTGGGCCAGGTGCTCGCACACCGGCTTCTCGCCGCCCGGATCCGTCTGCTCGACCGCTAGGAATTCCGGCAGGACGACCCGCGGCTGCCCGAGCAGCTCGACGAGGCGTCGAAGGCCGGCGGCGTACTCGCCGAAGAGCTCATGTCCGGCCCTGCGGTCACCGTCCACTTCCCCGATGCCCACGGTGACCGCCACCGCCGGCCCGAAGCCCTTCGATCTCTCGTGCTTGACGGTGACCCGCTCGTCGGCGGCCACGTCCGCAACGGGTCACCATCCCGTCCTCGGCGGGGGGCGACGGCGGCGGCGAGGGTGCCTTCGCCGCTCGGCAGCACGATCCCATGGCGTGCTTCGGCGCCTCCCCCAGCACGAGGGACCCTCGCAGCTCGCCGCCCGCTCGCACCAGGCAGAAGACGCACATCTCGGCGCCGGTGATCTCCCGGGCTTGCTCCAGCGCGCCTTCGAGCACCTGGAGCTCGGACGCCCCTGAGAGCACGGGAGTCCATACGCCGGTTCCGCAACCAACGTCGAGCACCCGCCCCTCGGGCAGCGCGGTGAGCAGTTTCCCGATGTCGGCGGTTTCCCGGTCCAGGCCGGCGTTCACCGCGGGATCGCCCCGATAGCTGGTCTCGTCGTAGACCGGGCACCCATCGCCGTCACCTTCCTCGCGTGCTGACATCCACCCTGTTATACGAGCCGCCCCTCGCCGCACCGGCTCCCCGAGCCCGCTGCCGCAGCGCGTTCACCCGTACGACGCCCCGCAGGGCTCGGCTCGGTGCCGAGCCGGTCGTCGTGGCGGAGAGCGAGCTGAGGCCGTACGAGCACGTGGCGCCCTGCTGCCGTACACCGACGCGGCCACTCCGCCCTGACGCCGACGGGCTCCGCCGGCCGGATCCCCGGCCGGCGCGCTCAGCGCTGATAGGTCCCGACGAGGGTGCCGGAGGCCAGCTCTCTGTCCTTCAGGGCGCGGTGCACGTCCTCGGCGCCCGGGCGATCGTGCAGCGGCAGCGGCTCGGACACGGCGGACAGGCGGAAGAAGTAGCGGTGCGGCCCGTGCCCCACCGGCGGCATCGGTCCGCCCCAGCCCACGCGCCCGAACCCGTTGGGCCACGGCAGTCCGCCCTCGGGCTTCTGCCCCTCCACCACCCCGGTGGTCCCCGGATCGATGCCGGTCACCAGCCAGTGCAGGAAGGTCGGCCCCGGTGCGTCCGGATCCTCGCACAGGAGCACCAGCTCCGTGGCCTTGCGGGGCACCCCCGACCAGCTCAGGGGCGGGGAGATGTTGTCTCCCTCCCCGCTGTACCGAAGGGGGATCACCGCATTGTCGTCGAACGCGGTACTGCTGAGTTCAATTCCGCTCATACGCGCCGCCCTACCCGAAACGGCGGCACCGCCACCGGTCCGCAACGCAAGCGCCCCGTTCGGCCGAACCCAATCAGCCGCCCTCCGGCAGACGGGGGTGAGGATGGCCGTGTGCCGACAAGGATCCTGCTCGAAGGCCGCCCCGGCGCGGGCAAGACGACCGCCCTGCGTCGGCTTGCCGCGCTGCTGCCCACCCGCGCGGCCACCGGCTTCACCACGGAGGAGATCCGGCAGTCCGGCGCCCGCGTCGGTTTCGCCCTGGAGACCCTGGCGGGCCGGCGGCAGGTGCTCGCCCATGTCGACCTGCCCGGTCCACCGCGGGTGGGCAAGTACGGAGTCGACCTGGGCGTCATGGAACGGCTGGCGCTGCCGTCGCTGCGGTCGGCGACAAGCGGGGAGGCGACAGGCCGACCCGTTCACCGACTCCCTCAAGCGACGCACCGACATCGAGGTCGTCCACCTGACGCCAGCCAACCGGGACGCCCTGCCCGGGGAGCTCGCGTCCCGACTGAGGCAGCCCGGGGCGCACGGATGGCCTCCCTCTCGCTTGTGAGTTCTTTCAGGACGCAGGGACGTGACTCGTCATGGGGACCGGTGGTTGCGGGAGCGTGTTGCGGCCCGCCGCGACCGGCCGGGCCCGGTTGTAGCCCCATCGATGGCGTGAAGGGGCCGGGCGGCTGAGGCAACCCGGCCTGTTCGCGGCTCAGCCGCGTGGGATCGCGAAGCACGTGAGCACTGCGGTGGCCGGATCGAGGGCGGGCCAGGGCGTGGGGCAACTGAGGACGGCGACGGCCGAGGTCGGGAACTTGGTCTCGATGCGGTCCAGGTCCGGGTCGGGGGCTTCGCCGACCAGGAGCAGGATCAGCTCCTGCAGGCCCGGGTTGTGACCGATGAGGAGCAGACGGGCGACCTCGGCCGGTGTGTCCCGTACGGCGTCGAGGAGGTCCTCGGCGTCGGCCCCGTACAGCCGCGGCGCGAAGCGTACAGGCGGCTGACCGGGGAGTTCCGCGGCGGCCAGCTCCCAGGTCTGGCGGGTGCGCCGGGCCGGGGAGCACAGGACGAGGTCCGGGAGCAGGGCGGCCTGAGCAAGCAGCCGCCCGGCTGCGGGGGCATCCCGCAGTCCGCGCGGGCCGAGGGGACGTTCACGGTCGGGCACGCCCTGCGGCCAGGCACTCTTGGCGTGGCGAAGGATCACCAGGTCCGGCATGGGCCGAGCCTAATGGACAGCCGGCGGGCCGGAGGGCAGCGCGTGCTGCCCCGGCGAAGTACGTGCGCCGGGAGCCGGGGATGACCGTGCTCGTGGCCGGATCGGGGGCTACAACGGGTGCTGATCGCCCACATCCTCGGCCCGGTCGCGCGGGTGATCACCGTACGCCGCAACCACGCCCGCGAGCCGCAAGGGCATCACCCCGGGTCACCGGCTGGCCTCGGTGCCGCAGCGATTGAACGGCAGCCGTGCGAGGACCGGCGGCCGTCATTCGCTTCCGCCGAAGTCGGCTACTCCGGTCGAGCTCCCTCGCTCGCTTCATAGGCCTATTTGTTGGCTACCCCGCAGCCAACGGGGGAACTCCGATTTTCTCCGACGAGTGGAGCGAGGGCGAGCAGCCCGCGACGGAGGGCGGGGCCTGGGCCTTCCGGGTCAGCCTCTACTCCTCCGTCGACCCGTCACTGCGACGGCCCGTGCTGCAGCTCAAGCACCTGTCGTCCGAGCTCCGGGAACGCCGACTTCCGTCCGGGCGCCGGCAGGAGCAAGCCCCGGGGACTCGTGTTGCGGTTTCCGAGCAGCGATGCCGGGCCACCGGATCGGTGGGCGGCTCCTGGCTGCGCAGGGCGGCACGGAGATCGACTGATGCTGACCGTTTGCTGACCAAGCTCCGGATATCAGGCCTCTGACGCGTAAATAGCAGCAGGTCAGGGTGGGTTTGGGCATGGCTGGGTGCCCGGTGGCCGTTGGTGGCTGTCGGGTGTCCGGTCCAGGGAGGGTCAGGCCGCGGTTTCCATCGGGTTGAGGGTGACGGTGTAGCCGAGCTGGTTGAGCTGGGTGATTGCGCGGCGGGTGGCCCGTTCGGGGTCGCGCTGGGTGAAGTAGGAGCCGCCGAGCTCGGCGTAGGGCTTGTGGTCGGTGAGCATGTGCCAGATCGCGGTGATGATCGAGTGCTCGACGGCGACCAGGGCCCTGAGCGGGCCGCGGCGGGCGGTCAGCCGCCGGTAACGGGCGGCGAGGTAGGTGTCCTTGGTTCTTACCGCGCCGAACGCTGCGAGGCCGAGTGCGCCTTTGAGGTAGGGGTTGCCGGGCCGGACCTTGGTGTTCTTGGTGCGGCCGGCGGACTCGTGGTGGCCTGGGCAGACCCCGGCCCAGGACGCGAGGTGCTTGGCGGAGGCGAAGCGGGTCATGTCCCCGCCGGTCTCCGCGATGATCACTTCGGCGGTTGCCTGGTTGATGCCGGGGATGGTGTCGAGCAGGTCGAGGGCGTCACGAAAGGGCGCCATCGCCTCTTCGACCCGCCTGCCGAGCTGGTCGATCATCCCGGTGAGCTGGTCGTAGTGGTCCAGATGCAGCCGGACCAGGAAGGCGTGGTGCTCACGGAAGCGTCCGGTCATCGCCTCGGTGAGTTCGGGAATCTTGCTCCGGAGCTTGCGTTTGGCCATCTCCGCGAGGGTCTGCGGGTCGCGTTCCCCGTTGACGAGGGCTTCGAGCATGGCCCGACCGGAGACGCCCATGATGTCGGAGGCGACCGCGGACAGCTTGATCCCGGTGTCCTCCAGGAGTTTCTCCAGGCGCTGGACGACCCGGGAGCGTTCCCGGGTGGCAGTGGTGCGGGCCCGGGTCAGGTCCCACAGTTCCCGGACGGGCTGCGGCGGGACGAAGGAGGGACGGACCAGCCCGTGAGCGCCGAGCTGGGCCAGCCAGGCCGCGTCCGAGACGTCCGTCTTGCGGCCGGGCAGGTTCTTGACCTGCCGGGCGTCCAGCTTCACCGGCCAGCTGCGACTGACCAGCAGCGAGGTCCTTTCACCCCCGCTCGATTCCAAGCGCCTCGTGGCGCACGAAGGGTTTCCAGTAGTCCGAGGTCGCCTCGATCACCACCAGGGTGACCTCGGCGGCGAGCAGGTGCTCGCGCAGGGCCAGGACCGCGTTCGTCGTCGAGCCCCAGGTGGTGGTCTCGGTGGTGAACGATCCCCGCCGTTTCGTACTCGGGGTCCGGACGCACACCTTGGCGTCCTTCTTGCCGATGTCCAGGCCGGCGCACCGTTCGTGCAGTACGTCCACGCTCCTGCTCCCTCCCGGTCGGTATGCCGTTCCGGGAGGGCCAGGGTGAATCAGGAATTCTGACGCACGTGCTCACAGCAACACTCCACGGTTCCCGTGGAAGGCCCCCAGCACCACGCTGACCTGCGAGCTCACAGGCATCACAGAGGCATCGGTTTCGGCCGGAACGAACCCCACCACCATCCCGGACCCGCACCATGCCCCGTCAGAGCGGACAGAAGCACCCCCGGCGCGCGCCGCGGCATTTACCACGCCCCCGGCGCGCACCGAAGGTGCGCTGGATCGCTGACCTGCGGGAAACGTCCAGATGTCAGATGTTGGACTTGAACATGGTACGAAACATGAAGAAGCTCCCCATTCGTCTGCTCCCTGCCTGCTCTTTCCAGGTCAAGGGCGGTCTCCGCAGGTTACAACCATTGGCATGTCCAGTCAGCTCCCGCCGGCCGATCGGGCGGGCGCCGCTCCCCCCGCTGCCGACGACCGGCTGAGGTTGGAAACTGGAGTATGAGCAACCTCCTTGGACTGCTCCGGCACCGGCTGCTCGGATCGACCACGGGCTCTTCCCTTCCCCCTCGCGGTCCCGGCCCGGAACCCCACCAGGAGCAGCAGGAGCACGCCCGGCCCGCCGGGGGAAAGACGCGGCGGCCGCAGCGTCTTTCCTCCCTCCTGAGCGTGCGCAGTGTGGCCGGCGAGGTGTTCCTCCTCCAGCTGGCCGTCGTGGTCCTTCTCGTCGCCGCCGCGGTCGTGGCGCTCGTCGTGCAGGCCCGCAGCTCCGCCATGCTGGACGCCCGGCACCGTACGCTCGCCGCCGCCGGAACGTTCGCGGAGTCCCCGGGCATCGTCGCCGCCCTGCGCAGCGAGCACCCCAGCGCGGTGCTCCAGCCGAGCGCCGAGGCGGCCCGGAAGATCGCCGGGGTCGACGGCATCAACGTGTACGGACTCGACGGGATCACCCTCGCCCACAGCGATCAGCGGCAGATCGGCAAGCGTGTCGTCGGCCCCTTCGCGCAGGCGGCGGCCGGCAAGTCCTTCACCGAGACGTTCGCCGGGTCCCTGGGGCAGTCCGTGGTCTCGGTGGTTCCCGTCAAGGACGCCGAGGGCAAGGTCATCGCCGTCGTGTCCTCCCCCGTCACGGTCCAGAACGTCCAGGGCATGGTGAACGGGCAGCTGCCGGTCGTCCTCGGCACCGCCGCCGCGGTGCTGGCCCTGTCCGCGGGCGGGACGGCCCTGGTGAGCCGTCGGCTGCTGCGCCGGACCCACGGCCTGGGACCGGCCGAGATGACGAGCATGTACGAGCACCACGACGCGGTGCTGCACGCGGTGCGCGAGGGCGTACTGATCGTCGGCGGCGGCGGCCGGCTGCTGCTGGCCAATGACGAGGCGCGGCGGCTGCTCGACCTGCCGGCGGACGCGGAGGGGCGTCCCGTCACGGACCTGGGCCTGGAGGAGGCGATCGCCGATCCGATCGCGTCGGGACGTTCCGCGACGGACGAGCTGCACATGGCGGCCGAGCGGCTGCTGGCGGTGAACATCCGGCCCACCGCCCCGTACGGGAAGGCCGGGACCGTCGTGACGCTGCGGGACACCACCGAGCTGATGGCGCTCTCTGGCCGGGCCGAGATGGCCCGTGAGCGGCTGAAGCTGCTGTACGACGCGGGGGTGCAGGTCGGAACGACTTTGAACGTGGAGCGCACCGCGGAGGAACTGGCGGAGGTGGCCGCCCCGCGGTTCGCCGACGTGGTCACGGTCGACCTGCTGGAGCCGGTGCTGCGCGGCGAGGAGCCGTCCGAGGCGCATGCCGAGATGCGCCGCACCGCCGTCGTGGGTCTGGAGGGCGACCACCCGCTCTCACCCGCCGGCGAGCTGATCCGGTTCGCTCCCGGCGGCCCCATGGCCGCCGGGCTGGCCGGCGGCCACGCGGTCCTGGAGGCCGACCTGCACGCCACCCACCGCTGGCGGGCCCAGCACCAGGCCAACGCCCGGCAGATCCTGGACCGCGGCATCCACTCCCTGATCGTGGTGCCGCTGCGGGCCCGGGGCGTGGTGCTGGGGATGGCCGGCTACTGGCGGGGACCGGACTCGCCGCCGTTCGACGAGGAGGACGTGTCCTTCGCCGAGGAGCTGACCGCCCGGGCGGCCGTTTCCGTCGACAATGCCCGGCGCTACACCCGCGAGCACACCATGGCCGTCACCCTGCAGCGCAGCCTGCTGCCCCGGGGCGTGCCGGAGCAGTCCGCCGTCGAGGTCGCGCACCGCTATCTGGCCGCCCAGGCCGGGGTGGGCGGAGACTGGTTCGACGTCATACCCCTGCCCGGCACCCGGGTGGCCCTGGTGGTGGGCGATGTCGTCGGCCACGGTCTGCACGCCGCCGCGACCATGGGGCGCCTGCGCACCGCCGTGTACAACTTCTCCACCCTCGACCTGCCCCCGGACGAGCTCCTGAGCCACCTGGACGAACTGGTCGCCCACATCGACACCGACGAGCAGGAGTGGCAGGGCATCACCGGAGCCACCTGCCTGTGCGCCATCTACGACCCCGTCTCGGGACAGGTGACCGCCGCCACCGCCGGGCATCCGGGACCCGCTCTGGTCCACCCCGACGGGACCGTGTCGTTCCCCGAGGTGCCGGTCTCCCCGCCGCTGGGGCTGGGCGCGGGCATGCCCATGGAGAGCGTGACGCTCACCCTGCCCGAGGGCTCCCGGCTGGCGCTCTTCACCGACGGGCTGATCGAGGGCCGCGACCGTGATCCGGACGTCAGCCTGGCAGCGCTGCGCACCGCCCTGTCCGGGCCCTCACGCACCCCGGAGGAGACCTGCATCGCGGTGATCGACGCGATGCTGCCCGCCAGGCCCAGCGACGACGTCGCGCTGCTGGTGGCCCGCACCCGCCTGCTGGATCCGGCGCGGATCGCCGAGTGGGACGTGGCCCCCGACCCCGCGGCGGTGTCCCCGGTGCGCAACGCCTGCGCCCGCCGACTGGTGGAGTGGGGCCTGGAGGACATCTCGTTCACCACGGAACTCATCCTCAGCGAGCTGATCACCAATGCCGTCCGCTACGGCACCGAGCCCATCCGGGTGCGCCTGCTGTACGACCGCTGCCTGGTCTGCGAGGTCTCCGACGGGTCCAGCACCTCCCCGCACCTGCGCCGGGCCGCGGACACCGACGAGGGCGGGCGCGGCCTGTTCCTCGTCGCGCAGTTCGCCGAGCGCTGGGGCACCCGCTACACCGCCCGCGGAAAGATCATCTGGAGCGAGCAGACCCTGCACGAGGGGGCCGCGCCACCCGCTATCGATCTCGGGGAAGCGCTCCTGTCCGCGTGGGACGACGAGGGGTTCTGAGCACGCGCCCGCCGCGGCGGGCGCGGGGAGGAAGGCGGCGGACACCACCGCCCGGGACTGCGCCGGCCGGGCCACCGACCGTACGCTGGCTTCGACAGGTACGCGATCACCCGTTATGGAGCCTTTGTGCCCGCACCCCGTCTCCGGACAGCCTTCGTCGCCGCCTTCCTGGCCCTCGCGGCGGCGCCCCTCGGCGCCTGCGGAGACAAGCCCGCCGCCGCGCCCAGGGCGCCGGCGGTGGCCACCTCCGCGGCGGACGCCGGCGGCATGGCGGCACTGGTCGCGGCGGCGAAGAAGGAGGGCGCGCTCCACACGATCGCGCTCCCGCGCGACTGGGCCAATTACGGCGCCCTGATCGACGGCTTCGAGAAGAAGTACGGGATCAAGGTCACGGTGGAGAACCCGGACGGTACCAGCCAGGACGAGATCAACGCCCTGAAGGAGCACAGGGGCGACGGCCGCGCCCCCGACGTGATCGACGTGGGGGGCTCGTTCGCACAGTCGGCGGCCCGGCAGGGCCTGCTGACTCCGTACGAGGTCGCCCAGTTCGACCGGATCCCCGAGGAGCAGAAGGACAAGGACTCCCGCTGGTACAACAACTACGGCGGCTACATCTCGATCGGCTGCGACGCCAAGCGGGTGAAGACCTGCCCCTCGACCTTCTCCGATCTGCGCAAGCCCGAGTACAAGGGCCAGGTCGCGCTCAACGGCGACCCCACCAAGTCCGGCTCCGCCTTCGCCGGCGTGTACGCGGCGGCCCTGGCGAACGGCGGGTCCTTCGACAACATCCAGCCCGGCATCGACTTCTTCGCCGAGCTGAGCAGGAGCGGCAACTTCATCCCGGTCGAATCCTCACCGGAGACGATCGCGCAGGGCCGGACCCCCATCAGCATCGACTGGGACTTCCTCAACCTCGGTTACGCCGACCAGTTCCGCGAGAAGGGCGTGGACGTCGACTGGCGGACAGCCATCCCCTTCGACGGCAGCTTCGCCGAGTACTACGCGAACGGGGTGAGCAAGGAGGCCCCGCACCCCGCCGCGGCCCGGCTGTGGCAGGAGTACCTCTTCAGCCCCGAGGGCCAGAACCTCCGGCTCGGCGCCTACGCACGCCCCGTCCTCATGGAAGCCATGGCGCAGGACGGCACCCTCGACGTGGCCGCCGCGGAAAACCTGCCGACGGTCGAGGGCACCCCGACGTTCCCGACGAAGGCGCAGCGCGAGAAGGCGAGGGAAACCGTCAACCGCAACTGGCCCGAGGCCGTCCGGGGCCGATGACGGACCGGTAGCGCGCGGCCGCCCGGAGGAAGGCGTCATTCTCCTCCGGCAGGCCGACGGTGACGCGGACCCCGTCCCCGGGGAAGGCCCGTACGAGTACGCCTGGCGGGCGCAGAAGCCGGCGCGGCACCCGCGCCCGCGCCCGTCTGCCGCTGCCGGGTCGACGGCGTGCGCCGCGGACGGCGGCAGCTGGATCCACCTGTCACGGGATCGCGGTACCGGGGATTTCTCCGAGTGGATCGGGTGTCGTCAAGAGGCGTATTAGTGGGACTTTCGGGACCGTCCGGCCGTCACGGACAGTGGCCTCACGTCGTCGTTGATCGACCGATCCGACTGAGGAGACTGACCACCGCATGGCCACTCACGACCGCGGGCCGCTGCCCCTGACCCCGCCGCAGAACGGCGTCTGGTTCGCGCAGCAGCTCGACCCCACCCGCCTCGACTACACCATCGGCGAGTACCTGGAGATCCGCGGGGCGGTGGATCCGGAGCTGCTCGCCGAGGCGGTGCGCACGATGGTGGCCGGAACCGAGACGCTGTGCGTCCGCTTCGCCGTCGTGGACGGGGTGGTGTGCCAGATACCTGCCGGTCCGCCGCCGCTACGGATGGAGACGATCGACGTCAGCGGCCATCCCGACCCGGAGGCCGAGTCCGAGCGGCTGATGCGCGCCGAGCTGGCCCGGCCGACGGACCTGGCGACCGGGGACGTGTGCCGCTTCCTCCTGGTTCGGACCGGTCCGGCGGTGTACCGCTGGATGCAGGCCTACCACCACCTCGTCGCGGACGGGGTCACCGGCCCGCTCCTCGCGCGGCGGACCGCGCAGGTGTACTCGGCGCTGGTCGCCGGCGAGCCCGTCCCCGCGCCCGGGAGCACGCCGTGGGCGCGGATCGTGGCCGAGGAGGAGGAGTACGCCCGCTCCCAACGGTACGCGGCCGACCGGGAGTTCTGGCGGGCCCGGCTGGACGGCGCCCCCGAGCCCGTGTCCTTCACCGGCAGTGCTCCGGCGCCCGCCTCCGGTACGACGGTGCGGGTGAGCGGCGAGCTGGACCCCGACGACGCCCGCACCCTGCGCGAGGGCGCGCGCCGGCACGGCACGCGCTGGTCGGCGCTGGTGATGGCCGCGGCCGCCGCCCACCTGCACCGGGCAGGCGGCGCCGAGGACGTGGTCCTCGGCCTGCCGGTCACCGGACGCACCACCCAGGACGCCCGCCGCACGCCCGGCATGTTCTCCAAGGTCCTGCCACTGCGGCTGTCCGTCACCGGGGACACCACGGTCGGCGAGCTGGTACGGAGCACCTCCGCCGGCATCAAGGACGCCCTGCGCCACCAGCGGTACCGGATCGAGGAGTACACCGGGACCGGGCCCCGGCCGTGGGACGCCGCGGTCAACCTCATGTCCTTCGACTACGAGCTGTCCTTCGCCGGCGCTCCCTCGGCCGCCCACAACCTCTCGGTCGGCCCGGTGGAGCACGTCTCCCTCAACGTCTACGACCGCGGCGGCGACAGCCAGCTGACCGTGCAGGCCGAGGGGGACGCCGCCGATATCGGCACGGACGAACTCGAGGCGCTGCGGGTACGGTTCACCCGCTTCCTGGTCGCGCTCGCGCAGGCCCGCGACGAGGCCCCGGTCGGCTCGCTGCCCTTCCTGACCGCCGAGGACGAGGAGCGCCTGGCCGCCTTCGCCGAGGGCGGCAGCGACGACGCTGCCCGCGACGGGCTGCTGCACACGCTCTTCGAGGAGGCCGCGGCGCGCGCACCCGAGTCGGTCGCCGTCGTCTGCGCCGGTCAGGAGGTCAGCTACGGCGAACTCGACACCTGGGCGCAGGACATCGCGGACCGGCTGCGGCCGACCGTGGAGCTGGGCACCCCGGTCGGCGTGTGCGTGGAGCGCTCGCCCGCGATGGTCGCGGCCCTCCTCGGTGTCCTGAAGGCGGGCGGCTGCTACGTACCGCTCGACCCCGGCCTGCCGCCCGAGCGGATCGCGTACATCGTGCGCGACGCGGGGCTGCGCACGGTCGTCGCCGGGCCCGGCGCCCACGAGCGGCTGCCGCACGACCTGCCGTCCGTGGTCCTCACCGGAGCGGTGAGCGACCCGGTCCGCCGCGGCCGCGAGAGCGCGGCGGTGCCGCCGGCGTCCGCCGCGTACCTGCTGTACACCTCGGGCAGTACGGGCGAGCCGAAGGGCGTCGTCGTCCCGCACGCGGCGGCCGTCGACTTCGTACGCGGCCACCTCGCACTGTGCGGGGCGGGCGACGACACCGCTTTCGGCGGGTCCGGACGCACCGAGCGCTTCCTCGGGTTCGCCTCGCTGTCCTTCGACGTGTCGGTCCTGGACGTCTTCGGCTCCCTGCTGAGCGGCTCAACCCTGGTCCTCGCCACCGACGCCGAGCGAGTCGACGTCGACCGGCTCCAGGCGCTGCTCGCCGACCACGCGGTGACGGTCGCCGACCTGCCGCCTGCGCTGCTGCCGCTGCTCGACCCGGCCGCCCTGCCCGCACTGCGGTTCCTGTCCACGGGGGGCGAGGCCCCGTCGGGCGACGCCGTCGACCGCTGGGCGAGCGACGGACGCGAGGTCTGGAACGCCTACGGGCCCACCGAGGCCGCCGTGTCCGTCACCATGCACCGGGTGGCCCCGCCCTCGTACGGCCGGACCCCGCCCATCGGGCGCCCCATGGCCCACCACCGCGCGTACGTGGTGGACCGGGGGCTACGGCTGCTGCCGCCGGGGGCGACCGGCGAGCTGTGCGTGGCCGGCGCCGGTCTCGCCCAGGGGTACGCGGGGCGCGCGGCCATGACGGCCGACCGGTTCGTGCCCGATCCCTTCTCCGGTGCTTCCGGTGCCGCTGGTGCTCCCGGTGCGCGGATGTACCGGACGGGCGACCTCGTGCGCTGGTCGGCGCGGGGCGAGCTGGAGTTCCTCGGGCGGGTCGACCGGCAGGTCAAGATCAACGGCCACCGCATCGAACTGGGCGAGATCGAGGCGGTGCTCGGCCGGCAGCCCTCGGTGGGGCAGGCCGCGGTGATCGTGCACGCGCCGGCCGGCGGCGCCCGGCGGCTGGTCGCCTTCGTGGCGCCGCCGCAGGACGGCCCGGCGCCCGATACGGCTCTGCTGGCCGCGGAGTTGGGCCGGGTGCTGCCGGGCTACATGGTGCCCCGCACCTTCGTCGCGGTGGACCGGCTGCCGCTCACGCCGGGCGGCAAGGTGGACCGTGCGCGGCTGGACGTACCGCGGGCCGCGGCCCGTCCGGAGCGCCCCGAGCGCCCGTACGGCGCCGTCGAACTGGCCCTCGCGGCGCTGTTCTCCGACGCCCTCGGCACCACCGCCGATCCGGACGACAACTTCTTCGAGCTCGGCGGTGACAGCATCACCGCCCTCACCCTGACCAGCCGGGCACGGGCGCACGGCTTCTCCTTCACGCTGCGCGACGTGTTCGCGCACAAGACGCCGGGCGCTCTCGCCGCGGCCGTCGGCGAGCCGGACGCCGGTACGGCCGTGGCCGCCGGTCCGGCCGTCGACGTGTGCGGTCCGCTGCCCGCGACGCCGGTCATGCGGTGGCTGCTGGACGGGCCGGGCCCCGTCGCACGCTTCAGCCAGTCCATGGTGCTGGCCCTGCCCGAGGGCGCCGACGACGCGACGCTCGTACGGGTCCTGCAGTCGGTCGTGGACCGGCACGGGGCGCTGCGCCTCGGCGTGGCCGAAGGCCCCGGGGGCCCGCTGTGCAGCGTCGGCGAACCCGGTTCGGTCGACGTGTCCGAGCTGTACCGCACGGTCGCCGTGACGGGGGCGGACGAGTCCGCCCGCGCCGCGGTCGTGGCGGAGGCGGCCCGGGTGGCGGCCCGCCGGCTGGACCCCGCGGCCTCGGTGATGCTGCGGGCGGTCCGCTTCGACGCCGGTGGCGCCTCGCCGGACCGGCTGCTGCTGTGCGTGCACCACTTGGCCGTGGACGGGGTGTCCTGGCGGATCCTGACGGCCGACCTGGCCGCGGCCTGGGAGGCCGCCGTCGCCGGGCGTCCGCTTCCGGCCGCCGACGGGGAGGTGTCGTTCCGCGCCTGGGCCCACCACCTCGCCCTCCAGGCGCACGCTCCGGAGGTGCTCGCCGAACTCCCCTTCTGGCGCTCGATGCTGGAGGGCGCCGCGGCCGGCCCGGATCCGCGCGTGCCGTGGCACCGGGTCCCCGACCCGGTACGGGACACCGCCGGCGCCACCCGCGCGCTGACGCTCGACCTGCCCGCCGAGGTCGCCGGCCCGCTGCTGGCCCGGGTGCCCAGCGCGCTGCGCACCGGCCCGGCCGAGGTGCTGCTCGCCGGCCTGGTCCTCGCCGCGCACCGCCTCCGCTCCCCCGGTACCGCCGCCGGGCCGCTGCTGGTCGATCTGGAGGGCCACGGCCGCATGGACCGCACCGGCCGCCACGACCTGGCGCGCACCGTGGGCTGGTTCACCACGCAGTACCCGGTCCGGTTCGACCTGGACGGCCTCGACCTGGACGCGGCGGCCCGCGGCGGCGACGCGCTCGCCGAGCTGGTCGCGCGGATCCACACGGCGATCGCCTCCGTACCGGACCACGGCACGGGCTTCGGTCTGCTGAGCCGCCTGAATCCGCAGACCGCCGCGGAACTGTCCGAACTCCCGCGGCCCCGGATCCTGTTCAACTACCTGGGCCGGTTCTCCGGCGGGGACGAGGCTCCCTGGAGCCCCGCGCCCGAGGCCGGCGGGCTGCGCGCCGACGTGGATCCGGCCATGCCCGTCGAGCACGTCCTGCAGATCGACGCCATGGCCGTGGACAGCGCCGAGGGCCCCTCCTTCACCGCGGTCCTCACCCATCCGCAGGCCCTGCTGGGCGACGCCGAGGCGGACGCCCTGGTGTCCGCCTGGGGCGAGGCCCTGCGCCTGCTGGCCAGCTGGACGGGCGCCGCCCGACCGCGCCGCCTCACCCCCCGCGACCTGCCGCTGGCGAGGCTGACGCAGCAGGAGACGGACGCCCTGTCCGCCCGCCACACCGGGCTCGCCGACGTGCTGCCGCTCTCGCCGCTCCAGGAAGGCCTCTTCTTCCACTCCGCCTTCGACACGGGCGCGATGGACGCCTACACCGGCCAGCTCGTCCTCACTCTGGAAGGCCCGCTGGACGAGGACACCCTGCGGACGGCCTGCGACCGGCTGCTGCGCCGCCACCCCGCGCTGCGCTCCGCCTTCACCGACCAGGGTCTGGACCGCCCGGTGCAGGTCGTCCTCGAATCCGTCGAGGCCCCGTGGGAGACGGTGGACCTCGCCGGGCTCTGCTCCGCGGACGGGCTGCGGGAGTGGGAGCGGCTCCTCGCCGCCGACCGGGCCCGCCGCTTCGACCTGGAGCGGCCCCCGCTGGTGCGCTTCACCCTGGTCCGGTTCGGCGCCGCCGAGCACCGGCTGGTCATGACGAACCACCACATCCTGTGGGACGGCTGGTCCTCGGCCGTGCTGGTGCGCGAACTGCTCGCCGGATACGCGCAATGCACCGCGCGCGCCGGTGAGCCCGGGCCCGGGGAGAGCGGTCCGGTCGCGGAAGGGGTCCCGTACCGCTCGCACCTGGACTGGCTGGCCCGCCAGGACGACGGCGCCGCCGAGGCCGCCTGGAGCGGTGCGCTGGCCGGGCTGGAGGAGCCGACCCTGCTGGGTGCGGCCGACCCCCATCGGATCGACGCACTGCCCGAGCGGGCCTCGGTGGAACTGTCGGCGGAGCTGACGGCGCGGCTCACCGCGCGGGCCCGTACCGCGGGCGTGACCCTCAACAGCGTGGTCCAGGGCCTCTGGGCGGTCCTGCTGGGGCGGGTGACCGGGCGGGACGACGTGGTGTTCGGCGGCACCGTCTCCGGGCGCACCGCGGACGTCGCGGGCATCGAGGAGATGGTCGGGCTGCTGATCAACACGCTGCCCGTGCGGTTCCGGATCCGCGAGGACGAGCCGCTGCTGGCCGCGCTCGCCCGGTTCCAGGACGAGCAGGCGGACCTGATGGACCACCAGCACGCCGGGCTCGCCGGCATCCAGCGGGCAGCGGGGCTGGGCACCCTCTTCGACACCACGGTCGTCGTCGAGAACTATCCGCTCGACCTGGAGTCGATGCGGGACCTGGCCTGCGGCCCGCGGCTGACCGGGGTGGAGGGCTCGGACGCCACCCACTACACCGTCAACCTCATCGTCCTGCCCGGGGAGCGGCTGCGGCTGCACCTCGACCACCGTACGGACGTCCTCGACGCGCGGACGGCACGCAGCCTGGGCGAGGCCCTGGAGCGGCTGCTGACCGCCGTCGCCGACGCCCCCGCCACCCCGGTCGGGGAGGTGGACCTGCTCTCCGAGGAGCAGCACGGGCTGATCCGGGCGTGGAACGGAACGGCCGTGCCCGTCCCCGCCACCACGCTGGTGGAGCTGTTCGCCCAGCAGGTGGCCCGGACGCCCGGAGCCCCGGCGACCGCCTTCCGGGACGAACGCCTGTCGTACGCCGAACTCGACGCCCGAGCCGAGCGGCTGGCCCGGGAGCTGTGCGCCCGGGGAGCCGGTCCGGAGCGGATCGTCGCGGTCGCGCTGCACCGCTCCACCGAGATGGTGGTCTCGCTGCTGGCCGTGCTGAAGTCGGGGGCGGCCTACCTGCCGGTGGACCCGTCGCTGCCGGCGGAGCGGATCGCCTACCTGCTGTCCGACGCCGAGCCCGTCCTGCTGCTCGCCGGAGACGAGGTGGCTGCCGCGCTGCCGGCCGCCGCGGACCTGCCCCTGCTGGATCCGGCATCCGTCCACGGCGACGGCGCCGGTGCCGGTGCCGGTGCGCAGTTGCGGGCCCCGCTGCCCTCGCACCCCGCGTACGTGATCTACACCTCCGGGTCGACAGGGCGGCCCAAGGCCGTCGTCGTGGAGCACTCGGCCATCGTCAACCGGCTGCTGTGGATGCAGGACCGGTACCGGCTGGGCGCGGACGACCGGGTGCTCCAGAAGACCCCGTTCGGCTTCGACGTGTCGGTGTGGGAGTTCTTCTGGCCGCTGCTGACCGGCGCGGCGCTGGTCGTCGCCGAGCCCGGTGGGCACAAGGACCCCGCCTACCTCACCCGGGTGATCCAGGAGGAGTCGATCACCACCGTCCACTTCGTCCCGTCCATGCTGGCGGCGTTCGTGGAGGACCCCGAGGCGGGCGGCTGCCGTTCGCTGCGGCGGGTCGTGTGCAGTGGCGAGGCGCTGCCGGAGGAACTGAAGAACCGTTTCCTCGACGTGCTCGACGTGCCCCTGCACAACCTCTACGGGCCCACCGAGGCGGCCGTGGACGTCACGCACTGGGACTGCCTCCGCGAGGACACCGGACCCGTGCCGATCGGCCGCCCGATCTGGAACACCTCCCTGTACGTGCTCGACCCGCGGGGGCGGTCCGTCCCGGTGGGCGTGGCGGGCGAGCTGTTCCTCGCGGGCGCGGGCCTGGCCCGCGGGTACCTGCGGCGCCCGGCGCTGACCGCCGAGCGCTTCCCGCTGGACCCGTTCGGCCCACCGGGCTCGCGCATGTACCGCACCGGCGACCTGGCCCGCCACCGGGCCGACGGTTGCGTGGAGTACCTGGGCCGCACCGACGACCAGGTGAAGATCCACGGCTTCCGGATCGAACTCGGCGAGATCGAGACGGCGCTGGGCCGCCTCCCCGGTGTGGGACGGGCCGCGGTCGTCGTCCGCGAGGACGTTCCGGGCGAGCGCAGGCTCGTCGGCTACGTCGTCCCGGAGCCCGGGGCGGACCCGGATCCCGACCCGGAGCCGATGCGCGCCGAACTGGCGCGCTCCCTCCCGGAGTACATGGTGCCGGTGCTGGTCGTCGTGGACGGGCTGCCCGTCACGGCGAACGGCAAACTCGACCGCAGGGCGCTCCCGGCGCCCGCCGCGGCAGCCGCGGCCACCGGTTACGAACCGCCCGCCGGGGAGACCGAGGAACTGGTCGCCATGGTGTGGGCCTCCGTACTGGACGCGCCGCGGATCGGCCGCCACGACGACTTCTTCGCCCTCGGCGGGCACTCGCTGAGCGCCACCCGGGTGGCGGCCCGGCTGCGCCAGTCCCTCGGCCTGGACCTGCCCCTGCACACCCTCTTCGAACAGCGGACCGTCGCCGCTCTCGCCACCGCCGTCGAAACGGTGCTGCTGGCCGAACTGGAGGCCGAACCGGCCCCGTTCGGAGCCGGTACCGAGACCGCCACCGACGGCGTTCCTTCACTCGTACTTCAGGGAGAGACCTCGTGACCACCCAGGAGAGCCTGCCCGCCGGCGTGGACAGCCGACTGGCCGCCGCCCGCGAACTGCTGCGCCGCCGCGTGCGCGCCGCACTGGCCGACTCGGCCGCCGGTCCGGCGGCCGAGTCGGCCCCCGCCCCGACCGCCGACGGCCCCGACGCCGCACCCGTCGCCTCCTTCGCCCAGGAGCGGATGTGGCTGGTGGACCGGATGATGGACGGCACCCCCGGCTACGCGATCCCCGAGGTCGTCCGGCTGCGCGGCCCCGTCCGGCCCGACCTGCTGCGCGGCAGTCTGACGGCCGTCGTCGCACGTCACGCACCGCTGCGCACCGTCTTCGAGGAGCGCGACGGCGCCCCGCACCCGGTGGTCCTGCCCGCTCCGGCGGCCGTCCCGCTGCCGGTGCTGGACCTCGGCGACGCCCCCCTCCCGGATCTGGAGGAGCGGGCCCACGCCCTGGCCCGGGAGGAGGTGCGCAGGCCCTTCGACCTCGCGGCGGGCCCGCTGCTGCGCGCCCTGCTGATCCGGCTCGGCGCCGAGGACCATCTGCTGGTGCTGGTGGTCCACCACATCGCCACCGACGGCTGGTCCATGGGGCTGCTGTGGCAGGAGCTCTCCGAGGGCTACGCGGCCCTGCTCGCGGACCGTCCCCTCGCACGGGCGGCGCTCCCCCTGGGCTACCAGGCGTACGCCCGCACCCAGCGCGACCGCTTCGCCTCGGGTGCGATGGACGGGCAGCTGCGCTGGTGGGAGAAGTCCCTCGCGGGGCTGGAACCCCTCGAACTGCCCACCGACCGGCCCCGGCCCACCCGCCGCAGCGGCGACGGCGCGAGCCTGGACTTCACCCTCGACGCCCGCCTCACCGAACGGCTGCGCCGGATCGCCGAGGGCGGTGGAGCCACCCTGTTCATGACCCTGCTCGCCGGCTTCCAGGCCGCGCTGGCCCGCTGGGCCGGCCGCACCGACATCGCCGTCGGCACTCCGGTGGCCGGGCGCGACCGGGTGGAACTGGAGCCCCTCGTCGGGTTCTTCGTCAACACCGTGGTGCTGCGGGCCGACCTGTCGGGCGAGGTGGGGTTCCGCGAGCTGCTCGGCCGGGTCCGCCGGGCGACGGTGGACGCGTACGACCACCAGGAGGTGCCCTTCGACCGGCTGGTGGAGCACCTCAGTCCCGAGCGCGTCGGCGACCGCAACCCCCTCGTCCAGGTGATGTTCGCGTCGGCGCCGGACGAGACGGCCGGACTGCGGCTGCCCGGCCTGGACGCGCGTACCGTACGGACCGACTTCGGCGGATCGCTCTTCGACCTGAGCGTCTTCGTCTCCGAGGGCGCCGACACCTGCTCCGGCTCGCTCGTCTTCGACACGGACCTGTTCGACCGGGCCACCGCCGAACTCGTCCTCGGCCACTACCTGGAGCTGCTGGTCTCCGCCGCCGAGGAGCCCGACCGCCCCCTGGCCGAGCTGCTGCCCTCCGCCCCGACCGCGGCCCGGCTCGCGGCCGGGGGCCATGGCGCGGCCCGCCGCGACCTCGCCGCGGCCACCCTCGTGGAGCTGTTCGCGGAGCAGGCCCGGCGCACCCCGGGCGCCGAGGCCGTGGTCTGCGGCGCCGAGCGCCTGACCTTCGCCGAACTCGACGCCCGGTCCGACCTGTTGGCGGCCCGGCTGGCCGCCGCCGGGGTGGTGCGCGAATCGCCGGTGGCCCTGCTGATGGAGCGCTCCGTCCACCTCCCGGTGGCGATCCTCGCCGTCCTGAAGGCCGGCGGGCTCTACGTCCCGCTCGGCGAGGGGTTCCCGGTCGCCCGGCTGCACTGGATGCTGGAGCGGACCGGCGCCCGCCTGCTGCTGGCCGATCCGGCGACGGCCGGCCACGAGGCGGTCCGCACCTCGCCCGTGCCGGTGCTCGACGCGAGCGCCCCGGTGGACGGGGCTCCGGCCGGCCCGGTCCCGTATCCGCCCTCCTCGCCGGACCAGTTGGCGTACGTGATGTACACCTCCGGTTCCACGGGCGAGCCGAAGGGCATCGGTGTCACGCACGCCAATGTCGCGGCGCTCGCCCGGGACACCGCCTTCGGCGCCGCGCACCGCCGGGTGCTGGCGCACTCCCCGCTGTCGTTCGACGCCTCGACGTACGAACTGTGGGTGCCGCTGCTGTCCGGTGGACAGGTGGTCATGGCGCCGCCCGGGCGCGTGGACACCGCGGCCCTGACCCGGCTGGTGGAGGAGCACGGGATCACCTCGCTGTTCCTGACGGCCGCCCTGTTCAACCTGGTGGTCGAGGAGTGCGTGGAGCTCCTGACGCGCGTGCGGGAGGTGTGGACGGGCGGCGAGGCCGCCTCCCCGCACTCCTTCGCCCGGGCGCTGGAGCGGGCTCCGCAGACCGTCCTGGTCAATGTCTACGGGCCCACCGAGACGACGACCTTCGCCACGCGGCACCGGCTGGACCCCCGTGCCGGGGCCGTCGCGGACGGCCGGATCCCCATCGGCACCGCCCTGGACGACACCCGCCTGTACGTCCTGGACGAGCGCGGCCGCCCGGTCCCCCAGGGCGCCGTCGGCGAGCTGTGCATCGGCGGAACCGGCGTGGCCCGCGGCTACCTGGGCCGGCCCGGCCTGACCGCACGGCAGTTCACCCCCGACCCGTACGGCGCGCCGGGCGCCCGGATGTACCGGACGGGCGACCTGGCCCGGCGGCGCCCCGACGGCGCCGTCGACTACCTCGGCCGGATCGACCAGCAGGTCAAGATCCGCGGCCACCGGATCGAGCCGGGCGAGATCGAGGCCGAACTCGCCCGCTGCCCGCGGATCGGGCACGCGGCGGTGGTGGTCCGCGAGGACACCCCCGGCGAGCAGCGGCTCGTGGCCTACGTGGTGCCCTCGGAGGGGCAGGTCGCCGATCCGGCCGAGCTGCAACGGACCCTCGCCGCGCGGCTGCCCGCCTACATGCTGCCCTCGGCGATCGTCCCGCTCGACGCCCTGCCGGTGACCCCGAACGGCAAGCTGGACCGGCGCGCGCTGCCCGCGCCCCCGGACGACGGGGTGCACCGGGCCGCGTTCGCGGCGCCCGCGACGCCGACCGAGGAACTCGCAGCGGCCGTGTGGGGCGAGGTGCTGGGCACCGAGCGGATCGGCCGCCACGACGACTTCTTCGCGCTCGGCGGCCACTCCCTGCGGGCGACCCGCGCCGTGTCGCGGCTCGGCGCCCGCCTGGGCACCGGAGTGCCGCTGCGGCTGCTCTTCGAGCACCCGACGCTGGAGCGGTTCGCCTCGGCGCTGGACGCCCTGCGCGCCGACGGGACCGGCACGGCCGCGACCGCCGTCACCGTGATCGGCGCCCGCCCGGCCGGTGAGCCCGCGCCGCTGTCCTTCGCGCAGCAGCGCCTGTGGTTCCTGGACCAGCTCCAGCCCGGCCGGCCCGACTACAACATCCCCGTCGCCGCCCGGCTGCGGGGCCCGCTCGACGCCGACGCGCTGGCGGCCGCGCTGAGCGCGGTGGTGGCCCGGCACGAGGTGCTGCGCTCGCGGATCGCCGAGGGCCCCAGGGGCCCCGTACAGACCGTGGAGGCGCCGGAGGTATTCGCCCCCGTCCGCACCGACCTGGGGGACCTGCCTCTCGAGGCGGCCCGCTCCCGGGCGCTGGGCCTGGCGCACGCGGACGCCGCCGCCCCCTTCGACCTGGGCTCCGCTCCCCTGCTGCGGGCCCGCGTGGTGCGGGTCGCGGACGAGGAGCACCTGCTCGTCATGGCCTTGCACCACACCGTCGGCGACGGCTGGTCGATGCCGGTGCTGTGGCAGGAGCTGTCCGCCGCCTACGCGGCGCTGCGCCGGGGCGAGCGTCCCGCACTGCCGGAACTGGGCCTTCAGTACGGGGACTTCGCGTACTGGCAGCAGCACCGGCTGGCGAACGGCGACGCCGACGCGGGGATCGCCCACTGGCGGGAGGCCCTGGGCGGGCTGCCGGCCCTGGAGCTGCCCACCGACCGGCCGCGGCCGCAGGTGCGCTCCGGCGCGGGCGGCTCCCTCGTCCTGGAGGTACCGGCCGAGCTCGCCGAGCGGCTCGGCACTCTGGCCCGGGAGCGCGGCGCCACCCTGTTCATGGTGCTGCTGGCCGGCTTCCAGGCGCTGCTGGCCCGTTACACGGGCCAGGCCGACATCGCGGTGGGCTCGCCCATCGCGGGCCGCGACCGCACCGAACTGGAGCCGCTCATCGGCTTCTTCGTCAACACCCTCGTCCTGCGCACCGACCTGTCCGGCGACCCGGCCTTCGGCGAACTGCTGGGCCGGGTGCGCAGGACCGCGCTGGCCGCGTACGAGCACCAGGACGTGCCCTTCGACCGGCTGGTCGAGGAGCTGCGGCCGGAGCGCGACCTCAGCCGCAACCCGCTCTTCGACGTGCTCTTCCAGCTGCATCCCGAGCAGCCGGCCGACCTGCCGCTGGAGGGGGTGGAGGTCGAGAGCCTCGACACCTCCAACGGGACGGCCAAGTTCGACCTCAGCCTCGCGATGACGGAGCACCCGGGCGGTCTGACCGGCACGGTGCAGTACGCCACGGACCTCTTCGACCGGGCCACCATCGAGCGGTTCGGCGCCCACTACCTGCGCCTGCTGGCCGGCGCCGCCGAATCCCCCGACGCGCCGCTGTCCCGGCTGGACGTGCTGTCCCCGCAGGAGCACGCCGCCCTGCTCGGGGAGGAGTCCGGGCCGCGGGCGGACCGGCCGGCGAGCCGGACCCTGCACTCCCTGGTGGCGGAGCAGGCCCGGCTGCGGCCGGACGCCCCCGCCGTCACCTGCGAGGGCCGCACCACCAGCTACGCGGAGCTCGACGCCGCCGCCAACCGGCTGGCCCACCGGCTGCGGGAGTTCGGGATCGGCCCGGAGACCAGAGTGGCGGTGCTGGCCGGCCGCGACCTGCGCATGCCGGTCTGCGTCCTCGCGGTGCTGAAGGCCGGCGGCGCCTATGTTCCGGTCGACGCGGGACACCCTGCCGACCGGGTCCGCACCGTCCTCGCCGACAGCGGCGCCCGTCTCGTCCTGACAGCGGGCCTGCCCGGCGGGCTGCCCGCGGACCTGGCCGGCGCCGTACCGGTCCTGGACCTGGACGCCGAGCAGCACGTGGTGGACGCGCTGCCCGCCACGGAGCCGCCCGCCGCGGCCTCCCCCGCGCACCTCGCCTACCTGCTGTACACCTCCGGGTCCACCGGCCGCCCCAAGGGCGTGGCGGTCACGCACGCGGCCGTCACCGGCTATCTGGAGGCGCTGACCTCCACCTTCGGACTCGGTCCCGAGGACGCGGTGCTCGCCCGGACGGCACTGACCTTCGACCCGTCGGTACGCGACCTGTTCGCCCCGCTGACCACCGGCGGCCGCATCGTCCTGGCCTCGCAGGACGAGGCCGGGGATCCGGACGCCCTGGCCCGGCTGCTGCACGCGGAGGGTGCGACGGCGCTGCTGTCGATCGTCCCGTCGATGCTGGAGCCGCTGATCGCCGCCGTCGGCGGGCCGGCGGCGGCGCTGCGGCTGGTGATGACCACCGGTGAGGCGCTGACGCCCGGTCTGGCCCGCGCCGCGCACACCCTCGGCCTGCCCGGCAGGTTGCGGCTGGTCAACCAGTACGGCCCCACGGAGTGCACCAACACCACCACATACCACGAGGTGACGGACGCCGACATCGAGGCGGGACGCATCCCCATCGGGCGGCCGCTGCCGGGCGCCCGGGTGCTCGTGCTCGGCGAACACCTCGAACCGCTGCCCCGGGGCGCGATCGGTGAACTCTTCATCGCCGGACGCGGGGTGGCCCGCGGCTACCTCGGCGATCCGGCCCGCACCGCCGAGGCCTATCCGCCGGACCCGTACGGGCCGCCCGGCGCGCGCATGTACCGCACCGGCGACCTGGCGCGACTGCGCTCCGACGGGGTGCTGGAGTTCCACGGCCGCCGGGACAACCAGGTCAAGGTCCGGGGCCACCGCATCGAACTCGGCGAGGTGGAGGCCGCGTTGCTGCGCCACCCGGACGTCGCCCGGGCCGTGGCCGCCGCGCACGGCGAGGGCGCCGACCGGCTGCTCGCCGCGTATGTGGTCTGGCGCGACGGCAGCGGTGATCCGGCCGCCGTACTGGACTTCGTCCGCGCGGCCCTGCCCGCCGCGATGGTGCCCTCCGCGCTGGTCGTGCTGGACGCGCTGCCGCTGACCCCGAACGGGAAGACCGACCGCAGGGCCCTGCCCGCGCCGGAGCCCGGCACGGGGGCGGGGGCCCGGACGCACGTCGCACCGCGCACCCCGCTGGAGCGGATGGTCGTCGAGGTGTGGGAGGAGGTGCTCGGTGAAGGCCCGATCGGGGTCCGCGACCACTTCTTCGAGCGCGGCGGGCACTCCCTGCGCGCCACCCGGGTCATCTCCCGGCTGCGCGCCCTGCTGGGCCTGGACATCCCGATGCAACTGCTCTTCCGGCACCCGGTGGCCGAGGACCTGGCCCGGGCGCTGGCCTCGCCGGTCGCGGCGGACACCCCGGAACCGGCGATCCCCGCACTGCCGGCGGGCCCGGGCCCGCTGTCCTTCGGGCAGCAGCGGCTGTGGCTGCTGGACCGGCTCCAGCCGGGCCGGCCCGACTACAACATGCCCGGCGCCGTGCGGCTGACCGGGGAGCTCGACTCCGCGGCCGCCCTGGGCGCGCTGGAGGACGTCGTCGCCCGGCACGAGGTGCTGCGCTCGCGGATCGAGGAGACCGGGGAAGGCAGTGGCGAGGGAACGTTCGCGGCCCGCGTCGTGCCCGGTCCGGCCTCCCTGTTCACGCCCGCCTTCACCGACCTGTCGGAGCTGGGTGCGGCAGCGGCCGGGGAGCGGGCGCGGGAACTGGCGGCGGACGACGCCGCGCTGCCCTTCGACCTGGCGGCAGCGGGCCCGCTGCGGGCCCGGTTGGTGCGGATCGCCCCGCGGGAGCACCTGCTGGTGATCGTCGCCCACCACATCGCCTTCGACGGCTGGTCGGTGGGGGTGTTCTGGCGGGAGTTCTTCGCCTCCTACCACGCCCGCACCCTCGCGGAGGCCGAACCGCTGCCCGAACTCGCCGTCTCCTACCGTGATTTCGCTTCCTGGCAGCGCGACCGCCTGGCCGGCGACGCCCTCGCGGGCACCCTGGACCACTGGCGTGAGCGGCTCGACGGGCTCGCCCCGCTGGACCTGCCCACCGACCGGCCCCGGCCGGCCACCCCGTCCGGGCGCGGCGAGCAGTTCTCCTTCGTCCTGCCCGAGCCGCTGCTGCGGGGGCTGCGCGACCTGGGCCGCCGGCACGACGCGACCTTGTTCATGGTGCTGCTGGCGGGCTTCCAGGCCCTGCTGGCGCGCTGGTCCGGCGGCGAGGACGTGGCGGTGGGCTCCCCCATCGCCGGCCGCGACCGCACCGAACTGGAGCCGCTCATCGGCTTCTTCGTCAACAGCCTGGTGCTGCGCACCGACCTGTCCGGGAATCCCGGCTTCGGCGAACTGCTGGAGCGGGCCCGTGAGACGGCGCTCGGTGCGTACGCCCACCAGGAGGTGCCCTTCGAGCGCCTGGTGGAGGAGGTGCGGCCGGAGCGCGACCTGAGCCGCAACCCGCTGTTCCAGGTGATGCTCGTGCTCGACGAGGAGGCCTCGAAGCCGCCCGCGCTGCCCGGGCTGGACGTCGAACCGCTCTCGCTGGCCAGCGGCGCCTCGAAGTTCGATCTGTCGCTGTACTTCGTCGAGGAGGAGGGCGCGCTGCGCGGCGAGGCCGTGTTCGCCACCGACCTCTTCGACCGGGAAAGCGTCGAGCGCATGACCTCGGCGCTGGCCGAGCTGCTCTCGGCCGCGGTGGCCGACCCCTCGACCCCGCTGGCGGCCCTGCCCCTGATGGGCGCCGTGGAGGAGGACCGGATCCTGCGCGCCGGCGGCGGCGTCGCCGAGCCGGCCGCCGACCGGCCGCTGCCCGTGCTCGTCGGCGAACAGGCCTCCCGTACGCCGCGGGCCGTCGCCGTGGACGACGGCGAACGGAGCCTGACGTACGCCGGTCTGTGGGAGGTCTCGGGCCGGCTGGCCCGGGAGCTGGCCCGGCTGGGCGTGGGAGCGGAGACGGCGGTGGCCGTCTGCGCGGAGCGTTCCGCGCTGCTGCCGGCCGCGCTGCTGGGCGTGCTGCGCTCCGGCGGCACGTACGTGCCCGTCGACCCCGGATATCCGGCCGACCGGATCGGCTACATGCTCGCGGACAGCGGCGCCCGGGTGCTGGTGGTGTCGGGGCTGTCCGGCGCCGCGCAGGTGCCGGACGGGGTCGCCGTGGTGGACCTCGACGCCCTGGCCCAGGACGGGAGCGCGCCGGCCGGCTTCACGTCCGTGCCTGCCGAACCGCAGCAGTCGGCCTACACCCTGTACACCTCGGGCTCCACGGGACGCCCGAAGGGGGTCACCGTCCCGCACCGGGCGCTGGCCAACTTCGCCCGGGACATGGTGCGCAGGCTGGAGCTGACGGCCGGTGACACGGTCGCGGCCGTGACCACGGCCTCCTTCGACATCGCCGTGCTGGAGCTGCTGGTCCCGCTGGTGTGCGGGGCGACCGTGCGGGTCGTCGACCGGGAGACCGCCCGGGACGGCGCCCTGCTCGCGAAGGAGCTGGACGCGGCGCCGGTCACGGTCGTCCAGGCCACCCCGGCCACCTGGCACCAGCTGATGGAGTCCGGCTGGCAGGCGCCCCGGGTACGGGCGCTGTGCGGCGGCGAGGCGCTGCCGCCGGCCCTGGCCGAGCGGATGCGGACGGCGCTGGGCACGGTCTGGAACGTGTACGGGCCGACGGAGACCACCGTCTGGTCCACGGCCCACCGGCTGTCCGCTCCGGTCGGCGACGGCCCGGTGCCGATCGGTGCGGCGCTCGCCAACACCCGGCTGCACGTCCTGGACGGGGCCCTGCGACCGGCGCCGGTGGGGGTGTTCGGCGAGCTCTACATCGGCGGCGACGGGGTGGCCCGCGGCTACCACGGGCGTCCCGGGCTGACCGCGGACCGCTTCGTGCCCGATCCGTACGGGGCGGGCGAGCGGCTGTACCGCACCGGTGACCTCGTACGCACTCTCGCGGACGGCTCCCTGGAGTACCGCGGCCGGGCCGACGGCCAGGTGAAGGTGCGCGGCCACCGGATGGAGCTCGGCGAGATCGAGTCCGCGCTCGCCCGCCACCCGCGGGTGCTGGCGGCGGCGGTGGCCGTCCACGGCACGGGGGTGGACGCCGTACTGGCCGGCTACGTGACCTGGCGGGACGAGGAGGGCGATCCGCGGGAGCTCGGCGACTTCCTGCGCCAGGACCTCCCCGAGTACATGGTGCCGGCGGTCCTGACCGCGCTGGAGCGGCTCCCGCTCACCCCGAACGGCAAGCTCGACCGCAAGGCGCTGCCCGCTCCTTCGGCGGACGCGGTACGCGGCGACGGCGCCGGGCGCATCGCCCCGCGCGACACCACCGAGCTGCGGATGGCGCGGCTGTGGGAGCAGACCCTGGGCACCGCCCCGATCGGGGTCCGCGACGACTTCTTCGCGCTCGGCGGGCACTCGCTCAAGGCGTTCGCCCTGATGGCGGCCGTGCGCCGGGAGTTCGGGGTGGAACTGCCGCTGAACATGGTGTTCCGCCGGCGCACGATCGAGCTGCTGTGCGAAGCGCTGCCCGACGCGGGGGCGGCCGCCGCCAGGCTGCTGGTGCCGCTCACCGACGGGGACCCGGCCCGTCCGCCGCTGGTCCTCGTCCATCCGCGGGGCGGCGACGTCGTCTGCTACCGGGACCTGGTGCGGGACCTTTCCACCCGCCCCGGGGGCGACCGGCGCGTCCTCGGCCTGGAGTCGGTGGGCTACAACACCGGCGAGACCCCGCTGGAGCGGGTGGGCGAGATGGCCGAGCGCTATCTGGCCGCGCTCCGCGAGGAGCAGCCGCACGGCCCGTACCTGCTGGCCGGCTGGTCGTTCGGCGGGACGGTGGCCTACGAGATGGCCGCCCGGCTGGAGGCCGCCGGCGAGGAGGTGGCCTTCCTCGGCCTGATCGACGCGGCCGCGCCGGGCGCCGCGCCCGGCGGCCGGGCCGGCATCGCCGGCGGGCCGGGCGATCCGGACCTGCTGCGGTACGGCATCGCGGCGGGACTCGACGCCGGGTCGGCGCGCGAACTGGACGAGGAGGAACTGCTCGACGTCCTGGTGCGCCGGGGCCGGGAGGACGGCTCCCTCCCCCGCACCTCGCCCACGCGGGCCCTGCGCAGGCTGCTGCGGGTCGCCGAGGCGAACGGGGCGGCCTCCGCCGCCTACCTCACCGACGCCGTACTCGGGGTCGGCCTGCACCTGTTCACCGTCGACGAGCAGCATCCCGAGCTCGCCACCCCGCTGGTGGACCCGGCGGCCTGGCGGCCGCGCACGGCGGGCGCCGTCGTACGGGCCGCGGTCCCGGGCAACCACCACGACCTGGTGGACCCCCCGCACTGCGCCGCCCTGGCGGAGCTGCTGGCCGCCGCCCTGCCCTCCTGACCCGCTCCACCCCCGCACCCCCTTCCGCATCCCGCATCCCGAACCGCCGAGGAGAACACCGTGAACGACTCGTCCCCGCAGCAGTACCTGGTCGTGGCCAACGACGAGGAGCAGTACTCCCTCTGGGAGGCCGGCCGGCCCGTCCCGCTCGGCTGGCACGACCAGGGCGTGAGCGGCACCAAGGAGGCGTGCCTGGAGCACATCGAGCGGGTGTGGACGGACATGCGCCCGCTCAGCCTCCGTCTGAACATGGCCGGCTGACCCGACGATCCCCGGGCACCACGCCGCCCGGCAGTCCCGAGCAGGGCTGCCGGGCGGCGCGGCGGTGCCGGAAGGAACCCCGTATGACCAGCTCGTACCCGGGCGGCTCCGCGTCGGCGCGCCGCCTCACCCCGCTGGCCGCCCTGGTGGCGGCCTCCGGGATCTCCTCGCTCGGCATGGCGGCGACCCTGGTCGCCGTGCCCTGGTTCGTCCTGCACAGCACCGGCAGCGGCACCCGGACGGGGCTCGTCGCCACCGCCGAGGTGCTGGGGCTGCTGTGTTCCGCCGTGCTCGCCGGACCGGTGGTCGACCGGCTGCCCGTACGCGCGACGAGCATCGGGGCGGACCTGCTGACGGCCGCGGCGATCAGCCTGATCCCGCTGCTGCACGCCTGGGGCGCCCTGCCCCTGCCCGTCCTGATCGCCCTGGTCTTCCTGGTGGGAGCGGCCCGAGGACCGTCCGACACCTCCAAGCAGCTGCTGCTGCCCGCCGCGATGGAACGCGCGGGGGTCACGGCGGAGCGGGCCACCGGGTGCGTCGAGGGGGCCCGGCGGATCGGCATGATGGCGGGGGCGCCGCTGGCCGGTCTGCTCATCGCGACCGTCGGCGCCGTCCGCACCCTGTACGCCGACATGGCGGCGATGGCGCTGTGCGCCCTGCTGCTGGCCGCCCTGGTCCCGGCCGCGCCGCCGCGCGCCCGGCCGGCCGGCGGCGGGACGCCGCGCGCCTCCTACGCCCGGGAACTGCGCTTCGGTCTCGCGCAGTTGCGCAAGGACCGGCTCCTCGGCGCGATGGTGGGGGTCCTGATGCTGACCAACGCCCTGGACGGGGCGCTGAACGGGGTGCTCTACCCGGCCTACGGCACCCAGGTGCTGCGCAGCAGCGCCCTGTTCGGGGCGATGATCACCGCCATGGGGGCGGGCGCCCTGCTGGGGGCCGCCCTGTACGGCTGGGCGGGCCACCGGATGCCGCGGCGCGCGGTGTTCGTGGGGGCCTTCGTCCTGGTCGGGTCGGTGCGGTGCGCGGCACTGGCCGCCGAGCCCCGGGTGCCGATGCTGCTGGCGGTGCTGGCCCTGTCCGGCGTCGGGTCGGGGGTCGTGGGGCCGCTGATGATGTCGGTGGCCTACGAGCGGGTGCCCGAGGAGGTGCGGGGGCGGGTGTTCGGCCTGCTGGTGGCCGCCGCGCTGGCGGCCACCCCGCTGGGGATGCTCGGTGCGGGGCTGGTCCTCGATGCCTCGGGGCTGGTGGCGGCGCTGCTGGGCACGGGGGCGCTGTACCTCGCGGTGACGTTGGCGCCGCTGGTCTTCCCCGTGTGGCGGGAGCTCGATTCCCGCGGCCCGGTGGAGGCCGCGGAGGCGCCGGCCGACCGGGAGTCGGCCTCGCCGGTCGCCGCAGGAGCGGGGGTTGTGACCGATTGAGTGTGGTTCGCCATGTTTCGTGACCCCTCACCATAGCGCCAGGCAGCTTGATGAGCAGTCCGATCGACCGCCGGAGCACCCGGGGCACGGCAAGGTTGGTCCTGCACCGACCGGCGCGGACGACCCACGAAGTGGTCCGCGCACACCAGACCGCTCGTACCCCTGGGGAACCCATGCTCAAGCGATACGTCTTCGCCCTGTCCGTGACCGCATCCGCGGCCCTGCTGCTGCCCGCCGCCGGCGCCGCCCAGGCCGCGGACGACACCTTGGCCGCGACCACCGCGACGACCACCACCGGGGGCGGGAGCGGCACCACCGCGCAGACGCCGCGCGAGATCGTGCTGCCCAACGGCCGGGTCCTGACCGTCACCACCGCGCTGGGCGGCGGGCGGGGCAAGGACACCGCCGACAGCTCCTGGGGCGGCTGATCCCACCGGCCCGCAAAGGCCGTCGAAAGGGGGGAGGGAGGATCGCACCGCGATCCTCCCTCCCCCCTTTCCCCATGCCCGGCGCGGCCGGTCGCCCGCCGTCAGCCGCCCTGCGGGCAGAGGGAGACGACGGCGTACTGGGCCGCCTGCGCGTCGACGTACCGGCGCGACCACCCGGCCGGCACGTACAGCAGCTCACCCGGCAGCAGCCGGCACTGGAAGGACTGCGGCCGGCCGCTCTCACCGGGCCCGGTCAGCTGCCAGGTCACGGCGCCGGCGACCTGGTGGATCAGCAGGTGCTCCCGGCCCTCGGGCTGCGCGGTCCAGACGGCGTCCACACCGCCGCCGGGGGCGGACCCGGGCGTCTCCAACCGGTCCAGCCGGACGGACAGGCCCGTCAGGGCGCCCAGTTCGGCGGTGAACCGGTCGGCCTGGGCCGGGCGCACACCGTCCCCCTCGGGCACCGCGCCCGCGTCATCGGCGTCGCCGAACGCCGGGTTGTCGTACTCGGGCCACAGCACACCCGGCGCCCGGTCCAGATGGACCGAGAGGAACAGGACGATCTCCCGCAGGTGCGCGCTCCCCCGCTCGCGACCTTCGTCCGGCATGTCCATTACGTGCCCCTCTTGTTCGGCTCCACAGCTCGCATCCCTGCAGCATGCGACACGCGCTCCCACCTGCGACAGACACGAGAACGCGTGACACCGGGTCAGGACGGCCGCGGGCCGCCGTCCACCGCGCCGCGGACCTCGGCCACGGCCCCGCCCGCGGCCTCGACCTCCCGGTCCAGCAGGCCGCGCGCGGCGGCGGCCACCCCCGCCTGGAAGCGGCTGCCCGCGCCGAGCTCCTGCATGATGTCGGCGATGTGCCGCCGGGCCGTGCGCAGCGACATGCCCAGACGCCGGGCGATGGCCTCGTCCTTCAGCCCCGCCGCGAGCAGCCGGATGATCGTTTCATGGATCTCCCGGGCCACCTCCTCGAGCCCCTGGCCGGCCGCGGCGGAGAAGGGCGAGGCCAGGTCCCAGGTCTGGTCGAAGATGTTGCACAGGTACGCGACGGTGGACGGTTCGCGGATCACCACGGCGCCCCAACTGCCGTCGGCGACCGGCACGAAGGCCAGCTCCCGGTCGAAGGCGATGAGCCGGCCGAAGAGCTCGTGCGCCGTGCGGTACTGCGCCCCCAGGACGGAGGTGGCGGCGACATAGGCCTGGCTCGGGCCGTTGAAGCGGGCCGTGTGGTGGTAGAGGGTCCGGATCGAGATGCCCCGCTGGAGCATGGTCTCGTCCCGGCGCAGCGCCTCCTGCATCGCCTCGGGCACCCTGCTGCCGCCGCCGGGCTGCGAGCTGAGCATCTCGGTGGTGCAGTTGAGCGAGGCCCGGTTGAGCGCGCCGCGCACGTCCTCCAGGCTCTCCAGGACCTCCAGCGACTCCCCCGTGGAACGGCGGCCCAGGTAGTGCGGCAGGAAACGTCCGAGGTCCTCGCGGATCCCGCTGATCTCCCGCTGCTGCTCACGGATCTGCGCCTCCAGGGGCGCGACGAGTTGCTCGGCCGCGGTGTCCGGTGCCACGGCGAAAGCCACCGACGGATCCACCGGGCTCACATGCAGCAGACGTGACGCGCGTAGACGCGACACGCTGCGCCCGACCTCGTCCGGGTCGCGCCCCATGCCCGCGGCCACCACGTCCACGTCCACCGTGCGGTGCTCGAGCACCCAGCCGTAGACATCGATGTCAATTTCGGCGTCATTCGAATCCGGCACCACGTCAGATCTGTACATTGCCCCACTTTGCCCTTTTCGCCCCGGGTCGCTTTGCTGCCAGGCACCTTGGTGAGGTGCCTGCCCCCTGGCGCCAGGATATGCAGCGCGAAAGTCTGTACCGGACGAACAACAGCGGGTGTCCGGCCACTTCAGGACCCGGACGACCGAAACGGTGCGATCACGCCCAGCGTGATCGCACCGTCGCCGGGGGTGCCGCCCCCACCGCTCCCCTTCACCATCGATCCGGAACCCGGAGCCCCACATGCTGGACAGCACACTCACCGCCCCCGCACCGGAACTGCCCGCCCTGACCCCCCGCGAGCAGGAGGTCCTCGCCTACCTCGCGCAGGGTCACACGTACCGGATGATCGCCTGCCGGATGGGACTGAGCCCGCACACGGTCGACACCTATCTGCGGCGGCTGCGCAGCAAGACCGGTGCGGTGAACCGGACCCAGCTCACCCACATCGCCTTCCGGCTGGGCTACTGAGCCAATGGCCCGGCCGCTTCCTCGGACACCGGGGCGTCGTCCTCGAACTCGCGCATCCGGCGCAGCGGGGAGCAGAGCAGGACCAGCGGGGCCACCGACAGGGCGGCGGCGCACAGCCACAGCGCGTCCCGCACGCCCAGCAGTTCACCGAGGAGCCCCGCCAGCAGGCCGCTCAGCGGCAGGACGCCCCACACCAGGAAGCGCATGGTGGCGGTCATCCGGCCGAGCAGGTGCGGCGGGCAGACGGTCTGCCGGTAGGTGACCTGACAGATGTTGTACAGGGTGACGCCGGCCGACTGGACGAACGAGCCGAGCACGAACAGGCCGATCCGCCAGTCCTTCTCGGCCAGCGGGAGAAGCAGCCCGAAGGGCATGGTCACGAGCAGGGACAGCCACGTGAGCCGGGCCGCGCCGACGGCCCGGGTCACCCGGTCCGCGGCGGTGGCCGCGAGCACCGAGCCGATCGTGGCCGTCGTCAGCACCCAGCCGACGGCCGCGGGCGGCAGTCCCACGGTCCGGGTCAGGAACAGCACCTCGAGGGCCATCACCGCGCTGAGGAAGAGGTTCACGGCAGCGGTGTTCAGGGCGATGAGCCGCAGGATCCGGTGGCCGACGACGAAGCCCAGCCCTTCGCGGATGTCACGCAGCAAGTGCCGGCGGGGGGCCGGCTCCGGCTTCTCCTCGCGGGCGCCGATCCGCCCCAGCAGCACCACGGAGACCAGCGAGGTGACGGCCTGGCCGGCCAGCGTCCCGGCGGCGCCCAGCAGCTGCACCAGGAAGCCGGCGATGCCGGGGCCGGCGAACTCCGCGCCCGAGCGCACCGTCTCCAGCTTCGAGTTGCCCGAGATCAGGGTGTCCTTGCCGATGAGCGTCGGCAGATAGCTCTGATCGGCCACGTCGCCGAACAGCCGGGCGCAGCCCAGCAGCAGGGCGACCGCGTACAGCAGCGGCATCGAGTGCAGGTCGAGCAGGTAGGCCACCGGCAGCGCCGTCAGCAGGACGGCGCGCGCCAGGTCGGCGGCCATCATCACGCGGCGTCTGCGCATCCGGTCCACCCACGCTCCGGCGGGCAGTCCCAGCACCAGGAACGCCGCGTGTTCCGCGGCGGCGAGCAGGCCCGCCTGCATCGCAGACGCGTCCAGGGTGAGCACCGCCATCAGCGGCAGGGCGACGTACGTGATGCTGCTGCCCAGCTCGTTGCAGATGTGCGAGGACATGAAGAGACGGAAGTCCCGGCGCTGCCGGCGCTCCACGGCCTGGACGGAATCGGTGGGTTCGTCGGTGGTGACGGACACGGCTGCGTTCCTTGTCTGGGTGCGGACGGGGTCCGCGGACGGCTGGTTCATCGGGGGGCGGGGGCGGGAAGCGCCCGGGGGTCGAGCTTGCCGCCCGGGGTGCGCGGCAGCCGCTCCATCAAGGTCACCACGGCCGGTACGAGATACCCGGGCACCTTGGCCAGAAGGTGACCGCGCAGGGCGTCGGGGGTCAGGGTGCTGCCGGGGGCGACGGCGGCCCAGGCGGCGAGCTGGGGTCCGTCGGCCGCCGCGACGGCGCGGGCGACCACGTCGACGACGTCCGGGTGGGCGGCCACGGCCGCCTCCACCTCCTTGAGCTCGACGCGGTGGCCGCGGATCTTGACCTGGTCGTCGGCGCGCCCGAGGAAGACGAGCGGGCCTCCGGGAGTGCGCGTGACCCGGTCGCCCGTGCGGTACATGCGCTCGCCCGGGGCGTCGGCGAACGGGTCGGCGACGAACCGCTCGCAGGTCAGCGCCGGCCGACCGTGGTAGCCGCGGGCCAGGCAGGAGCCCGCCAGGTACAGCTCGCCCGCGGCGCCGGGCGGCGCCTCGCGCAGCTCCTCGTCCAGGACGTAGGCGCGTACGCCCTTCAGCGGTTCGCCGAGCGGGATCAGCTCGTCGCCCGCGAAGGCGGCCAGTTCCGCCGGTCCGGGCTCGTAGGAGGCGGCGGTGATGGTGGACTCGGTGAGGCCGTAGCAGCTGACCACCGGAGGGTGGCCGGCGGCGGCCCAGTTCAACAGGTCCGCGGTCCGGCCCGCGTCGCTGCCGATCACCACCCGGCGCAGGGCGTCCGGCAGGGGCCGGGGCGCGCGCTCCAGGTCCTTGGCCCACTGCGCCCAGTACGGGGTGGGCAGGTTGACCACGCTGATCCGCTGCTCGGCGAGGAACGGCTCCAGTTCGGCGGGCGAGAGGACGTTGTCGGCGACGAAGACGGCCGTGCCGCCCGTGCACCAGGTGGGCAGTGCCTCCTCGAGGGAGACGTCGAAGGCGGGGGCCGCGAACTGCAGGACCGCGTCCTCGGCCGTCAGTGCGTAGCGCTCGGCCAGGGTGCGGACCTGCGCGGCGAGTCCGGCGTGGCCGATGGCGACGGGCTTGGGCAGCCCGGTGGAGCCGGAGGTGAAGAGCACGTAGGCGAGGGAGCCGGGGGCGACGTCGGCCGGCGGCCGCGCCGCCACGGTCGGGGTGGCGGTCGTGGTGAGGGCGCCGGTCGTGGTGGAGGCCCAGAACAGCTCCCTTCCGGTGCGGCGTTGCAGCATCGCGGCGGCGTAGGTGTCCCGGGCGACCGCGTGCCGGGTGCCGGCGGCCTCCAGCAGGGTGCGCAGCCGCTCGTCGGGGGCGTCGAGGTCCGCGAGGAGGGGGGCCGCGCCCGCATACCAGATGCCCAGCAGCCCCACCGCCCAGTGGACGCCCCTGCGCACCCCCAGGAGCACGGTGTCCTCCGGTCCGGCGCCCGCGGCGCGCAGTTCCTCGGCCACCGCGCGGGCCCGCCGGTCGAACTGCCGGTACGTCAGCTCGCCCTCGGCCGCGCGGACCGCGGTGGCCTCGGGTGTGAGCCCGGCCCGCTGCGCGATGCGCAGGGGCACGGGAATGGTCTCGGTGGGGCTCATGGTGGTGGTGTCTCCTGGAGGTGCGGGCGGGCTCTTCGCGGGGCGGGGCGCGGGGGCGGGCACCGACGGGCCCGGACGACGGGTGCGTCCGGGCCCGTCGGGTGCGGTCAGGCCCCGTCGCGGGAGCGGGGGCGCAGGGCGGGGCGGGCGGGTGCGGCGGCGGCCTCGGCCAGGCGGGCGCAGACGCCCGCCGGGGTGGGCGTCTCGAAGAGGTCGCGGATGTTCAGCCGTACGCCGAGTTCGGTGCCGATGCGGCCGGTCAGCCGGGTGGCGAGGAGGGAGTGGCCCCCGTGGGCGAAGAAGTCGTCGTCCATGCCCGCCTCCTGGAGGCCGAGGACGGACGCGAAGATCTCGCAGACCGCCTTCTCCGCGGGGGTCGAGGGCAGTCGGCCGACCGGGCGGTGCACGGTGGCCGGGTCGGGAAGCGCCTTGCGGTCGAGCTTGCCGTTGACGGTGAGCGGGAAGTGCGGCAGGTGCAGGAAGAGCGACGGGACCATGTAGTTGGGCAGGTTCCGGCCCAGTTCGGTGCGGACCTCCTCGGCGGTGGGCGTCCCGGTGAAGTAGCAGATGAGCCGCTGCTGGCCCGCGTGGTCCCGGTCGACGGCGACGACCGCTTCGCCCACTGCGGGCACGGCGCGCAGCGCGGTTTCCACCTCGCCGAGCTCGATGCGGTTGCCGCGGACCTTGACCTGGTGGTCCTGGCGGCCGAGGAAGTCGAGCTGGCCGTCGGCCCGCATCCGGGCGAGGTCGCCGGTGCGGTACATACGGCTGCCCGGTTCGGCGCGGAAGGGGTCGGGGACGTAGCGCTCGCTGCTGCGGCGGGGGTCGCGCAGGTATCCGGGGCCCACGCCGGTGCCGCCGATGAAGAGTTCGCCGGGGACGCCGGGCGGTACGGGAGCGAGCGCGGCGTCCAGCAGGTAGAGGGTGTTGTTGCGCAGCGGGCGGCCGACGGGCAGCCGGCCGTGTTCCAGCTGGGCGTGCACGTCGGGGCCGATGAAGGCGTGGGTGTTGTCGTCGGAGCACTCGGTGAGGCCGTAGGCGTTGACGATGGCGGCATGCGGGTGGCGCGCGTACCAGCGGGTGCACAGCTCGGGCGGCAGGACTTCGCCGTTGACGATGAACCAGCGCAGCCCGGGCAGGGCCGGCGGGAGCACTCCGGTGTCCCACAGGTCGACGGCGGCGCGGACGAAGGAGGGCACGGTCTCCAGGACGGTGATGCCCCGGCGGGCGGCGTCGTCGAAGAGAGCGGCCGGGTCGCGGGCCGTGTCCCTGGAGACGAGGTGGACCTGCCCGCCGGTGATCAGCGGGGCCAGCATCTGCCACACGGAGATGTCGAAGGTGAGGGGGGCGTTCATCACCACGCGGTCGCCCTCGCCGAGGTCGAGGTCCTCGACCTTGGCCAGGAGGTGGTTGTTCATGCCCCGGCGGTGGACCATGGCGCCCTTGGGCTTCCCGGTGGAGCCGGAGGTGAAGCAGACGTAGGCGAGGGCGTCGGGTCCGCCGGCCGGCGCCGGTCGCCCGCCCGGGGCGGCGGTGGCCGCGTCGTCGATCACGAGGACGGGCAGGCCGCCGGGGACGGCGGCGGCGATCTCCTCGGCGCGGGCGCACTGTTCGGGGGCGGCCAGCAGCCGGCCGATCCCGCCGCTCGCGAGGAGCTCGGCGGTACGGGTGACGGGGCCCTCGGGGTCGAGGGGGACGTACGCGGCTCCGGCGCCGAGGATGCCGAGCATCGCGACGGGGACGCGGGCGGTGGGCTCGCTGAGCACCGCGACCAGGTCGCCGGGGCGCACCCCGTCGGCGAGCAGGGCCAGGGTGAGGGCGTCGGCGCGGGCGACGAGGGCCGCGTAGCCCAGTGCGCGGCCGGTGTCGTCGGTGGTGGCGACGGCGTCGGGGCGGCGCTCGGCCTGCTGCCGGACGCGCTCGACGACCTCCGCGTAGCGCTCGTCGCGCGCGGTGTCGTTCCATTCGACCAGGACGCGGTGGCGTTCGGCGGGCGAGAGCAGGTCCACGGTGCCCACCGGGCACGACGGGTCCTCGGCGACGGCCTCCAGGAGCCGGGCCAGGCGCTCCAGCAGGGCTTGGGCGGTGTCCCGTTCGAAGACGTCCGGCCGGTAGTCGATCTGCAGGCGCAGCCGGTCGCCGGGGATGGCGGTCAGCGAGAGCGGGTAGTGGGCGGCGTCGTGCGGGTCCACCGCGGTGACCCGGAGCCCGCCCGCGCCGAGGGCGGCGAGGCCGGCCGCGTCGACCGGGTAGTTCTGGAAGGCGACGCAGGAGTCGAAGAGCTCGCCCGCTCCCGCGAGCCGCTGGATCTCGACCAGCCCCAGGTGGTGGTGGTCGATCAGGCGTGCCTGCTCGTCCTGGAGCCGCTCGAACAGGGCGACGAGGGACTCCTCGGGGTCGATCCGTACGCGGACCGGCACGGTGTTGATGCACAGGCCCACGATGTCGGCGACGCCCGGCAGTTCGGGGTCGCGGCCGCTGACGATGGCGCCGAAGACCACGTCCTCGGAGCGGATCTGCCGGCCGAGCAGGAGCGCCCAGGCGCCCTGGAGGAGGGTTCCGGAGGTGATCCGGTGGCCGCGCGCGAGGGCACCCAGCCGCTCGGTCAGGGTCTCGGGGAGGTACGTCTCGACGCGGTCGGGCAGCACCGAGCCGGGCGGCGGGGACACGGGCGCGGTGCGGGTGCCGCCCGGCAGGCCGTCCAGGGCGCGGGTCCAGGCGTCCTGGGCGGCGGTCGTGTCGCGGCTGCGCAGCCGGCTCAGGAAGGCGGAGTAGGGGGTGACCGGGCCCAGGGGCGCGTCGTCGGCGTGGTGCAGGGCGAGCAGTTCGCGCACCAGGACCGGCCAGGACCAGCCGTCCATGAGGATGTGGTGGTAGGTCAGCAGCAGCCGGTGGGACAGCGGGCCGGTACGGATGAGGGTGAAGCGCAGGAGCGGCGGCCGGGCGAGGTCGAAGCGGGTGGCCCGGTCCTCCGCGAGGAGGGTCTCGACGGCGGCGGCGCACTCGACCTGGCCGAGCCCGGTCAGGTCCGCCTCCTGCCAGGGGGCCCGTACGCCGCGCTGGACGACCTGGGCGGGTTCGCCGGTGGCGCGGCGCAGGAAGCCGGCGCGGAGGTTGGCGTGCCGGCCCAGGACGGTGTCGGCGGCGGCGCGCAGCCGGTCCGGGTCGAGGGGGCCGTCGAGGTCGAGGAGCAACTGGGCCACGTAGACGTCCTGTTCCTCCTCGTCGAAGAGGGCGTGGAAGAGGATGCCGTCCTGGAGCGGGGAGAGCGGCAGGACGTCCTCGACCAGGGAGCGGGCGGCGGCGGGCGCGGGGGTGGACGGCGGGTGGTTCACGGTGGTGTTCCTTCGGTGGTCAGGCGGTCTGGGTGCGGCGGGCCCGGCGGACGATCGGCGGGTCCTGCGCGGCGGCTCCGGCGGCCGCGGCGGCGGGCAGGGCCGCGGCGAGTTCGGCGACGGTGGGGCCGGTGAAGAACTGGCGGATGCCGACGGCGGCTCCGAACCGCGCCCGGACCTCGGCGAGCAGCTGGGTCGCGAGCAGGGAGTGCCCGCCGAGGTCGAAGAAGCTGTCGTGGACGCCGATGTGCGGGAGGCCGAGGACCCGCTCCCAGATCGCGCACAGTGCGCGCTCGTCGTCGGTACGGGGCTCCTGGCGGGCTCCCGCCGCGGCGGCGGTCGTCGGCGCCGGCGCGGGCAGTGCGGCCAGGTCGGTCTTCCCGTTGGCCGTCACCGGGAAGGCGTCGAGCAGGGTCAGGGTGGTGGGCACCATGTAGTCGGGCAGCCGGGCGCGCAGGTGTTCGCGCAGTTCCCGCGGGGTGGGGGCGGCGGATCCCTCGGCCGGTACCGTGTAGCCCGCGAGCGCCGGGCCGGTGGCCGTGTCCACGACGGTGACGGCGGCCTGGCCCACCGCCGGGTGGCCGGCCAGGGCGTGCTCGATCTCCCCGGGCTCGATGCGCAGTCCGCGGATCTTGACCTGCCGGTCGGCGCGGCCGAGGTATTCGACCTGGCCGTCGGTGTTCCAGCGGGCCAGGTCGCCGGTGCGGTACATGCGGGCGCCCGGGGGGCCGTACGGGCAGGCGAGGAAGCGTTCGGCGGTCAGCGCGGCGCGGCCGAGGTAGCCCTGTGCGAGTCCGGCGCCCGCGATGTAGAGCTCGCCTACGACACCGGGCGCGGCGAGGCCGAGCCGCTCGTCGAGGACGTGGAGCCGCGTGCCGTCGAGCGGGCGGCCGATGGGGACCTGCCCGTCGGGGGCCTCCTGGCCCGGGCCCACGGCGAAGGTCGCGGCGAAGGTGGTGGTCTCGGTGGGACCGTAGGCGTTGGTGACGGTGGTGCGGGGGCAGGCCTCGCGGACCCGGCGGACCATGGACGGCGATGCGGCCTCGCCGCCGGTCATCACCTCGTGCAGCGTGCCGAGTGCGGGCAGGCAGCGGTCGGCGAGGACGTTGAAGAGCGTGGCGGTGAGGAAGGTCCCGGTGACCTTCTCCTCGGTCATCAGCCGGGCCAGTGCGTCGATGTCGAGTTCTCCGGGCGGCGCCACGACGACGAGGCCGCCGTTCAGGAGCGGCACCCACAGCTCGTAGGTGGAGGCGTCGAAGGCGTGCGGGGAGCGGAACAGCACCCGCTCGTGCGCGCCGCCGCGCCAGCGCCGGTCGGTGGCGAGGGCGACGACCTCGCGGTGGGAGACGGCCACGCCCTTGGGGGTGCCGGTGGAGCCGGAGGTGTACATCAGGTAGGCGAGCGCGTCGGGATGGCCGGCCGGCCCGTCCGGCCTGTCCAACCGGTCCGGCCCGTCCGTCGGGGACTCGTCGGCGGGCCGTCCGTCCGGGCGCAGTACGTGGCGCGGACCCGCCGGTACGGGCTCACCGTCCGGGACGTCGGTGACGAGGACGGCGGCCGCGGACGCGGCGAGCACGGCTTCGGTGCGGGCGCCGGGGGCCCTGGCGTCCAGCGGCAGGTAGGCGGCGCCGGCCTTGAGGATGCCGAGGCAGGTGGCCACCAGGTCGGCCGAGCGGTCCATGAGGACGGCGACGGCCTCGCCCGGGCGGACGCCGAGGGCGCGCAGCCGCCCGGCGATCCGCTCGGCCCGGGCGTCGAGTGCGCCGTACGTGGTCTCGCGGCCCGCGCAGCGCACGGCGGGCCGGTCCGGGTGGGCGGCGGCCCGCTCCTCGAAGGCCCGGTGGACGGTGCGGGCGTCGGCGGCGGCGGGCGCGCCCTGCCAGTGCTCCAGGAGGTCGGCCCGCTCCCCGGGCAGCAGCACGTCGAGTGCGGACAGCGGGACGGACGGTTCGCGGACGACGGCGCCGATCAGGTGGACGAGCCGGTCCAGCAGGCGTCGCGCGGTCCCTTCGTCGAACAGGTCGCTCGCGTACTCCAGGCCGAGGGACAGGCCACGGGGTTCTCCGGTGGCCGGGTCGTGGATTTCCTCGACCTCCAGGGTGAGGTCGAACTTGGCGGTGTCGGTGCGGACCGCCTCCACCCGCGCCCGCAGACCCGCGAAGGCGGGGAGCTGCGGCTCGGTGCGCTGGGCGGAGACGGCGACCTGGAACAGCGGGTGACGGGCGGGCGAGCGGGCCGGGTTGAGGCGTTCGACCAGCGACTCGAAGGGCAGTTCCTGGTGTGCGTACGTCGCGAGGGCGGCGGTGCGCACCCGGGCGAGCACCTCCGTGAACGCGGGGTCGCCCGAGGTGTCGGCGCGCACGATCAGGGTGTTGACGAAGAGGCCCACCAGGTCGGTGAGGGCTTCGTCCTCGCGGCCGTCGACGGGGCAGCCGAGCGGCAGGTCGGTGCCGGCGCCGAGGCGGGTGAGCAGGGTCGCGAAGGCGGCCTGGACGGCCATGAAGGGGGTGGCGCGGCCGTCCCGGGCCAGTGCGGCCAGGCCCGCGTGGGCGGCGGCGTCGGTCCGTGCCTCCACCACCGCGCCCCGGTGGCCGGCGACGGCCGGGCGCGGCCGGTCGGTGGGCAGGGCCAGCTCGTCGGGCAGGCCGCCGAGGACGCCCGCCCAGTGGGTGAGCAGCCGGGCGTGCAGGGAGTCGGGGTCCTGGGCCGCGCCGAGGAGTTCGCGCTGCCACAGGGCGTAGTCCGGGTACTGGACGGGCAGTTCGGTCCACTCGGGCGGCCGGCCGGCGGACCGGGCGGTGTAGGCGGCGGCGAGGTCGCGGACGAGGATGTTCACGGAGTGGCCGTCGCCCGCGATGTGGTGCAGGACCAGCAGCAGGTAGTGGTCCTCGGCGCCGTCGGTGAAGAGCTCGGCGCGCAGCGGCGGTTCGGTGACCAGGTCGAACGGCCGGGACGAGGCCTCGGTGGCCCGCCCGGCGCGCTCGGCGGGCGGGCAGTCGGTGATGGTGAGCACCGGGACGGCGTCCGCAGGGTCCAGGACCCGCTGGTGGGGGCGGCCCGCCTCGTCGGGGAAGACCGTACGCAGCGCTTCGTGGCGGGCGCTCACGTCCGCGAGGGCGGCGCGGAGGGCGGCGCGGTCGAGGGCGCCGTGCAGCCGGAGCCCGACGGGGATGTGGTAGAGCGCGCCGTCGGCGCCGTCGCGGGCGTGGAACCACAGCCGCTGCTGGGCATGGGACAGAGGGATCACAGCAGGGCTCCGAGCTGGGATTCGAAGGTGTCGAGGTCGGCCTGGCTGACCTGGGTGAGGGACACGTCGGAGGGGGTCAGGCCGCCGGCGTCCGGACGGGCGGCGTGGGCGACGACGGCGCGCAGCATGGTGAACCACTCCTGTGCGAGGTCGTGGACCCACGGTCCGGGGAGGGCGTTGCCCGCCCAGGTCCAGGTGGCGCTGAGGGTGAGGCCGTCCGGGCCTTCGTGGGCGGCCGCGTTGACCTCGACGGCGTGCGCCATCGGAAGTCCTTCGTCGGCGTCGTCGAGGGCGAAGGCGTGCCCGGGTGCGGCGTCCCAGGGTGCGTCGCCGCCCATCGGGAAGCGGCCGAGGTAGTTGAAGCCGATCTGGGGGATGCCGCGCGCGGCGAGGTCCGTTCCGGTACGGGAGTTGAGGTGGCGCAGCAGCCCGAAGCCGATGCCCTTGTCCGGTACGGCGCGCAGTTCCTCCTTGACGCGCCGCAGGGCGGCTCCGATCGCCGGGCCGCCGGCCCGGGCCTCGTCGAGGTCGGGGCGGCCGAGGGCGAGCCGGACGGGGAACACGGTGGTGAACCAGCCGACGGTGCGGGACAGGTCCGTGCCGTCGGCCACGTCCTCCCGGCCGTGGCCCTCGACGTCGACGAGGACGGCGCCCTCCTCGTCCCCGCCCTCCTCGTCCCCCGCGCCCTCGCCGTCGGCGCTGCGCCGGCCGAGCACGGCCAGGGCGAGGGCGGTCAGCAGGACGTCGTTGACGGTGCCGTTGACGAGGCCGGGCGCGGTGGTGAGCAGGGGGCCCGTCACCTCCGGCCCGAGCGTGAGGGTGAGGGTGCGCTCCGGGCTCTCGGGGTCGAGGCCGCCGGGCGCACGGACCCCGGCGAGGGCCTGCGGGGCCTCGCGGAGGGCGGCGGCCCAGCGGTCTGCCTCGGCGGCCCGGCGGCCCGAGGTGGCCTCCGCGCGCAGCAGGTCGGCCCAGTGTGCGAAGGGGGTGTGCGCCGGTTCCAGGGCCGGCTCGCGGCCCTCGGCGAGGGCCGCCCAGCAGGTCCGCAGATCGTCCTGGAGGATGCGCCAGGAGACGCCGTCGACGACCAGGTGGTGGACGACGAGCGCGAGGCGCCCCTGATGGCCGGCCCCCCGGTCCAGGAGGACGGCGCGCAGCATGCGGCCGTCGCGGGGCGAGAGCAGCCGCCGGGCCGCCCGCATCCGCTCCCGCGTCAGGGACGGCAGTTCCTCCTCGCCGGCCCCCCGGGCGTCCACGTGTTCCAGCAGGTCCGCCGCGGTGACGGAGCCCGCGGGGGGTACGACCGGCTCGGCGCCGGAGGTCCCGATCCCGTCGGGCAGCCGCAGGCGGAGCATCTCGTGGGTGTCCAGGAGGGCCTGGACGGTGCGTTCGGCCTCCGCCGCCCCGAAGCCCGGCGGGGTGCGCAGCACGAGCGACTGGTTGTACGTGTCGACGGGACCGCCGAGTTCGGCGAGCCAGCCCATGATCGGGGTGGGTGCCAGCGGGCCCAGCCGGCGCGGCGGTACGGCCGGTCCGGCGTCCGCCCGTACCCGCCCGTGGGCCCGGGCGGTGGCGGCGAGCGCGCTCACGCTCTCGGCGCGGAGCACGTCGCGGGTGGTGAGGACGAGGCCGGCCGCTCGGGCGCGGCTGACGACCTGGATCGCCTGGATGCTGTCCCCGCCCAGCCCGGTGAAGCTGTGGTCCGCGTCCACCTCGCCTCCGCCGAGGACCTCGGCGAAGAGGGTGCGCAGGATCCCTACGGGGTCGGGCCCGGCCGGATGCCCGGCGCGGTGGGCGGGCTCAGCCACGGGCCGCGGTCCCGGCGAGGGCGGCCACCAGGGAGGCGGGGCGCATGTCGGTCCAGACGCGCTCCACGTGGTCCAGGCAGGCCTGGCGGCCGTCGGGGCCGTGCACCACGGTCCAGCCGGCCGGAACGGGGTTGGCGGCGGGCCACAGGGAGTACTGGAGCTCGTCGTTGCGGACCACGACGTAGGAGGCGTTGTCGTTCTCGAAGGGGTTGCTCATGGCGTTCGCCTTTCGGGTCGGGTGCGGCCGCACGGGTCGTACGGCGCGTCGGGGGTCTGGATGTGACGACACATCAGAAACGGGGCGCGGACTCGATGTCGAGGCGGATCAGGGCGCGCGCCGCGTCGAGGGCCGCGTGGACGCCTTCGGGCTCCGGGTGGCGGGCGATCACGTGCCCGAGCCGGTCGGAGGCGCTGCGGGGCCTGCGTACGGGCGTGCCGGTGGCGGCGGTGACCAGTACCGACTCGACCCCGTCGACGGCCGCCGCGGCCTCGGCGCCGTGGGCGGCGGTGAGGGTGCCGTCGGTGTCGGCCAGGAGGAACTGGATGCCGGCGTGGCCGGCGTCCTCGGACTTCAGCTGCGGGGGCAGGCCGAGGGCGGCGCGGAGCTGCTCCCCGAGCAGGTCGACCCCGGTCGCCAGCCGGATCAGTTCGGGGATCATGCCGCCGGCCGGGCGCGGGTTGATCTCGATGAGGGCGGGCCCGTCGGCGGTCAGTTTCACCTCGGTGTGGGTGGCTCCCAGCCGGATTCCGGCCGCGTCCAGGGCCGCCGTCACCGTCTCGGTGATCCGCTGCGCGGTGGTGGCGGGCAGCGGGGCGGGGAAGACGTGGCGGTGCTCGACGAAGTACGGGGTGGCGGTCACCGACTTGGCGGTGATGCCGACGACGGCGGCCTGTCCGTCCTGGCTGAACATCTCGACGCTGTACTCCGGCGCGTCCAGGTACTCCTCGACGAGGACGGTGCGGGCGGTGGGCATGCCGCGCACGTTGGTGTCGATCGCGAGGATCCGCTCGATCTGGGCGCGGACCTCCGCCTCGTCGGCGCAGAGCAGGACGTTGGTGGAGCCCGAGTCGTCGGCCGGCTTGACCACGCAGGGCAGTCCGGTGCGGGCGACGGCGGCCGCGGCCGCGGCCGGCTCGCGCACCAGGGCGTACCGGGGCTGGCGCACTCCCGCGGCCCGCAGCCTCTCGCGCAGGGCCGACTTGTCGCGGCAGACGGCCACCGCTTCGGGGGGGTTGCCGGGCAGGCCGAGCCACTGGGCGATCCGGGCGGCGGCCGGTACGTAGAAGTCGCTGGTGGTGGTGACGCCGGCGATCTCCTCGCGGCGGAAGCGCTCCTGTACGGCGGCGCGCAGGGCGGCGTCGGAGTTGGTGTCGCAGCGCAGCACCTCGGCGCCGGTGTCCGCGAGTCCCCGGTAGCGGTCGGGGTCGCCGGTCAGCAGGACGGGTACGGTGCCCAGTTCGCGCGCCCGGTCCAGGGCGAGCATGCCGGTGCCGGTGGTGTTGGACTCCACGAACAGCAGGTGCCGGCGGATTGCGGCGGGCGGGCTGTAGGCGAGCGCGGACCAGGTGCGGGCGGTCCCGTCGGCGCCGAGGGGGGCCGGCGCGGTGGCGGTGGGCACCTCGCGCAGCCGGTTCGCGTCCCAGTGCTCGTCGTTGTAGACGGTGTCGGCGTAGCGGTCGCCGCGGTCGGGCAGGATGCCGACGATCCGGGTGCCGGGTTCGGCGCGCTCGGCGAGGCCGGTGAGCACCCGGTAGACGGAGCCGGAGGTGTTGCCACCGAAGATCTGCTGCTCGCGGGCGAGGTCCCAGGTCGCGGCGAAGGCCTCGTGGTCGTTGAGCCAGTGCACCTCGTCGACGAGGGTGCGGTCCAGGTTCTTGGGCAGCAGGCTGTTGCCCAGCCCGCTCTGCAGCCGCTGGGGTACGTCGGGCTGGCCGAAGAGGGCGCTGCCCACGCAGTCGACGCCGACGACGTGCAGGGCGGGCAGGCTCGCGCGCACGGCGCGGGCGGTGCCGCACAGGGAACCGCCGCTGCCGACGGCGCCGACGAGGGTGTCGAACTGTCCGAGGTCCTGGAGGAGTTCCGCAGCGAGGGTGCGGTAGGCGCCGGGGTTGTCGGGGTTGGTGTACTGCTGCGGCCAGAAGGCGCCGGGCAGTTCGCCCTGCAGCTCCGCGAGCCGCTCCAGGCGGGCGCTCTGCCAGCCGTGGCTGGTCATGGCCTCGACGATGTGCACCCGGCAGCCCAGGGCGCGGAGTTTGGCGAGGGTGACCGGGTCGATCCGCGGGTCGGTGACGATGTGCACCTCGTGGCCCAGCGAGCGGCCGACGAGGGCGACGCCCAGCGCCATGGTCCCCGAGGAGCTCTCGATGACGGGGTCGCCCGGCTTCAGGGTGCCCAGCCGCCTGGCCTCCAGCAGGATGTTGCGTGCGACGCGGTCCTTCATCGCGAAGAGGTTCTGCAGTTCCAGCTTGGCGTAGACCTCCACGCCGCGGGCCTCGCCCAGGCGCAGCCGGACCAGCGGGGTCGCGCCGATCGCGTCCGTCACGGTGTCGAACAGCATGCTCAGATCTCCAGCTCGGTGGGGTGGACGGGCGGGGCCTGCGGGCTCCAGCTGTCGCCGCCGCCCAGGGAGCGGTGTACGGACACCTCTCCGCCGAGGGCGGCGCAGCCGGCCCGGATGTGCTCGGACTTGCCGGTGAGGGCCGGGTCGTTCGCCTCGAGGAGGACGCCGAGCATGGTGCCGCTGTGGGCGAGCACCAGGCCCAGGCCGTCGACCTCGCGGCACAGGGCGTGCAGTTCCGCGAATCCGGTGCGCCGGCGGCGGTGGGCGTTCATCTCGGCGCTGCGGGTGGCGACGGCGCCGACCTCCTGGAGGTCGCCGCGGGCCACGGCGACGGTGAGCCGGTCCAGCAGGAGCGCGTACTCCTCGCGGTCCGCGGTGTCGATGGCCCGGGCGCCCCGGTTGTGCGCGACGGTGTCGACCTGGCCGCCCTCGTCGTGGGCGACGACGGTGAGCGGGGGCAGCACGCCGAGGCGGCGGCCGAGGCGCACCTCGCGGTGGTGGAAGGCGACGATCTCGTCGTACATGACCCCGTCGGCCGGTTCTATGCCGCGCAGGAAGTCCTCGATCTCGGCCGGGGTGAAGGCGCGGCCGTGGGCCGCGCCGACGGCCCGTACGGTGGCGACGAGGTCGGCGGAGGAGCTGGCGAGCCCCTTGCCCTCGGGCAGGTCCCCGGCCACCTCCAGCAGGCCGCCGTCCGGCGTACCGAGGGCGGCCAGCACGGCTTCGGCGACCCGGCGGGACTTGGCCTTGTGCGCCGGCCGCACCTGTACCTCGCGCCGGCCGGGCCGGGGGTGGAACACGGCGGTGGCCCAGCGCGCCAGGGGGAAGGTGACCAGGAAGTCGCCCTGCGGGTGGGGCAGGGCGCCCTGGAGCAGTTCGCCGAAGGTGCCGAAGGCGCTGCCGGATCCGACGGCGGGGGCGGCGGAGGCGGCGGCGGCGGCGGAGATCCCTTCGGCGGTGTCAGTGCGCGTGCCGTACGCGGGTGCGGGTGCCATCGCCGTCCTCCCCCGTGGTCTCGGTGGCCGTGCAGGCGGCCGTCTCGCTGCCGGTCTCGGTGGCGGTCGCGCCGTACAGGGCGCGGTCGCCCTCCTCGGTGCCCGTGCGGATCGCGGCGGCGCGCCGTTCCCAGTCGACGGCGAGCCGTGCGTAGGTCTCCCGCTGGGTGCCCAGGACCGCGCGCACGGCGTCGGGACGGGCCGAACCGGCGGACACCATGCGCTCCAGGCCCCGGTCGACGTCGAAGGCGTCGGCAAGGAGCCGGGCGGGGTCGGTGAGGGTGATGCCGTGTCCGGCGGCCGCCTCGGCCAGCAGGGCGGGTTCGCCCGGGGCGGGGGCGGCGCCGGCCGTCGCCGCGCGTACGACGTACTTCCCGGCGACGACCTGGGCGGTGCGCCAGGGCACCCCCTCGGTGAGGCAGAGGGCGTTGGCGAGGCTGAAGCCGCCGAGGAACTCGCGCTCGCACACCCGGCGCATGCGGTCGGCGCGGAAGCTCAGCCTGCGCAGCACCTCGGTCAGGAGGCGGACCGTCCCGTGGGCCGAGTCGAAGGCGTTCAGCAGGTGCGTGCCGGCCTCCTTGGACACCTCGACGAGGTTGCAGAAGGGGGTGTTGCGCTGGCCGAGGAGCACATCGAAGTGGAAGGCGGTCAGATGGGCGGTGCGCCCGCGGATCCGTTCCAGGACGGGGTAGTTCTTTTTCTGCGGCATGGCGGAGGAGATGCCGGACAGTTCGTCGGGCAGTTCGATGAAGCCGTACTCGCTGCCGCCCCAGGTGAGCAGGTCGGTGGTGAAGCGGCTCAGGGCGGTGCCCAGCAGGCTGAGCTCCGCGGTCAGTTCGGCGCTCCAGCGCCGCGAGGCCACGGCCGTCAGGGCGTGGGGCTGCGGCCGGGAGAAGCCGAGCAGCCGTGCCATCCGGTCGCGGTCCCAGGGCAGTTCCTGTCCGGCCATGGCTCCGGCGCCCAGCGGGGAGGCGTCGATGCCGTCGTAGGCGTTCAGCAGCCGGGCGTGGGTGTGCAGCAGGTGCTCGGAGAGCGCGGCGAGGTGGAAGCCGGGGGTGATGATCTGGGCGGCCTGGAAGTGGGTGTAGCCAGGCATGGGCAGGTCGCAGGTCTCCTCGGCCAACCGGTGCACGACGAGGCCGAGTTCGAGGAGGGCACCGGCGAAGCGGGCGAGCTGGTCGCGGCCGTACATCACCTGGGCGCAGGCCTGGAGGTCATTGCGGCTGCGGTCGGCGTGCCAGCGCACGACCGGGGCGGGCAGGCCCGCCTCGACGTGCCGTTCGAGGGCGAAGGCGATGTCCGACATATTGGCGCCGGGCTGCGCGCTGAGGGTGTCCGGCCCGACGGAGTCCAGCAGGACGGCGATGCGGTGGGCCTCCTCGGCGGTGATCAGGTCCATCCGGACGTACTCGGCGGCCAGGGTCTTCTCGATGGCGACGTAGTGGCGCAGCAGGTGGCGGGACTCGAACCTGAACTGCGGGGCGAGCACTTCGTCGTGGAGGAGTTCGCCGGGCCCGCCGCGGATGCGGCCGCTCAGCTCGGGGGCGGGCCCCGGGGTATCGCTCGTCACGTGGTGTTCCGTTCCTGTTCTGGTGCGGGGCGCCGGGCGCGGGGCGCGTCGGCGCATGCCTCGTCGGCGCGCGGCGCACGACGCGCGCAGGGCTGGGGCGGTGCGGGTGGAGTGGGCCTACGGGGGCCCCGGGCGGGCCGGGGCCCCCGTTCAGCGGTGGTCTGCCGCGGCGAGGGCGGTGCGCAGGAGGGCGGCTGCCCGGGCGCTGTGCGGCGGCCGCATCAGTCCGTAGTGGTCGGTGGCGGCGTCGTGGCGGGTGAAGCCGGCCGCGGCCCGCCCGGCCCACCGGTCAGCGGCATGCTCCCGGGCACCGGTCGTGCTCTGGAGGAACAGGACCGGGCAGGGGGCCGCCGGGGGCTCGTACGCCGCGGCGGCACGGATCCCGGTGCGGAACACCGCGTAGTGCCGGGCGAGGTCCCGCGGGTCCAGTCCGGGGGCGAAGCCGTCGCGCGCCACCTGCTCGGCGAGGACGGCGAGCCGGGTCGTGGTGCCGGCGACGCTCCGCAGGGCACTGCGCAGGGCGTACACGCTCGCGTCGGACGGGTCGAAGCCGGCGGAGCGGGCCAGGTCCTCGTGGAACCACTCCAGCAGGTCGTTCTCGTCGGCGGGGAGGCTGCCGGGGTCCGGGTAGCCGGTGTCGAGGAGCGCGAGGGTCGCCACCTGCTGCCCGGCGGACCGCAGTTGGACGGCCATCTCGTGGGCGAGGAGCCCGCCGAAGGACCAGCCGGCCAGGTGGTAGGGGCCGGTGGGGCTGATCCGGCGCAGGGCCTCCACATGGGCGGCGGCCAGCTCCCCGACGGTGGCGTCGGGTACCGGGTCGGGGGCGGTCAGCCCGGGTGCGGTCAGCCCGAAGACCGGTCGTTCGGCGCCCAGTTCCGCGGCCAGGCTCCGGTAGCAGAAGACGTTCCCGCCGATCGGGTGGACGAGGAAGAGCGGGTCGAGCGTGCCCTCGGGCTGGATGCGGACCACCGGGTCCGGTGCGGCCTCGGCCCGGCGGCCGCGCAGCAGGGCTGCCTGCCGGGAGACGGTCGGGTGTTCCATGACGACCGAGACGCCGAGCCGTTCGCCGAAGGCCTGATTGATCCGGCCGATCAGGCGCAGGGCGTCGATGGAGTGCCCGCCGGACTCGAAGAAGTCGTCGTGCACGCCGACGGGGCCGGCGGCCAGGAGCCCCTCCCAGATCCCGGCGAGGCGGGCTTCGAGGGCGTCGCGGGGCGGGGTCGGTTCGACGCCGCCGCGCAGGTCGGCGGGGTCCGGGTCGGGCAGGGCGGCGCGGTCCAGTTTGCCGTTGGCGGTCAGCGGGAGGGCGTCCAGGCGCACCCAGGCGGAGGGGACCATGTACTCGGGGAGCCGTTCCCGGGCGTGGGCCGCCAGTTCGCCCGGGTCGGGGGCGGGGGCGGTGTCCGGGCCGGCCGATTCGGGGACGAAGTAGCCGACGAGGCGTTCGCCGCGGGGCAGGACCGCGCAGTCGCGGACAGCGGGGTGTTCGGCGAGGACCGCCTCGATCTCCCCCGGCTCGACACGGAAGCCGCGGATCTTCAGCTGGTGGTCGGTGCGGCCCGCGTACTCCAGGGCCCCGTCGGGCCGGTGCCGGGCGAGGTCGCCGGTCCGGTACAAGCGGCGCACGGCGCCGTGGGGGCCGGTGTGCTCGATGAACCGCTCGGCCGTCAGTTCCGGTCGTCCGTGGTAGCCGTCGGCGAGGCCGACGCCTTCGAGGAAGAGCTCCCCGGTGACACCGAGGGGGACTTCGGCCAGGCGCCGGTCGAGGACGTGGGTGCGCATGTTGGCGATGGGGCGGCCGATGGGCACGGTGTCGCCGCCATCGGGCCGGCACTGCCAGTACGTGACGTCGACGGCCGCCTCGGTGGGCCCGTAGAGGTTGTGCAGTTCGACCCCGGGCAGCCGCTCGAAGAACCTGCGCTGCACCTCGTACGGCAGGGCCTCGCCGCTGCACACCACCCGGGTGAGGCCGGCCGCGCCGGTCACGGCCGCGGGGTCGTCGAGGAAGACGCTGAGCATCGAGGGGACGAAGTGCACCGTGGTGACGCCCTCGTCGTGGATCAGACCGGCGAGGTAGCCGGGATCGCGCTGGCCGCCGGGGCGGGCGAGGACGAGGGTGGCGCCGGTCAGCAGGGGCCAGAACAGCTCCCACACGGAGACGTCGAAGGTGTACGGCGTCTTGTGCAGCACCCGCTCCCCCGGCGTCAGGCCGTATTCGTCCTGCATCCACAGCAGCCGGTTGGCAATGGCGCGGTGGGAGACCACGACCCCCTTGGGCTTGCCGGTGGATCCCGAGGTGAAGATCATGTACGCCGGGTCGGCGGGCGCCGGTCCGATGACGGGGCCCACGGGGTCCGCAGTACCGGTCGCCATACCGGTCGCCATACCGGTCGCAGTACCGGTCGCAGTACCGGTCGCCATACCGGTCGCCATACCGGTCGCAGTACCGGTCGCAGTACCGGTCGCAGTACCGGTCGCAGTACCGGTCGCGGCCTCGTCCGGCCGGACGACGGTGACCCCCGATCCCTCCAGCCGGTCCGCCCACGCGCCCTCGGTGACCACCAGGGCGATGCCGGACTCGGCGAGCAGGGACCGCACGCGCGGCGCCGGGTGCTCCGGGTCCAGCGGGACGTAGGCGGCTCCGGACTTCAGGACGGCGAGCAGGACGACGGGCAGGGCGAGGGAGCGTTCCAGCAGCAGGCCGACGAAGGTGCCGGGGCCGGCGCCCCGTTCCCGCAGCGCCGCGCACAGCCGCTCGGCCTCGGTGTCGAGGGCGCGGTAGGTGAGCTCCGCGCCCTCGAAGCGGACGGCGGGGGCCTCGGGGGTCCGCTCGCGCTGCTCGTCGATCAGCCGGGTCAGGACGTGCGTCCGCGGGTAGTCGACGGCCGTCCGGTTCCACTCGGCGTAGCGGCGGTGTTCGGCCTCCGGCAGCAGGTCGGCGGCCGTGCAGTCACGCTCCGGTGCCTCGGCCAGGTCGCGCAGGGCGGCCGTGTAGGAGGCGTGCGCGCTCGCCATCTGCTCCTCGGAGAACTGGGCGGCGTCGAAGCGCAGGCCGAGTTCGAGCAGGGCGCCGTCGGGGCTGCGGGAGAACTCCGCGCCGAAGGCGAAGTCGGTGCCCGCCTCCCCGGTCTCCTCCAGCACGGTGAACGCGCCGCCGGTGGGCCCGTCCTGCTCGACGTGGAAGTGGGTGTAGTTGAAGAAGGTCTCGAAGAGCGGGCCGCCGCCGGACAGGCGCTGGATCTCGGCGAGCGGGAAGCGCCGGTACGCGTGCAGCCCGGCCTCGAGCTCGGCGACGTGTCCGACGAGCCCGCGCCAGCTGAGCCCGGTGACGCCGACGCTCAGCGGCAGGGTGTTCAGGAAGGCGCCGACCACCTTGTCGCCGTCGGTCTCCTCGACCCGACCGTTGTGCACCACTCCGGTGGTGACCGCGTCGCCGCCGCCGAGCAGGGCCATGACCCGCAGGTGGGCGGCGAGCAGGACGGTGCGCAGCGGTACGCCGCACTCGGCGGCCAGGGCGGTCAGCCGGGCGTGCAGTCCCTCCGGGAGCGGTGCGAGGTACCAGGACATGGCGGCGGGTCCGCCGGGCGCCGCCGGGCGCGGCAGCCGGGTCGCGGGGGCGTCGGCGGTGCGGGCCGTCCAGTGGGCGCGCTGTCCGGGGTCGGCCAGCGCGGCCCGTTCGAGGGCGACGAAGGACGCGAACCGGGAGCGGGGGCCCGCTTCCGGGGAAGGACCGTCGCCCGGGGTCGGGGCCGCGAGCGCCTCGGTGTAGCAGGAGGCCAGTTCGGTGAGGAGCGAACGTTCGCTCCAGCCGTCCAGCACGGCGTGGTGCTCGGCGACGAACAGCTGGAGGCGGGTGTCGGAGAGCCGCTGGACGTGGAAGCGGATCAGCGGGGGCCGGTCCCAGTCGAAGGGCCGGTCGCGCTCGGCGGCGTAGCGGGCGGCCACGGCGGTGCGCTGCGCCTCGGGGTCGAGGCCGTGCAGGTCCTCGAAGGTGATCTCCGGGCCGGCGCCGCGGTGCACGAGCTGCAGGGGCTCGGTGAATCCGTGCGGGTCGAAGGAGGTGCGCAGCATCTCGTGCCGGGCCGCGAGGACCTCGACGGTGGTCCGCCAGGCGGCCTCCGAGAAGGGCGTCTCGACCAGGTAGGAGGCCACGTTGTGGTAGACGCGTCCACCGGCCGACGGCAGGTCGCTGTGGTAGAGCATGCCGGCCTGGAGCCGGGTCATCGGATAGGCGTCCTGAAGCCCCTCGGGCAGGGCCGCCCGGTCCTCGGGGGTGAGCAGGGCGAACGGCTCGTACGCGGCCCCGGCGCCGGCCGCCGCGTCGCGCGGGGTCACGACGGGGGCGAGGGCGCGGGCCGTCTGACGGCGCATGAGGTCGGCGACGGTGAGGTCGAGGCCCCGCTCCCGGATCCGGGCGAGGAGCTGGAGGGAGCGGATGGAGTCCCCGCCGAGGGCGAACCAGTTGTCCAGGGCGCCGACCCTCTCGTGCCCGAGGACCTGTGCGAAGACCTCGGTGAGCGCGGTCTCGACCGGCCCGCGGGGCGCCTCGTAGGCGGCGGTGGGGGTGCGGGCGACCGAGCCGGGGGCGGGCAGCCGGCGGCGGTCGGTCTTGCCGTTGGCCGTCAGCGGGAAGGCGGGCAGGGTGACGAACGCACCGGGGATCATGTAGCCGGGCAGCCTGCGCGCGAGGTGGTCGCGCAGCTCCTCGACGGTGGGGCCCGCACCGTCCTCGGCCCCGGTCACGGCCAGGTAGCCGACGAGGACGTCGCTCCCCGCGGGGTCCGGTGCGACGAGGGCGACCGCGGCGTCGACGAGGGGGTGGGCGGCCAGGGCCGCCTCGACCTCGCCCAGTTCTATCCGGAAGCCGCGCAGTTTGACCTGGTGGTCGATGCGGCCGAGGTACTCCAGGTCCCCGTCGGGCAGGGCGCGCGCCAGGTCTCCGGTGCGGTACAGCCGCTCGCCGGCCGAGAGTCCGGCGGGCGCGTCGGCGACGCGGGCCGCGCCGCCGTCGCCGAGTCCGGTGGGGAAGCGCTCGGCGGTGAGTTCGGGCCGGCGCAGATAGCCGCGGGCCAGGCCCGCCCCGGCGACGTACAGCTCCCCGACGGCTCCGCGCGGGACGGTCCGGCCTCGCGCGTCGAGCAGGTGCAGGCGCAGGTCGGGGATGGGCACGCCGATCACACTGCCACGGCCCTGCTCGGCGTCCCGGACGGTCAGCGGCCGGTACGTGACGTGCACGGTGGTCTCGGTGATGCCGTACATGTTCACGAGGCGGGGCGCGCTGTCGCCGTGCCGGGCGAACCACCCGGCGAGGGCTGCGACATCGAGGGCCTCGCCGCCGAAGACGACGTGGCGCAGGGCGAGCCCGGATCCGGCCGCACCGGCCGTGCGGTGGTGCTCCTCGTCGGCGCGGGCCAACTGGTAGAAGGCGGAGGGGGTCTGGTTGAGGACGGTGACCCGCTGCGCGCGCAGCAGGCGGTGGAACTCCTCCGGCGAGCGGCTGGTCCCGTACGGCACCACGACGAGGCGGCCGCCGTGGGCGAGGGCTCCCCACAGCTCCCAGACGGAGAAGTCGAAGGCGATGGAGTGGAAGAGGGTCCACACGTCCTCGGGGCCGAAGCCGAACCAGTGGTCGGTGGCGGAGAACAGCCGGGTGACGTTGGCGTGGGGCACGAGGGTGCCCTTGGGGAGGCCGGTGGAGCCGGACGTGTAGATGACGTACGCAAGGTGGTCCGGGGTGACGCCGGTGTCGGGGGCGGTGTCCGGTTCGGCGGCCAGGAGCGGGGCGTCGGCGAGCAGGTCGACGGCGTGCAGGCCGGGGGCGTCCCACAGCGCCCGGGTGCCGGTGGTGCCGACGACGTGCTCCAGGCGGGCGTCGCCGATGATGTGGCGCAGCCGCTCGGGCGGGTTGTCGGGGTCGAGCGGCAGGTAGGCGCCGCCGGCCTTCAGGATGCCGAGCAGGGCGACGACGAGGTCGGCGGAGCGGGGCAGGCACAGTCCGACGAGGGTGTCGGGGCCCACGCCGAGGGCGCGCAGCCGGTGGGCGAGCCGGTTCGCCCGGGTGTCGAGCTCGCGGTAGGTGAGGGAGGTGTCCTCGTGGACGAGGGCGACCGCGTCGGGGGTGCGCGCGGCATGCTCCGCGAAGATCTCGTGGACGCAGCGGGACTCCCCCGGAGCGTGCGGGAGGGCGGCGCCGACCGGGAGCGGGGCATCGGCCTGGAGCGGGGCCTCGGCCGGGAGCGGGGAACCGATGCCCGTGCGCTCGTCGTCCGACAGCATCGGCAGGGCGTCGAGGGTCAGTTCGGGGTGGTCGGTGGCGGCGTCCAGGAGGCGCGCGAAGTGCCTCCCGAACCGCTCGATCGTGGCGGCTTCGAAGAGGTCGGCGCGGTACTCCAGCCGGCAGCTCAGCGCGCCGCCGGTGCGGACGACGTCGAAGGTGAGGTCGAACTTGGCCGTTCCGGCGGGTCCTTCGAGCATCCTGGCCCGCGGCCCGGGCAGGCCGTCGGTCATGCCGTCCTCGTCGTGGAGCCCGAACATGACCCGGAAAAGAGGCGCTTCGTCACCGGTGCGGCCCGGCGTGATCCGGTCGACGATCCGCTCGAAGGGCAGGTCCTGGTGGTCCTGCGCGTCGAGCACGGTGTCCCGTACCCGCTCCAGGTGGACCCGGAACGCGGGGGCGTCGGCCAGGTCCGCGCGGATCACCAGCGTATTGACGAACAGGCCGACGGTGTCGTGGAACTCCTTGCGGCTGCGGTTGGCGACCGGTGTCCCCACCAGCACGTCGTCGGTTCCCGTGGAGCGGCCCAGCACGACCTGGAAGGCGGCCAGCATCAGCATGTAGGGCGTGCTGTGCGTAGCCCGGCACAGCCGCTCCATGCGGGCGAGCACCGGGGCGGGCACGTCGAAGGAGTGCAGCGCCGCCGCGCCGCGCGCCGCGCCGTCACCGGGCCGGCCGTCCCGGGGCAGGGGCGCGTCGGGCAGCTCACCGCCCAACCGCTCCTCCCAGTGGGCGAGCTGGCGCCGGGCGGCTTCGCCCCGCAGCCATTCCTCCTGCCAGTCGGAGAAGTCGGCGTACTGGTATTCCGGGGCCTCCTCGGCCGGTCCCGGGTGCGGGCCGTCGATGTGGCGGGCGTACGCGGCGAGGAGTTCACGGGCGAGGATCCCGACGGACCATCCGTCGCCGACGATGTGGTGCATGGCGAGCGCGAGGACGGCGCCGTCGGGGGTGTGCAGCAGGGCCGCACGGAAGAGGGGGCCGGCTTCCAGGTCGAAGGGCCGGTGGTGCTCGGCGGCCATCCACTCCTCGGCGGCCCCGTCCCGGTTCCCGTCCCCGTCCCCGTCCCCGGGCACCGTGGCGCAGGACCAGGCGAGCACGGCCCCGGTGTCGATGTGCTGCCACAGCTCGCCGTCGCGCAGGACGAACCGGGTGCGCAGTGCCTCGTGCCGGTCGAGCAGCCCCTGGGCGCACGTGCGGAGCGCGGACTCGTCCACCGGTCCGTCGAGGCCGTAGAAGACCGGCATGTGGTAGGTCGGCCGGCCCTCCTCCATCTGCTGGAGGAAGTACATGCGCTGCTGGGCTGCCGACGCACGGAACGCGCTGAACGACGGCTCCGCAGGGCGTTCGATCGGATCGTGACTGGCCAAGACAACTCCCTCGACGCCGCACCGGTGCCTGGTACGCGGCGCATGCTCCGCTTGATTGCCCTCTCAGCCTAGGAACGGCGCGGTGGGGGGTGAAGTCGCCTCTTTTCGGTCCCCGATTCACGTGACCGGGGCCGTCGGCGCACGCGCCGGCCGGGGCCGCACGCGGTGGACGGCCCTCGGGAATGCGGCTGGAAGCCCGTGTTCCAGCCGCCTTCGGGGGCCGCGGGGCGCGACACTCCTACGGGTCCCCGGACGTCCCGGACACCGTCGGCGCGTCACCGCAAGCACGATCGCGACAGGAGAGCACCATGCCGTTCATCACCGTCGGCCAGGAGAACACCACCGACATCGACCTCTACTACGAGGACCATGGCAGCGGTCAGCCCGTCGTCCTCATCCACGGCTACCCCCTGGACGGACAGTCCTGGGAGAAGCAGGTCCCCGTCCTCCTCGACGCCGGCCACCGCGTCATCACCTACGACCGGCGCGGCTTCGGGCGGTCCGGCCGGCCCACCACCGGCTACGACTACGACACCTTCACCGCCGACCTGCACGCCCTGATGGAGGCCCTCGACCTCACCGACACCGTCCTCGTCGGCTTCTCGATGGGCACCGGGGAGGTCGGCCGCTACCTCGGCACCCACGGCTCCGCGCGCGTCGCCAAGGCGGTGTTCCTGTCGGGCCTGGAGCCGTACCTCCTCAAGACCGACGAGAACCCCGCCGGTGTCGACGGCAGCGTCTTCGAGGGCATCCTCGCCGCGGTCACGAAGGACCGCTACGCCTACTTCGCCGACTTCTACCAGGCGTTCTACAACCTCGACGAGAACCTCGGCACGCGCATCAGCGAAGAGGCCGTCCGGGCGAGCTGGGGCACCGCGGCGGGCGCCTCCCCGTACGCCTCGCGCGCCGCCGTCCTCACCTGGACCACCGACTTCCGGGGCGACATCCCGAAGATCGACGTCCCCACCCTGATCCTGCACGGCACCGGGGACCGCATCCTGCCCATCGGGTCCACCGCTGAGCCCTTCCACAAGGCCCTCCCCCACGCGGACTACGTCGTCCTGGAGGGCGCCCCGCACGGTCTGCTCTGGACGCATGCCGACGAGGTCAACAGCGCGCTCCTGGCCTTCCTGCGGAAGTAGCGCGCACTCCCCTCGCGGAGCGTGCACCCTCCGCGCGCGCGGCCCTGACGCAACGGATTTGCTTTAAGCTGGTCGCATGAGCCGAAGAGCGATGGTCCGCCCCGGAGGCCGCAGCGCGCGGGTCCAGCAGGCGGTCCACACCGCCGTGCGGGAACTGCAGGCCGAGCTCGGGCGGCCGGAACTGACGATCCCGATGGTCGCGGCGCGGGCCGGTGTCACCCCGTCGACGGTCTACCGCCGCTGGGGCGACCTGCAGGAACTGCTCTCGGACGTCGCCGTCGAGCGCCTGCGCCCGGAGGCTCCGCCGCAGGACCGCGGCGACCTGCCGGCGGATCTGCGGGGCTGGGCCGAGGAGTTCCTGGAGGAGATGGCCTCACCCACGGGGCGCGCGTACATCCGCGACGCCCTGCTGGGTGACCCCGACGGCGACAACGCGGGCCGGTGCTCGGCCTACGCGGCGGAGCAGATCGCCGTCGTACTCGCGCGCGCCGCCGAGCGCGGCGAGGACGCCCCGGACGTCGAGACGGTGCTCGACCGGGTCGTGGCCCCGATGATGTACCGCATCCTGTTCCGCCCGGCCGGCCTCACCGGCGCGTACGCGCACGGACTCGTGCGCGACGCCCTCCAGGGGTTCGGCGCACCCCGCTGACCTGCTGCCGCGTGGCGGCCTGCGGTCAGCGGTCAGCGGTCAGCGGCCGTAGAGGGGTCCGGGAAGTCGGGGCGGTCGGCCACGGGTTCGAACCGGTAGGCGTCCCCCTCGGCGACCACGCGGCCGGCGGTCGGCGCCGGGAAGTGCGTACCGAGGACCAGGCCGCCGGTGTCGGCGAGTCCGGCGAGCAGTGCCCGGCGGGTGGCCTCGGCCCGCACGGGGTCGATGTCGACGCAGCTGCCGATCTCCGGGTGCGCCAGCTGCACGGGGTGGTGGACCGCGTCCCCGGTGATGAGGGCCGTCGCGCCCGCGCTGCTCACCCGTACCGCGATCTGTCCCGGCGTGTGCCCCGGGGCGGGCAGCAGGCGCAGCCCGGGGGCCACGTCGACACCTTCGGCCGGTACGTCGACCAGATCGAGCAGGCCCGCCTCCTCGACCGGCACCACGGAGTCACCGAACATGGCGCTCCGCGCCTCGTCCATGTCGTAGGCGGCCCAGAACTCGCGCTCCGCCCGCGACGTGAGGTAGCGGGCGCGCGGGAAGGTCGGCACCCATGCGCCGTCCACCTCCCGGGTGTTCCAGCCGACATGGTCGGTGTGCAGGTGGGTGAGGATCACCAGGTCGACGTTCCCGGGGGTGAATCCGATGGCCGCGAGGCGTTCGAGGTAGTCGGTGCGGAGGTTGTGCCAGGCCGGGTTGGCCCGCGTCTTGCCGTTGCCGATCCCTGTGTCGACGAGGACCCGCAGGCCATCCACGACCAGCGCGAAGCTGTGGCTGTCGAGGTGCAGGACGCCGTCCGGGCCGGCGTGGTCGGGGTGCAGCCAGGCGTGTGCGGCGACCACGTCCGGGGTGGCGGCGGGCAGCAGCCACGGTCCGGTCGCCGGTGGCAGGGGCATCTCGTCGATCCGGTGGACCGTGATCTCCCCGACCGACCAGTGGGCGGCCGCGGCCGGGGCCGGCTCGGTGAACTGGGCGGTGCGCATATGCGTGTTCCTTCGTCCGCGGGGGTCGACGAGCAGTAAAAGCGATTCATTCGCTTTAAGTGACCGTAGGCCCTACGGTGACCTAACGCAAGGCATTAGCTTTAAGGCGCGATCTTCGTCGCGCCGCTCCCCCTGAAGGAAGGCTGTGCATGTCCGCCTCAGACCTCACCCCTCCCGAAGCCGCCCGCTGGGCCGCACGGTCCGGACTTCCGCTCGGACAGGACCGCCACGCGGAGGTCGCCGCCGCCGCCGACCACATCCACGCCGTCGTATCGCTCCTGCGAGAACTGGACTTCGGCGAGACACCGCCCGCGAGCGCGTACCGCGCCGGAGGGGAGCAGCACGATGCGGCCGTATGAGCTGACCCTGGCCGAAGCGGCCGAGGCCGTACGCACCCGACAGCTCTCGCCGGTCGAACTCGCGGACTCGGCGCTGGAGCGCATCGCGCGCGTCGAACCGCACCTGCGGGCCTTCACCGCCGTGACGGCGGACCGTGCGCGCGATGCGGCGCGGCGGGCGGAACACGAGGTCGCCGCCGGCGCGTACCGGGGCCCCCTGCACGGAATACCCGCGGGGCTCAAGGACCTCATCGACGTGGCCGGGCTGGCCACCACGGCGAGCTCCCGGGTCCGCACGGGGCACCGCGCGAAGGAGGACAGCACCGTCGCCGCGCGACTCGCCTCGGCCGGAGCGGTGCTGGTGGGCAAGACCCACACGCATGAGTTCGCCTACGGCCTGACCACCCCTCAGACGGCCAACGCCTGGCACCCGGACCGGGTGGCCGGCGGGTCCAGCGGCGGGTCGGCCGTCGCCGTGGCCGCCGGAGCGGCCGCCTTCGCCCTGGGCACCGACACCGGCGGATCGATCCGGGTACCCGCCGCCCTGAACGGGGTCGTCGGACTGAAGCCGACGTACGGGCTGGTGCCGCGCCACGGCGTGACCTCCCTGGCCTGGTCGCTCGACCACGTGGGGCCGCTCACCCGCACCGTGGAGGACGCGGCGCTGGTCCTGGCCGCCCTGGTCGGGCACGACCCGCGCGACCCGGCGTCGGTCGCGGCCCCGGCGGTGGACTACCGTCCGGGCCCCGGCGCGGATCTGACGGGGCTACGGGTCGGCGTGCCCGGCAACTACTACTTCGACCACGTGGATCCCGAGGTGGAGGCCGCCGTCCGGCGGGCGATCGGTCGGCTGGAGGAGCTCGGCGCCCGGCTCGTCGAGGTCGAGATCCCGATGACCCGCTACATCCGGGCGGCCCAGTGGGGCCTGATGGTGCCCGAGGCCACGGCCTACCACGAGCGGACGCTTCGGGCGGTGCCCGACCTGTACGACGCCGACGTCCGCGTCCTCCTGGAGGCGGGCGAGCTGATGACCGCCGGGGACTACCTGCGGGCCCAGCGCGCCCGCACCCTGATGCGGCAGACCTGGCAGGAGATGCTGGAGGCGGTCGACGTGATCGCCGCGCCGACCGTGCCGCTCACCGCGGCGAAGACCGGACAGACGAGTGTGACCTGGGGCGACGGCAGCGTGGAGAGCGTCCCCGAGGCGTACGTACGGCTGTCGGCCCCGGCCAACCTCACCGGCGTACCCTCACTGAGCGTGCCCGTCGGCCTGGACGCGGCGGGCCTGCCGATCGGCATGCAGCTCATGGGGCGGCCCTTCGGCGAGGCCGCGGTACTGCGGGCGGGGCACGCCCTCGAGCAGACCGGCGGCACCACCCTCGGCCCACCCCCGGAGCCGGGACCGGCCGCCTAGCGGAACCGGCGTACGGCCCTCACCAGGCGGCGAACCGGCCGTGCGGGAGGTGGAGTTGAGCCAGTCACGGCGGCTGCGGCCGGTGTGCCTGGTGAGGGTGCCGGCCGCTATGTAATGTCACATCGCATGATGCTCTTACGGCGTGCGGCGTCGGCCGCCGCCCTCCTCTCCCTCGTCCTCCCCCTGGCAGTCGCCTCGCCCGCGCACGCGGCCGAGGGCGCTTTGGCCTGCCGCACCTCCCCGTCCGCACCGCTCGACGCCGAACAGGCGCGGCTCGCCGACGCGCGGACCACGGCGCTCGTCGAGCGCACCGGGCTCGGGGACTTCGTCCGCCGGTTTCCCGCCGCCCTGTGCGCGACCCGCGGCACCGCCGAGGCGGACCGGCTGGTCGTCGACTGGGGCGAGGCCCTGTGGCAGGCCTCCGTACGGCGTGCCCAGGGCCAGCGGCCCGGCGGCGACCTCGCACCCGGGGACGACCGGCCGCTGTACTGGGCGCGCCTGGGCATGACCGTCGCACTCGCCCGCTGGCAGCCGGAGTTCACCGCCGACCGGGCCGCGCTCCGGGCCCGCTTCGAGGACTCCTCCCGCGGCCTCACGAACAACGCCTTCCGCACCGCGCCCGGCGTACGGCGCGTGTTCATCAGCGGGTTCGACCCCTTCGGGCTCGACGCCGAGATACGCCGCGCCAACCCCTCCGGATCGGCCGCGCTCCAGCTCAACGGACGGCGCGTGACCCTCGCCGACGGCAGCACCGCGGAGATCCGCGCCGTCGTCCTCCCCGTGCGGTACACCGACTTCGACGCCGGGATGGTGGAGCGGGCGTTCGGCCCGCGCATGGCCGGCGGCGGCCCGGCCACGGCGGACATCATCACCAGCGTCAGCCAGGGCTACCCCGGGATCTTCACCCTGGAGGACTGGGCGGGGCGGGCACGGTCCGCGGACCCGTACCCCGACAACGTACGCGCCCTCTCCGGCGGCACGCGCGAGCGCCCGGTGACCGCCCCCGGCATGGGGCCGGGCCCGGAGTTCATCCGGACCACGCTCCCCGCCGACGCCGTGACCGGCGCCGTGCAGAGCCCGTACCCGGTGCTCCTGAACCCCGGCGTGACGGAGATCCCGGCGGGCGGCACCGCTCCCGTCGACCGGTCCGACGGCCCGACGCCCGGCTCGCGCGCCGTGGAGGGCGGCGGGGGCGGCTACCTGTCCAACGAGGTGGCCTACCGCTCCAACCGGCTGCGCGCCCAACTCGCCCCGCACCTGCCCGGCGGACACCTCCACACACCGGTGCTCACCGGCCTGCCGGCCGACCCGCAGCTGCTGACGGGCACCGAGTTCGAGCGCAACGAGAGCGCGATCACGGCCGAGGTCCGCTCGGTCCTCGAACACGCCGCCGCCCGCCGGTAGTCGCCGCCCCGCCTGCGGTGCGTGCACCTGCCATGGGGCAGGATGGCAGCCCGTTCCGGATGCGTACACACGCCCGAACGAAGCTTCACGCACGACAAACTGACAGGTGACAAGGTGACGACACACCTCATACGACGGCCGGCGACGTCCGCCGCCACTGCCCGGGGCCTGCGCCGCGCAACGGAGGGCGTCCGTTGAACCGGGACCTCCTCCTGCACGACTGGCTGGTCGCCGGGATCGCGCTGGCGGCGGGCGCCGCGGCCGGGCTGCTGCTGCGGGCCCTCCTGCGGTGGCTCGGCCGTCACGCCGAGCGGACCCGGTGGCGGGGCGACGACATCATCGTCGACGCGCTGCGCACCATCGCCCCCGGGGCCGCCCTCATCGCCGGCGCGGCGATAGCCGCGACGACCCTGCCGCTCACCGCGCGGCTCGCGGGTTTTGTGAACCAGTCCCTGACCGCGCTGCTCATCCTCATCGCCACGCTCAGCGCGGCGCGGGTCGTCGCGGGACTGGTCCAGTCCGTGGCGGGGGCGCGCACCGGGGTGGCCGGTTCGGCGACGATCTTCGTCAACATCACCCGGATCGTGGTCCTCGTGATGGGCGTCCTCGTCGCCCTGGAGACCCTCGGCGTGTCCATCGCGCCGCTGGTCACCGCCCTCGGAGTGGGCGGCCTGGCGGTGGCCCTGGCCCTCCAGGACACCCTCGCCAACCTCTTCGCAGGCGTGCACATCCTCGCCTCCAAGACCGTGCAGCCCGGTGACTACATCCGGCTGACCAGCGGCGAGGAGGGCTACGTCGTCGACATCAACTGGCGCAACACCGTGGTGCGCAACCTGTCGAACAACCTGGTCATCATCCCCAACGGACGTCTCGCACGGACGAACATGACCAACTTCACCCAGCCGGAGGCCCAGTTCTCGATCCTGGTCCAGGTGGGAGTGGGCTACGAGAGCGATCTGGAGCATGTCGAGCGGGTGACCCTCGACGTGGTCGCCGCCGTGATGGCGGACGTGGACGGCGCCGACCGCGCGCACGAAGGGGCCGTGCGCTTCCACACGTTCGCGGACTCCCGGATCAACTTCACGGTGATCCTGGGCGTCGGCGAGTTCAGCGACCAGTACCGGATCAAGCACGAGTTCATCAAGCGCCTGCACGAGCGGTTCCGGACGGAGGGCATCTCGATCCCGGCCCCGACCCGCACGGTCGCGCTCCACCGGGACGAGCTCCAGGCGCCGCCGTCACCGCACGCGCCGGTCCCGCACCAGCGCGATTCGTCGCCGCTGCTCTCGGACAACGGCCGGTAGCACCGCGCGCCACCGGCCCCCGTGTCGACGCCGGCCGGCGTGGACACGGGGGCCGTTCTCGCCGCGGTGGCAGTTCTCGCCGTAGTGGCCGGAAGGAGCGCGGCGCCCGGGGCCCGCGGGCAAAATTCGCGTCCGGTACGTCAAGACCTCGCCAGGGCGGGTGGCTGCGCCCCTCGCCCTGGGCAGCCTGCCCTCGGACATCTGGCTCTGGTTGAGATCGTCACTTCCGGACGGAGGCAGCACATGCCCGGGTACCGACTCCGCGATCGCACCGCCCTGTTCGGGGCCCTCGTCGTCCCCCTCCTCCTGGCCCTGGCGCTCGTCCCCTTCCGCACGCTGCTGTCCCCGGCGAACGAGGCGCTGGTCCTGGTCGTCGCCGTCGTCGCGGTCGCCGCCTCGGGCACGCGCGCCGCCGCGGCCCTGGCCGCGCTCTCCGCGGCGGCCTCGTTCGGCGTCCTCCTCGTCGCCGGGCCCTACCGGCCGTTCGCCGTCGCCGACCGGGACGGGATCGAGACGGCCGTCCTGCTGCTCGTCGTCGGGCTGGTCGCCGCGCGGTCGGCGGTCCGGGCGCGGCGGCTGGAGGCGGTCGCGGTCACGGGCGCCGCCCACCTGTCCAGCCTCCAGGACACCGCCCGGCTGACCGAGCGGGGCGGTGCGCCGGACGTGGTCGTCGAGTTCGTCCGCCGGGAGCTGATCGGCGTACTGGGGCTGCGCGGCTGCCGCTTCGAGTACGGAACCCTGATCGGTCACCGGCCGCGGCTGGAGCACGACGGCGCACTGCGGCTGCGCCGGGGCCGCGAGGTCACCGGGTACGCCGACTGGCCGGACGGCGAGAGCGAGCTGCGGGCCGTCGGGGGCGGGCACTACTACGGCCGCTTCCTCCTCGATCCCTTCCCCGGCCGCCCGCTGCCGCCCGAGGACACCCGCTCGGTGGCGCTCGCGCTGGCCGCTCTGGCGGGCGCTGCGCTGGACACGGCCGGGATGTACCACCGGGGCTGAGTACGGCTCAGGGAGCGCCCCGGTGGACGCGGGCGAGGATCAGGACGGTGTCGTCGGTCGGCGGTTCGGGCAGCAGGCCGGCCAGGATGCGGTCCGCCATGTCCTCCAACGGTTCCGTACTGTCGGTCAGTTCGCCGCGGAGGGCGTCCAGTCCGGCCTCGATGTCCCGTCCCCGGGCCTCGATGAGGCCGTCGGTGTACAGAGCGAGGGTCGCGTTCTCGGGCAGTTCGATCTCGGTGGTCCGAAACGGGCAGCCGCCGACGCCGAGCGGGACCCCGAGGACCTCGTCGACGGTCTGCACCGTGCCGTCCGGCCGGAGCACCAGGGGCGGGGGGTGGCCGGCGCTGGCGATGCGGGCCCGTCCGGTGCGCGGGTCGTAGACGAGGTACAGGCAGGTCGCGAGCTCGATGCCGGCCTCCTGGGCGCACACGTCGAGCTCGGCGAGCAGGTCGGCCGGCTCGCTGCCGTGGCGGGCCAGGGCTTTGGTCGTGATGCGGAGGTGGCCCATGGCGGCGGCCGCGGACACCCCGTGCCCCATCACGTCGCCCACGACGAGGACGACCCGGCCGTCGGGCAGGTTGATCATGTCGTACCAGTCACCGCCGACCTCGGTGATCCGGCTGCCGGGCACGTACCGGTGGGCGAGGTCCACGTACGGGGTGGCCGCCAGCTTCGTGGGCAGCAGGGCGCGCTGCAGGGTGAGGGCGATGTCCTGGACCCGGCTGTAGAGGCGGGCGTTGTCCAGGCAGATCGCGGCGCGCGAGGCGAGCTCGCCGGCCAGGCTGACGTCCTCCTCGGTGAAGGGCGGACGGGCGGCGGACCGGCCGAACATGGCGATGCCCTGAACGGTGCCCCGGGCGATGAGCGGGGCGACGAGAATGCAGGCCACCCCGCTCTCGCCCATGATCCTCGTGCGTGACTCGGTGACGACGGTCCGGGCCAGGAACTCCTCGTCCACCACCGCCGAGATGGCGCGGCCGGTGCGCAGCATCTCGTGGATGACGGAGCCCGGCGGGTACCGCACCCGCTCCACCCCGCTGACGAGCTCGGTGGCCGGAGCGGGCAGCGTCGTCCCGTGGGCGATCCGGCGGGTGAACAGCGGCCGCGCCGGGTCGAAGTCCTCGGTCTCGTCCATCCATTCCACGATCTCGACCACGGAGCCGTCGCAGAAGTCCGGCATCGACGCGTCGACGAGTTCCTGGGCGGTCAGGTTGACGTCCAGGGTGGTCCCGATACGCGTGGAGGCCCCGTCGAGGAGGGCCAGCCGGCGGCGGCTGGCGGTGGCTTCCAGGATGGCCCGCTCCCGGTCCGTGACGTCGATCATCAGTCCGCCCACGCCGGAGTGGGTGCCGACGGCCCGGCTCAGCGGGAAGAAGCTGACGGACCGGACCTGGTCGCGGTCCGGGTGGCCGCGCGGGCGCACGCCGACCAGGGTGCCCACGACGGGCGCCCCGCCGCGGGCGACGGCCCGGAGCATGCGCTCGTACTCGCCGCCGTCGGACATGATCATGATTTCGTCCATGCGCCGGCCCAGGTGGGCCTCGATCGGCAGGCCGTCCATACCGGCGAGCGCCTGGTTGAGGTGGATGTACCGGAGGTCCTCGTCGACCATGACCAGGCCGATGGGGCAGGTCTCGAAGAGGGCGTCGAGGAAGGCGAGATTGGTCTTGACCCGGTCGAGTTCGTCGCTGCGGCTCGACAGAATCATCACCACCGAGGGGCCGGAACCGGTCACGGAGAAGGACCGGAAGCCGCAGTCGAAGGCCGTTCCGTCGCGATGCCGTGCCGTCAGCCGGCCCCGCCAGTAGCCCTGCGTACGGCCCTGTTCCGTCAGCCGGGCGCACGATGCGGAGCTGCCGCCGGAGGCGTCGGCGAAGAGGAGGGCGCCGGGCCGGGTGAGGACGGCGCCGGGCTCGTACCCGAAGAGGTCGCGGGCGCCGGGCCCCCAGTAGCAGACACGGTCGTCCTCGTCGATGCCGAGGACGGCGACGGGCACGCGCTCCAGCAGCGACCCGGGCTCTGACCAGATCGGGCCGTGGGTCTCCTCGCCCCCCGGCCGAGCCGCTGGCACGAGACGTCCCCTTCCGCAGGCCGTTCCCTCCACCTCATTATGCGGACACCCCCGCTCTCGCGCGGCAGGAGCGGCCCCCTCCCCCGTCCGGGAAACCCCCCGGAACCCCGGTGACACCGTCCGGTCCGGAGTGGAGAATCGGACGGACTGTCGTGAGGCCGAGGGGCGGGGGCGCTGATGGGTCGGGCATTGCGCGTGGGGATCGTGGTTCTGCTGCTGGGGTTCGTGCTCTGGTACGCCTCGTACTGCACGACGATCGCGGTCTGGGAGCTGCGCAAGCTCTTCTCCTGGTTCGCCCTGCCGCTGCTGGCGGTGGCGGGCACCGCGGGGGGCTGGCTGGTGGTGCGGCTGCTGCGGCGCCGTGCCGGGCGCGGTACGGGCGACGGCAGCGCGGGCGTCGTCCTCGGCTGCCTGGGCGCCGTCGTCGGGCTGGGCCTCACCGTCGGCTGGCTGGTGTACGGCTCGTACCTCCAGGACCGTGCGTACATGGCCACCGCGGAGGTCGTGACCACGCCGGTGCCCGACCTGAGCGCCCGGGTACCGTACGTGGCCGGCAAGGCGCAGGCCGCCCCACACCTGGGCGATGTCACCGGTGAGATCGCCGACATCACCTACCTGCCCGACTCGGACCGGTTCGCCACCCTGGTGGAGCGGCGCGGCTGGCTGGCCGGGTACGAGGTGGGCCTCGTGCAGGACGTGCCGCTCGGCGGCGAGAGCCGCAGCCAGGAACGCTGCGCCTTCGACGTGTCCGTGGCGGACGCGAGGATCGGCGGCTGGTTCAGCCACAACCTCGGCAGGAAGATCTCGGCCGAGAAGCGCTGGGTGCGCTTCGAGGCGGACGACGCGTACGTGACCTGCTCGGGCGGCACACCCGTGGTCGTCGTGCCGCTCAAGCGGCAGAGCGGGATCCTCGTCGTGACCGAGCGCCCCGCCGGGGTCGCGCTCTACGACGGGCGCACCGGAAAGCTCACCGTCACCACCGACACCTCCGCCGTTCCCGGTCCGTCCTATCCGATCAGCCTCGCGGCCCGCCAGCGGGAGGGAACGGCCGCGGTGGGCGGCTTCGGCGACTGGTGGTTCGAGCGCAACGGCTGGGACGCCTCCGAGGACGGTGCCAACGAGGGCAACGAGTCCGAGCTCACCCTCCGGTACCGCGAGGAGGCCGGACGCAGCGCGTACGTCACCCCGCTCACGCCGCAGGGCGAGGCCAGTTCGGTCGTGGCCGTCTCCACGGTGCCCACCCGCCACCAGGGCGGCGGGCTCGCACCGATGACCGTCCACCGCCTCGATCCGGCGTGGTCGTCGCCGAAGGCCCTCGTCGCCCTGATCAAGGCCGAGTACCGGGACGTCTGCTGCTACAACGACGACCAGGTGTTCGAGGTCGTGCCCACCGGCGGCGGAACGTGGACGGCCACCGTCGGCAGCGAGCAGAACGTCCGGTACCGGGTGGAGGGGAAGGGCCAGGTGGGCGGCCGCGAGGCGACCTGTCTGAAGGCCGCCGACGGGGCGCTCATCCGGTGCGCGTTCGCGGCGCCCGGCTCGCCCGAGGAAGCGGAGCTCAAACGCCGGGAGCAGGAGAAACAGCAGCAGGCGGGCGCGAAGAACCCGGGGGATCCCGGCGACCTGACGGGCTACACGAACGAGCAACTGGCCGAACTCCAGCGCCGTATGAGCGAGGAAATCGGCCGGCGCCTGAAGTCCGGATGACCGGGGTCCGCACACCGGTCCGACAGGCGGCACCTGCCGGACCGGAGTGCCATCTGGCCTGGCAAATGCGCACGAATATGGCTCATTCACCTCTTGGATGATCCACCGTAGAGATTCCGGCCGGAGTGGCTCGATTCCGTACCCGGAACCAGGTCCCCGCCCGGGGCGGATCCTGGTTCACTGGCCGTGGCCACCACCCTCCGGACCGCTTGGCGGCTCTCGCGGCCCCGGAGGGACCTGGTGCAGGAAGCCCCTGCGCGCCGATCGCGGTGTTCGCCGCGCAGGGGCTCGCCCGGCCGGGCCACACTCCATCGTGGCGCGGCGGGGAGCCGCGTTTTCGACACCCCGGCACCTGTCCGGCCCGCCGGGCTCCCGCATGATCGATGCTCTGCACCGAATCTTCGATCACGGGAGTCCAGTCCTATGTCCGACATCAGCGTGCGTTCCGTGCGGGCCGGGGATTTCGCACAGTGGCGCGAGCTCTACCGCGGCTACGCCGACTTCTACAAGGTCGAGCAGACCGAGGAAGCGGCCGCGACCGTGTGGTCCTGGGTGAACGACCCCGACCACGAGGTCGGCGCCCTGGTGGCCGAGGACACGGAGGGCCGGCTCCTGGGCCTCGCCCACTACCGCCCGTTCGCGCGCCCCCTCTCCGCGACGGTCGGCTGCTTCCTCGACGACCTGTTCGTGGCGCCGGAACACCGCGGCTCGGGCGCCGCCGACCTGCTGCTCGGCGCCCTGCGCGCGCTCGCGGCCGAGCGGGGCTGGAGCGTGGTCCGCTGGATCACCGCCGACGACAACCACCGCGCCCGCGCCAAGTACGACCAGCTGGCCACCCGGACGATGTGGGTCACCTACGACATGACGCCCTGACCCGGCCGTGGACCCGGCGGTCAGGCCGGGAGGTCCAGAAGGACGAGGGGGGTTGTGGTGGGTCGGGGGGAGCCTCCGGTGGGTTCGAGGGTGAGGCCCACCGCCCCGGCGTCGGCCGTGTCGCCGGCGAGGAGGAGGGTGCCGTCCCGGTCGAGGAGACCGGCCGGGCGCATCGTGCCGCCCTGGTCCAGCCAGAGCTGGTACGTCGTACCGGGGACGGGCCGCGGCAGGCCGCTCGCGGTGAAGACGGCCTGGTTGCGCAGGGCTGAGGAAACGACCGCCGTGGAGGCTCCGTTGCTGGTCCGGCCGTAGGTGGCGCGGGCGTCGGGAGCCGCCAGGACCGCGCCGACGGCGTCGAGGCTCTGCTCGATCTGCCGGGCCTGCTGCTCGTAGCGGCGGCTCTCCTGGTTCTGCCAGGCGGCCAGGCCGGCGAACAGTACGGCGGCGGCCACGCTCGCGGCCGCGACGAGCAGGGCGGCCCTGCGGCGCAGCGCGCCGCGCAGCGGGACCGGGGACACGGTGACGGCGCTTCGGGGCGGGAGTTGGCGTACTGCCTCGACGGCTGCCAGGGTCCGCCGCTTCATGGCGGCGGGCGGCGGCTGGGCCACGGCGCCGGCCAGGCGGGCGGCGGTGGCCCGGAACTCGGCCACTTCCCGCACGCACTCCTCGCACCGGGCGAGGTGGGCGGTGAACGGCTCGTGCTCGTCGGTGTCGAGGGCGTTCAGTGCGTAGGCGGCCGTGAGGGCGTGGACGTCGGAACGGCGCTCGTTCATGTGGTCACCCCCATGCAGTCGCGGAGCCGGATCAGTCCGTCGCGCATGCGTGTCTTGACGGTGGGGAGCGGGGTGCGCAGGACCTCGGCGACCTCGCGGTGGGTCAGGCCCCGGTAGTAGGCCAGGGTCACCGCCTGGCGCTGGAGTTCGGTGAGGCCGCGCAGGCAGCGGCGGACCTGTTCGCTGTCCAGGCGGGTCTCGACCTGCTCGGCGACCTCGTCGAACGCCGTCCGGTGCTCGCGCGCGGCCTGGGCGCGTTCCCGGTCGGTGGAGGCCTGGGCGGAGCGGACCCGGTCCACGGCCCGCCGGTGGGCGATGGTCGCGGCCCAGGTGGTGACGCTGCCGGAGTCGGGCCGGTAGCGGGCGGCCTGCCGCCACAGGTCGATCATGACCTCCTGGGCCACTTCCTCCGACTGGGCCCGGTCGCGTACGACCTTGTTCACGAGCCCGAGCACCAGGGGCGCGAGGGCGTCGTACAGGACGGAGAACGCCTCGGTATCGCCCTGGGCCACCTGCCGCATGACCTCGGGCAGGTCGCCGGGACCTGCGCCGCCGGTGCGGCCGGTGCGGTCGGCGCGGTCGGCGCGGTCGGCACGGTCGGCGCGGTCGGCGCGGTCGGGATCGAAACGGTCCGGCCGGTTCACCGGACGCAGGGCCGGCCGGGGGCGGTCGGCCGGGGTCGGGGTGTCCATCGCATGGTGTTCCTTGTCCGGAGAGGCGACCGGGGACCGGAGACCCGCAGGGTGGTCCGGCCGCAGATCCAGGGGGTGGGTCTGCTGGTTCGTAGCGGACGGGCGTGCGGATGGGAGCGCGTTCATCGGGCGCCGGGCATCGGGCGACCGATGCCCGGCTCAGCCGTCCGGCCAGCTGATCACGGCGATGACCTGCTTGCCGCGAGGTGACCGGCTCACGAAGACGTCGGCGCCGAGCGCCCGGACGATCTGCAGCCCGCGCCCCCGGGTGGCGAGAGGCCCGTGGCCGTCGCCGCGCCGGGGCAGGGAGACGGAGCCGTCGCTGACGCAGATGCCCGCCCGGCCCCTGTCGAGGCTGATCGTGAGCGCGTACGGGGGCATGGCGTGCCGGACCGCGTTGGTGACCAGCTCGGAGGCGATGAGCAGGATGTCGCAGGCGGTCTCCTGCGGGCAGCGGCCGGGGTGCAGGTCCAGGGCGCGAGCGGCGCTCCGGCGGGCTTCCCGGGCGGCCTGCGGGCCCGACGGCAGGGGGTGGTGCACGGTCCTCGGCCGTGCCGGGGGTGCGATTGCGGTGTCCATGACTTTCCTCGCTGTGCCGGGAACGGACGGGGCTCCGGGGCGGTGACCCCGGAACCCCGTGGTGCCGGTGCGGCGCTACCACTTGCTGTGGCAGTTCCAGTGGCCCGGGACCCAGTGGTTCTTGGAGTGGCTCTTGCCCCACCAGCCGTCGTGCCCGTTGCCGTGATGCCACGTCGACTCCCAGTGGCTCTTCACCCAGGTGCACCGCTCATGGCGGTCCCACCGGTCCCACCGGTCCCACCGGTTCTGGCGGTGGTCACGGTTGCGGTCGCGATCACGGTCGTGGTCGCCGGTGAGCGTCGAACTCACCGCGGTGGATGCCGCCGGGGCGGCGTTCGCGGTGCCGGAGAGGCCCAGCAGCGACCCGCCGGCCAGGAGCCCGGCGGACGCGGCCCCCACGATCACGCGCCGTGCGGTCAGCGAACCGGTCATCGCACTCACCTCCTTCCCTTCATCGGACGGTCGGTTCCGCGGCCCCTTGTGCCTCAGGAGCCTCATCGGGGATTCGCCACGAACGGGGTGAGGGATTGGAAAAACCTCACAGAAGTACAAACCACCTCTTCGTCGCCGGCGGCGCGGCACGCCCCCGCCGGGCCCCTGGTCGTCACCGGTACGGCCCGCTACACCTTCGACGTCGAGGTGCCCGGGCTGCTGCACATGAAGCTGCTGCGCTCCCCGCATCCGCACGCCCGGATCGTCGACATCGACATCCGGGACGCCCTCCAGGTCCCGGGCGTGCACGCCGTGTTCACCCACCACGACGCCCCCGACCGGCTGCACTCCTCCGCCCGCCACGAGCACCCGACCGAGGACCCGATGGACACCCGGGTCCTGGACGACGTGGTCCGCTTCGTCGGCCAGCGCGTCGCGGCCGTGGTCGCGACGCGCGAGCAGGCCGCCGAGGAGGGCTGCCGCCGCGTGGTGGTTACGTACGAGGAGCTCCCGTACGTGATCGACCCGGAGAAGGCGATGCTCCCGGGTGCCCCGGTCATCCACCCCAAGGGCCCCGAGTCGGGGATCTTCCGCGCCGAGAACAACGTGTGCGGCGAGGTCCACCACACGATCGGCGACATGGAGACGGGCTACGCGGAGGCGGACGTCGTCCACGAGGAGACCTTCCGGACCCAGCGCGTGCAGCACGCCAGCCTGGAGACCCACGGCAGTGTCGCGTACTTCGAACCGAAGGAGGAGGGCGACGGCGAGCGCATCACCGTCCGCTCCTCCACGCAGGCGCCCTTCCTGACCCGGCGGGCACTGTGCGCCCTCTACGACCTCGGTGAGGACGAGGTCCGCGTCGTCGCGGGCCGCGTGGGTGGCGGGTTCGCGAACAGCACCGTGCCGAGGTGGTGTTCGACTGCGCGACCAACGGACCGCAGCACCACGTCTTCGAGGGCGTGCTGCTGCGCGACGTGGTCACGAGCGCGGGACCGGGCTTCGACGCCCGCCGCCGCAAGGACCGGTCGGGCTTCCTGCTCACCGTCAGCGGCGGGGACGGCCACCGCACCGTCCTCGCCTGGGCCGAGCTCGACGCCGACTTCGGCGACAGCCCGGTACTGCTCGCCACCCGCTTGGACGGGGAGGACCTGGACGGGTCCGGGGCCCAGCTCGTGGTCCCCTCGGACCGGTGCGGGGGGCGCTACGTCAGCGCGGTCACGCACGTGTGGTTCGGCTCCGTGACGGCGCCGGAGCTCTGAGACCCCGCCCGCGGGTCAGGCGATCGCCAGGGAGATCTCGGTCGACTTGATCAGCGCCACGACGGAGGTACCGGCGGACAACCGCAGCGCCTCCACGGCGTCGGCGGTGACGGCCGCGGTCAGGACCCCGCCGCTCACATTGACCTTCACGGCGGCCATGGCCGGCCCGGTGGCGACCTCGGCCACCGTGCCGGTGATCTGGTTGCGGATGGAGATGTTCTCGACCGGGCCGGTGGCCAGGGCCACGTCGGTGGCCTTGACGAGCACCTGCACGGCGGAGCCCACCGTGACGCCGAGGTCCGTGACGGCGTCGGCGGTGATGGCCGCGGTGATCTCCTGCCCCCGGCTCAGCCGGACCTTGACCGTCGCCATGGCGGCGCCGACGGTGACGGAGGTGACGGTGCCCGCGAGCTGGTTGCGGATGCTCAGACTCATGACGGTTCGACCTCGTGCTCAGGCGCCTCGCGCGGTCCGGCGGGGCCGCACGGAACCGACCGTAGACCCGGCCGCACCGGTGCGCGTCGCCCCCGCGCGGCAGAGCGCCACAACCACCCGACCGGCTGGCCCCCGTACGGGCACGCGTCCCCGGCAGAACCGAATCCCGGCCGCCGGGAACCCCGGGCGCCCCGCATCCGACTACTGCCCCGTGGGAGGCGGAGATCCGCCTTCCCTCGCAGCGGAGGACGATCGCCGGGAGCGTGTGATGGGCGGGCTGGATGTGCGGATGCGGGAGGTCGTGTGCCGACACGGCCGGACGGAGGCCGTCGCCGACGTCGATCTGGAGATCGCCGCCGGTGAACGCGTGGCCCTGACCGGCACGAACGGCTCGGGCAAGACGACGCTGCTGCGCGCAGTCCTCGGCCTGCACCGGCAGACCACGGGCTCGATCCTGGTCGGTGGCCGGGAGGGCAGGTCGCCCGCCGAGTGGGCCTGGCGGCGGCGCGCCTGCGCCTGGATCCCGCAGAAGCCGGCCGCCGGCCGCTTCCCCCTGCTCGGCGCCGAACTGCTGGCCGGCAGCCACGCTCCGGCGCAGGCGACCGAGGCGGCGCGGCGGCTCGGTGTGGGCCCCCTCGTCGGGCGGCCCCTGCACACCCTCTCCGGCGGCCAGTTGCAGCGCATGTACCTGGCCCGGGCGATCGGATGCATCGCCGCGGGGGCCGAGTTGCTCCTGGCGGACGAACCGACCGCCGCCCTCGACTTCGACGGGCAGTCGGAGGCCGCGGACGTCCTCACCTCCCTGCCGGTGACCCTCATCGTGGTGACGCACGACCGGGCGCTGGCCGACCGCTGCGACCGCGTCCTGGAGATGGCCGCGGGCCGTCTGCGGGAGGTGCGGTGAGCGCCGCCGTGCACCTGGCCACCGCCGACCTCGGCGAACTCCTCCGGCTGCTGCCCGTCCAACGGGCCGGTGCGGCCCTGCTGCTGGCCGCGATCGGCCTGCCCGTCATCGGTGTGGTCATCGTCGGGCTGGACATCATGCCGGTGCGGTTCGCGATGATGCACGTGGCGCTGCTGGGCATCGCCGTCGGCCTGCTCACCGGGCTCGACCCGATGCTGTGCGCGCTGGTGGCCTGTGCGCTCGCCGGCGCGGGGGTGGCCCCGCTCGCCCGGACCCCGGACGGCCTGTCGGGGGCGATGGGCCTGCTGATGAGCCTGGCCATCGCCGCGGCGCTGCTTCTGCTGGCCGTGTCGGGGGTCAACGCCTCCGGCGCCTTCGCCCTTCTGTGGGGCTCGATCCTGTCGGTGGGCACCGCCGACCTCGCCGTCCTCGGCGTACTGGCCGTCGTCGTGCCGGGCCTGTTCTGGTGGCGGCGGGGCGAGATCGGCCTGCTGCTGTACGACCGCGAACTCGCCCAGTGCTCCGGCGTGCCCGTCCGGGCGCTGACGGCCGCGCTGCTGGTGCTCGTCGCCATCGCCGTCGCCGGGGCGATCAAGCTCACCGGCGCACTGCTCGTCGACGCCCTGACCCTGCTGCCCGCGCTCGCCGCGCGCCGCCTGGGCGGCTCGCTGAAGTCGATCACCCTGTGGGCGGTCGGCATCGGCGTCGCGGTGAACCTGACGGGGTTCCTGCTGGCCCTGTGGCTGGACTGGCCGCCCGGCCCGGTCCTCGTCCTGACCGCGGGGGCACTGGTCCTCGCGGTGCATTTCATACCCGAACGGAGAATCAGCTCATGGCGCGCACCCGCGTCCGTATCCCTTCCCTCCTCGCACTGAGCGCGGCCCTCCTCCTGACCGCCGCCTGCGGGAACAACGACAACCCGACCGAGGACTCCGCCGCGAGCCCGAAGGACGGCAAGCCGTCCGTGGTCGTCACCACCACGTGGGAGGGCGCCTTCGCGAAGGCCGCGGGCGCCGAGGACATCACGGTCATCGTGCCGCAGTCCGTCCACCACGCCCCCGACTACGACCCCAAGCCGTCGGACCTCGCGGCCGTGGCCAAGGCCGACTTCGTGCTGTACGCGCCCTTCGAGCCGTACGCGGCGAAGATCAAGGAGGCCGCGGGGTCCAAGGCGAAGCTGGTCGAGGTGGAGCTCGACAACGACCCCACCAAGGTGTCCGCCGAAGTCGGCCGGCTGGCCGGGCTCTTCGGCACCGCCGAGGCCGCCACGCAGTGGAAGACCGGCTTCGACACCGAGTACGCGAAGCTGAACCAGGAGCTCCAGGCCGCGTGGCCCGGCGGCCGCAGCCCCTCCGTCGTCACCCAGGTCTTCACCGCGTGGTCGGCGAAGCTCGCGGGCGCCACCGCGGTGGGCACGTACGGACCCGAGGCCGTGACCCCGGCGCAGCTGGCCGATCTCTCGGCGAAGAAGCCGCAGCTGGTGCTGGACAACGCGCACATGTCCACGGGCACGGTGCTGCCCGACTCCGGCGCCAAACAGGTGAAGATCGTCAACTACCCGGGCGAGGACCTGGACCTGCTGACGGTGTACCGCAACGCCGCGGCCGAGCTGAAGAAGGCCATGGGCGGCTCCTGAACCCGTGTTAGAAGCCGCGTGACGGCACGCCGGGCGCGCTCGGCATGCCGTCGGCCCGTCCGCCCCGGCGCTCCGCCACCATGACTGCGCCGCTACGACCCCACGGGCCTGTTCCGCTACGACCAGGCGATCGGCGTCGGGACCGCCTGACCTCACGGGGTCCTCAGCCGTCCGGGGCCCGGGCCGGCGCGGCGTCCAGTTCCCCGGGGCCGCCCGAGGCCGGCGGCCGCGGGGACCGGCCGGTTCAGGCGGCCGACCAGGGAACCCGGCAAGCGTGGGGGCGCTCCCCCTCCGGGCAGAGGGCCTTGATCACTGCCTTGTGCATCGCCCGCCGGGTCCGCAGGGAGCACACCAGGCGGACGCGCAGCTCGACCGGTCGGCGTTCGCCGCTGCCGCGACCGGGATGCTCCACGGCCCACTGCCGCGCGAGGTAGTCGTACGCGTCGGCGGTCGTCAGCCCGCTCCCGGGAAAGGTGTGCGCGACGGTCGCGCCGACGATCCGGACGTTGCGGGAGGGCACGGCGTCCTCGACGAGGCTCTCGACCCACGCCAGCCCCTGCTCGTCCGCGTACAGGCCGAATGTCATTTTCCGCGTCCTCATCGCGTCAACCCTTCGTGATGCTCGGCATCGCCCTTGGCGAAGACGGTGGCGAACCAGGAGAACACGGGGGCGAGCGTGGGCGAGGGGGGCCATCCGTTGACCGTGGCCAGGAGGTGCCAGTAGCGCTCGGCGTGCGGCTCGGCGCCCGCCCGGAGGCGGGCCAGGAGCCAGCGGCGCAGGTCGCCCTCGTCGGCGCATTCGAAGGCGTGGGCGTAGAGGCCGCCCAGTGAGTCGGCGAGGAACACGCCTCTGGCCGAGGCCGGCAGGAGGCCGGCGGACACGGCCTCGTCGATCCGTTCGCGCATGGCCCGGTTGAGGACGTCGTGCAGCGTGCCGGCGTCCTGCCGGTCGGGCTCCCGCGCCTGCTCCTCGGCCGTGCGGCGGATCGCGGCACGGAAGTCCTCGTCCTCGCAGAGTCCGGCGAGTTCCACCCAGGCCTCGACCTGTTCGGGCGTGGGATCGTCGGGAAGCTCCGGGACCACGGACCGCAACATGGCCTCGAACTCGGGGTTGGCGTGGCCGACTTCGAAGGCCTCGTCGATGAATCCGGAGACGATCCGGTGTCGTTCGGTCCGGGAGAGCGTGGCGAGTCGGTGCATGAGGTCCCTCTCCATGGGGGTGGGGCGGCGCCGGGCGACCGCGCGGAGTACGGCCCGGCGCAGGCGCAGCGTGCGGATCTGCACGTCCAGGGCCTTGGCGTGGGCTGCTGCGACGTCGGGCAGGGATGCCTCCCGGTCCGGCACCCTGCGCACCGTCGCGGCAGGTCCCCGCGAAACCGCGGGGCAGGGTCCCGGCGGCAGGGCCCGCCGCCGGGACCCGGGCGTCAGCCCGCCTGGGCGAGCGGGGCCTCGGCCAGGCGCTCGCGCAGCGCCGCCCGGTCCGGCTTTCCGGCTGCCGTCAGGGGCAGTTCCGCGATCAGCAGGAGCCGCTCGGGGTGCTTGCGCCGCTCCAGGCCGCGCCGCGTGAGGTGTTCGCCGAGGGAGGCGAGGGTGGGGTGCTGCCCGGCCCGGGGCACGACGCAGGCGGCCAGCCGCTCCCCCATCAGCGGGTCGGGAACGCCCACGCAGGCCACGTCCCGGATCTGGGGGTGCGCGGTGAGCTCGCGTTCCACCTCGGCCGGGCTGATGTTGGCGCCGCCGCGGATGACGATGTCCTTGAGGCGGCCGACGATGTGCAGGACGCTGTCGGAGTCGAGGTATCCGAGGTCACCGGTGCGGACCCAGCCGTCGGGCGTCCGGTAGCGGGCGTCGAGGTCGGGGGCGCCCACGTAGCACAGCGGGGTCATCGGTCCGCGCGAGATGATCTCGCCGACGGCGCCGTCGGGCAGCGGTTCGTGCGTCTGCGGGTCGGCGATGCGGATCTCGGCGACCCGGGGGTCGGGATGGCCGGCGACCACCCCGGTCCCGTCGGTGGGCGGCACCGTACTGCCCAGCCCCGTGTGGCAGTTGACCCCGTCGGCGGAGCCGTAGAGGTTGACCACCGGGCAGCCGAAGGCAGCGGCGGCGGCGGCCGCGGTGGTCTCGTCGAGCGGCGCCCCGCCGAGGACGAGCGCGGTGGGCGCGGGCAGCTTCTCGCCCGTCCCCTCGAGGCGTTCGAGCATCATGCGGACCATGGTGGGCACGCCGAGGATGTGCGTCGGCCGGTGTTCGCGTACCGCCTCGATCGCCGCCTCCGGGGTGAAGCGGTCGAGCAGGACGAGCGTGCCGCCGTGCCGGGCGAGGGTGACGGCGGTGCCGTTGGACCCGAAGGCGGAGGCCAGCGGTACGAGGAAGAGGCAGCTCGGCGGGGTGCGGTCCGGGATGAGGGAGGCGAGGAAGTTTCCGCGGCCGCCGGCCAGCGCGTTGTGCGAGTACGCGATCATCTTCGGCTCCGCCTCGGAACCGGAGGAGACGAGGATGCGGGCGGCACTGTCGGGGTCGGGCCGGGCGGGGGCGAAACCGCTGGGGTCGCAGCGCAGCAGCGCGGAGAGCAAAATCGTTCCTTCGGGCGCGACCGGCCCCGCGGCGATGACATGGCGCAGGGCCGGCAGGGTGCCGGCGAGCGTGCTCAGGTCGGCCGCGTGCCGGAACTCCCGGTACTCGGTCGCCGCGATGACGGCGACGGCCTCGGCGCGGCGCAGCAGGCACTCGGCTTCGAGGACCCCGCGGCCCACCGGGAACGGGAGCGCGATCGCGCCGAGCGCGGCCAGCGCCAGGTCCGCGATGACGGCGCTGCGGTTGTTGGGCAGTTGCACGCCGACCACGTCGCCCGGGCCGATGCCGAGTTCCCGCAGGCCGGCGGCCAGACATCGGACCTTGCGGTCCAGCGCGGTGTAGCAGAGCCTGCCCTTGGCGTCGATGACGGCCGTCCGGTGCAGATCGGCGATCTGGCGCGCCCGGAAGAGGCTGTAGAGGTCGAGGTCGGGGCAGGTCCCGTCGACCACCCAGGACCGGCGCAGTTCGGCGGGCAGCAGATCGTGCAGTACGAGCCTGTCGGCGGTCATACGAAGCTCCAGGGGTCGGGGACTGCGGGGGCGCCGTGCGCATCGCGGCTGATCGAACCGGTGAAGCGCGGATCGCGGTGCAGGTCGGACAGCTCGGTGGTGACCGCGGTCGCGGTCAGCCCGTGCTCGTGCAGCCGGGCCAGGGCCTCGGTGGTGGACAGGCCGCTCAGGTCGTGGGCGGCAGCGGCCCGGGCATCGCGGTCGGCGGGAGCGAGCCAGCCGTCCGCCGTCGGCCGCGGGAGCCGGAATCCGGCCGGCCGACGGGGGTTCTCGCCGCGGGCCGCCCGGCGCAGGGCCGGGGCGGTCAGCGTGTCGGCCGCGCCGAGCAGGGAGGAGTCCACCCGCACGCCGTGGCCGGTGCGTTCGCGCAGCAGGAGCCCGGCGAGGACGGCTTCGGCGCCCAGCAGCCCGCCCAGCACGTCGAGCAGGGTCATGAGTGACGGCGCCGGGGGTTCTCCCTCGGGTCGGGCCGCCTCCCCGACGCCCGTACGGGCCTGGACCATGAAGTCGGTGCCCATGGGGGCGTCCTCGATCCGGTCCGCCCAGCCGCTGGTGTACGCGTAGACGAGCGCGGGGTTGACCCGTGCGAGGTCCTCGCAGTCCAGGCCGAGCTCGGCGGCCTTGCCCGGGGCCCAGTTGTGCAGGAAGACATCGGCCCCTGCGGCCAGTTCCCGCAACCGCCGCCGGTCCGCCTCGCTCTTGATGTCGATCTCGACGGCCCGCTTGCCCCGGTTGAGGGCGAGCCAGCGCGCCGAGATCCCGGAACAGGCCGGGGGCATGCCGCGCAGCGGGTCGCCGCCCGGCGGTTCGATCCGGATCACGTCCGCGCCGAGGCGCCCGAGCAGGTGCGCCGCCAGCGGTGCCTGGATACGGCGGCCCGCCTCCAGCACGGTCAGTCCGGCGAGCGGCCCGTCGGCGGGGAGGCCGGTCGGGGCCCCTGCGGCCGGGCGGCTCGACCCGACGGCCATGAGGCCGACGGACGTCGGTGCCAGCGACCAGGGGGCCGCGCCGTCGTGTTCGGCGGCCCGTTCCGCGAGCGGGCGCAGGGCGCACACCTCGGCGCCGAACGCGGCCGCGGCCCGGCGGATCCGCTCCCAGGAATGGCTGCGCGCTGTGAGGTGCAGGGCCACCGGGAAGGGGGCGCAGGCGGTGGCGTAACGGAACTGGAAGGGCCGCCAGCCGGTCCGCAGGGCCTCCGCGGGTGCCTCCAGCGCCTTCCAGAAGGCTGCCCAGGCGCCCGGGTCGAGCGTCTCCAGTTCGAAGAGGATCCCGTCGGAGGAGGTGAACGGTGGTCCTCCTGGGGCGAGTTCGGACGCTTCGCCCTCGTCGGCCCCGGCGGCAGCGAGGTACTGGGAGACGGCGAGCAGCCCCGCCCGGTCCGCGCCGGTGGTGACCGTGCGGGCGGCGGCGCCGCGGGCCTGGCCCACGAGGGCCGCGAGCAGCCCCTGCACGGTCAGGATGCCGGTGGCGGTGGCCGCGTAGTCGACGGCGAGGCCGCGCGGGCTGCCGTCGCGCCGGCCGTGCACGGCCATGATGCCGGTGGCGGCCTGCACCGTGGCCTCGTCGGTGAGCCCGCTCGCGGGATCCGCCCAGACGGCGGTCGCGAGCGCCGGATCGAAGCCGCCACCGGTCATGGTGATGGTGGTCGCGCCCGCGGTGCCTGTGCGGGTGGTGCTGGTGATGCCCGTGCGGGTGGTGCCGCCGGCGCCGGCGCCGGTGGACGCGTCCCCCGGTCGGGGACGGTCCGTCCGTGCTCCGAGCAGCCGCAGGTGGTCGGCGACGACGCTCGCGATCTGCGGGGGTCCCGAGGTGTCGAAGCGCAGTGTGTCGAGCGGCCGGACCGTCTGCGTGGTTGCTGGTGACGCCATGCCTCTCCTCTCCTGGCCCGGCGGTGGCCGGCGCCCGGGTCTTGCCGAAAGTGGGGAACCCGGGAGCCTCCGCACCCGACCAGTTCCACGGACAGAGAGTCGGTCGACCGTTCCCGCGAGTTCCCGGGAACAAGGAGGAAAGAAGTGACGGATCCAGCCATGAGCCACCCCTTGGACAGACAACAGCCCTTGGAGGCAACTGAGTTGTCACAGCGGATCGACCGGTTCGTCCGCGACCGGGTGATCCCCCGGGAGGCGGTGCTGGACGGCGGCGGCCCCGCCGCGGCCGACGCGCTGGCCGAACTGCGGGCGGGGGCGAAGGAGGAGGGCCTCTGGGCCCTGCCGCTGCCTCTGGAACTGGGCGGCGGCGGGCTGGACTTCCGTACGTACGCCGGGCTGGCGGAGGTGGAGGGGGCCAGCGACCACGGTCCGGCCGCGCTGGGGTCCGCCCCGCTGCTCGACGTGACGATGCTGGCGCGGCACGGTGGGGCCGCGGTCCGCGAGGCCTATCTGAAGCCGCTGGTCGCCGGGGAGATGCGGACCTGCTACGCCATGACCGAGCCGGACGTTCCCGGCACCGACCCGTTCGGGACCGGTACCCGCGCCGAGCCCGGCCCGGACGGCAGTTGGCTCGTCACCGGCCGCAAGTGGTTCACCTCCGGCGCCGCCGGGGCCGACCTCGTGACGGTCATGGCCCGCACCGGCGGGAGCGCCGGTGACCGCGAGGGGCTGTCGCTGCTGCTCGTGCCGACCGCCTCGCCCGGCTTCCGTATCGTGCGCGAACTCCCCGTCCTCGGTGCGGGAGGCCAGTACGAGATCGCACTCGACCGGGTCCGGGTCCCGGCCGACCACCTCCTGGGCGGGCCCGGGGACGCGCTCGCCATCGCCGGCGAACGGCTGGCGCTCGGCCGTACGCTGCGCTGCCTGCGCTGGCTCGGCCAGGCCCGGCGGGCCTTCGACCTCATGTGTGAGCGGGCGGTCGCCCGCAACGGGTCCCGCGGGCCGCTCGCCGACCAGCAGCTGATCCAGAGTCATGTCTTCGACGCCCTGCTCGCCCTGCGCACCACCCGCCCCCTGGTCCACGAGGCGGTGGCGCTGATCCACGCCGGGCGGGACGCGCGTACGGAGGTGGGGCTCGCCAAGGTCGCAGCCGCGCGCATGCTCCAGCAGGTGGCGGACTCGGCCATCCAGGTCCACGGAGCCGCCGGGCTCGGCCCGGACACCCCGCTGCCCGCGCTCCTGCGCACCGGGCGCGCGGCCCGCATCCTCGACGGCCCGGACGAGCTGCACATCACCTCTGTCGCCCGCCGCGTGCTGCGCGCGTACGGATCGGGGGACCAGCGATCCTAGACCTGTGTGATGTCGACGATCCCGTGCAGGGCGGCGAGGCCGAGGGCCAGGAAGAAGTCGCCCCAGACGAGTTCGTGGCGGACCGCCAGCCCCTTGCCCGCGTCGTAGCAGCCGTCCAGCAGCATCCCGGGCGGGCGTCCGGAGCCCTCGCCGCTGAGGTGGCTCACCACCAGACGGCCGAGGATCGCCTCGGCCCGCTCCGCGCACGACGCCGCCCGGGGGCCGGGGACACGGGCGAGTTTCAGCAGGGCGACCGCGGTGATCGCGGCGGCCGAGGTGTCGAGCGGCCCGTCCGGCCGGGCGGCGTCGGCCGCCGGCACCAGGAAGCCGTCCTGCCCGAGCAGGAGTTCGACAGCCTCGTCGAGCCGGGCGGGGGACGCGGCCGCGGCGAGGTCCGGGCGCAGCAGGGCGTCGGCGACCGCCAGCAGCAACCAGGCCCGGCCCCGGCTCCAGCCCGGCGGCGGGTCGGCGCAGGGCTGCCAGCCCGCGCCCGGCTCGAAGCGCAGGGCGGGCCGCAGCGTCGCAGGCTCGGCGCCGAGGCAGAGGTCGAGGTGGTGGCGGAGGTGGGCGGCCGCGGCGGCGACGCCCAGCGGTCCGGCGCCGGCCAGCAGCGGTACCGTCCCCGGCACCCCGTCGACGCGGGCGAGCAGCCGGGGCCCGCCGAGGGCGCCTCCCCAGGGGACGAGCCCGAGTTCGCGGTCGTGGGCCGACAGAAGGGCCCGGGCGGCCCGGGCCCGGAGGGCGGCGGCCTCGGCGTCGTCGTCGGCGGGAGCGGTCCCGTACCAGAGGATGAGGCCGCGGGTGGCGGTGTCGGCCGCCGCCCACGGTGTGAGCCGGGCCGTGCACACGACAGCGGCGCGGCGGTCGGCCTCGTCGCCGGTGTACCGCGCCCGCAGCCGGAGCAGGCCCGCCCAGAACCCGCCGGTCCATGAGCCGCGCCCGGTGGTCGTCCACCGCCCGTCGTCCGGGTCGGCGTACAGCGGGAAGCGGGGGCCGACGGCCTCGGCCGTCACCGCCACCCGCTCCATGACGGCGGCGAGGGCCCGTCCGGTGCCGGTCCCGTACGCGCTCATAGCGCGGCCCGCGCTCATACCGCGGCCTCGCGCCGGTCCCGTACGGCCCAGAGGAACGCGACGGCTCCCGCCGCCGCGAACTCCGCCGCCACCAGCAGCCAGCCCGGCCCGTACCGCCCGCTCTGCGCGAGCAGGCCGAACAGCGGCGGGCCCACGGCGAATCCGCCGAAGAACCCGGCCGCGACCAGCGCCGAGTCCTGCCCGGCCCGGCCGGGGGCGGCCCGCTGCATGACCAGCACCATCGAGACGGCATTGCCGGAGACCGCGAACACGCCGACGGCGATCGCCCCGACCCACACCAGCGGGCCCGCCGCGAGGGCGGCCGCCAGCAGCACCGCCGCTCCCAGGGCCCCGCAGGCCAGCCAGCCGGGGAGCCACTCGGCCCGCCCGGGCCGGGCCGCCTTCGACCAGCCCACCCGGCCCGCGATCCCCGCCACGCCGAGTACGGCGACCAGGGCGGCCGCGTCCGTCGGCCCCATGCCGAGGCGCTGCGCGCCGAAGAGCGCGAGATAGGTGTTGACCGAGGCGATGCCGGCGCCGAGGAACAGCGAGAACACCGCCAGCCAGGCCACCATGCCCCGCGGCACGAGAGTCGTACGGGGCCCGGCGGGCGGCGGAGCGGGGTCGGCCGGCAGCACGCGCAGCGCCCACAGCCCGGCGAGCAGGGCGGCGGCGGCCCCCGTCCAGACCGCGCCGCGCCAGCCGATGCCGCCCGCGAGCAGCGCGAGCGGCAGTCCGGCCGCGAAGGCGCCCAGCTGCACACCGGACTGCTTGAGCCCGGTCACTGCGCCCCGCCGGGCGGGCGGGACGGCGCGCAGCACGGCCTTGTTGGTGGCCGGGTTGGCCAGTGCCTGGGGTACTCCGCCCAGTGCGACGGCGCCGAACAGCAGACCGGCGCCGGGCGCGGCGCCGATCAGGGCGAGGGCCGCCGCGGAGACCAGCAGCAGGACCACGAGCGAGCGCCTGGGGCCGATCCGGTCCACGATCCGGCCGCCCGCCGGGGACAGCACGGCGGCCGTACCGAACCCGATCGTGGTGGTCAGCCCCAAGACCGCCGGAGTTACGCCGAGTTCGGTCACCAGACGCGGGCCGAGCGCCCCGAGGAGGAACAGCTGCAACATGGAGAACGCCATGGCGCAGGTGAGGAGCGCGGTCAACTGCCGCCCCGCCCCGGCGTCCTTCTCCGTCGGCGATGCGGTCGCCGTCCCCTCCGCGGCCACGAAGTCTCCCTTCCCGGGACGTTGCGCTCTTCGACCGAGCGGGTAGTCAGTCGGATGGACGGGCGGAGCGGTTCCCCCGGTCCGGTGTGCCCTGCACCACAGGAGGCGGGCGGTCCCCGCCATGACACGGCGGGACGCGGGAACTTGTCCGGAAGTGCGCACCCTGATGTGCGGCTCGAGCGGCCGGTGCAAGGATGAGACCTCCATGAACCCGGTCCGCTGTTTACGCGCCTTGAGGGCTGCGATGTTCGCAGCCCTCTGTGTGCTGCTCGCGGCCACCGGCCACCTGCTCATGTCGGGTGCGGCGGTGCCCTGGTGGGCTCTGGCCGTCGCCTTTCCCGCAGCCGGGGCGACGGCGTGGGCCCTCGCCGGGCGGGAACGCGGACTGCTCGCCGTCACGGCGGCGGCCGTCGCCGTCCAGACCGCGCTGCACACCGCTTTCACCCTGGCCCAGTCCTTCCTTCCGGCTGCCGCGACGGCCGGATCCGGGCAGATGTCCCGGCCGCCGCCCGGCGGCGGGATGCCGGAAGCCGCTGCTCCCGTGCATCACGGGATGCACGGGACGGCTGACGCCGCGTCCGCCCTGACCGTCACGATCGGGGCGAGCGGCGCGAGTGGCGGGCCGCTGCCGGGCGGGATGCACGAGGCGGCCGGGATGTCACCGACCGGCATGCTGGCCGCCCACCTCCTGGCGGCCGTGCTGTGCGGGCTGTGGCTCGCCCACGGCGAGCGGGCCGCCTTCCGCGTGCTGCGCGCCGTCGCCTGCCGCCTCCGGACTCCGCTGCGCCTGCTGCTCCGTACGGCTGTCCCCGCGCGCCGGCCGTCCGTTCGGGTGCGCCGGAGCCGGGCCCACCGCGCACCGCGCCGGCTGTTCCTCGTCCACGCCATCACCTCACGGGGCCCGCCCGCGGGAACCGCTGTCCTCTGACAGCTGGTTCCCCGAGCCGCGTCCGCGACCGCTCTCGCACCCGTACGCCGCGCCTCGGGCATCGGCCCTGCCTTCCGGCAGGCCGTCCTCTTCACCGGCCCCGCCCGCTCGCGGGCGCCGGACACCCCTTGCCCGTAAGGACCTTTGGCGATGACTGCTGCCCTGACGACCCCTTCCTGTACCGCCGGCAACCGGCCGGCCCGGCGCACCGCCGACTCCGACGCGGAGGTGACCCGGCTGGCGCTGGACGCCCGGGACGGCGATCCCGTGAAGACCGACCGGTTCGTGCGTGCGCTCCACCGCGACGTCTGGCGCTACGTGGCCTACCTCAGCGCCGACACCCAGGCGGCCGACGACCTGACCCAGGACGTCTTCCTCCGCGCACTGGCGAGCCTGCACCGTTTCGAGGGCCGTTCCTCCGCGCGCACCTGGCTGCTGTCCATAGCCCGCCGCACGGTGGTGGACAGCCTCCGGCACGCGGCCGCCCGGCCGAGACTCTCGGACCGCTGCGACTGGCAGACGGCCGCCGAGCAGACCCAGCCGTACGACGTCCCGGGCTTCGAGGACGGCATTGCCCTGGCGGAGCTGCTCGCCGGTATCCCGGCCGAGCGCCGGGAAGCCCTGGTGCTCACCCAGTTGCTGGGGCTCTCCTACGCCGAGGCGGCCACGGCCGTCGGCTGCCCCATCGGTACGGTCCGCTCCCGCGTGGCCCGCGCCCGCATCTCGCTCATCGCGCTCCTGACGGACACCCATGCGGCCCAGCCGGCCCCGGAGCCCGCGGCCGCGCGGCCCGACCAGGCCCCCGCGGCCCCCCGGTCGGCGGGCGAACGCATGCTCATGGCGGCGGCGCTCGCCTGATCCCGCAGCGGTACGGGAGACCGGGCCGCGGGGCGCCTACGGCGAGCCGCCGCCGGGCGCTGGAACGCTTTCTCCCGTACCGCTGCGCCTCCCCCGCCCCCTACGGGGCCGCCTCCGGCGCGCCCGTAGGGGGCGGGGGAGGCGGATCCGGGCGCGCCGCTCGCGTACGGGGTGCGCAACCGCGTACCGGGAGAACCGAATCCCCCTCGCCGCCGTCCCTACCGATGAGCGCGGGCGAGCGGTGCGGTTGCGGCGCGTCGCCGTGCCGCACGGCTGGATCCCGACCTGTGGTGGCCTCGCGACAGCCCCGCCGGGGGCCGGGCCGGCGGGCCGACCGTCCGGCTCCGTCCATGCCGTGACCTGGCCTTCGACCGGCTCGTGGACACGTTCGGCACCCGGTCGCGGCGCGGTTCGCGGCGGCATGACGGCCGGGCGCGCGGACATGCCGCGGCGCCGCCCGGCCGGATGGGCGGACGCGCGGCAAGATATCAGCCTTCCGCGGAGTCGCCGGGATGTTTATCCGATGGTGATGTCTCCTCGCAGCGGCGGCGCGCCCGGCACTAGCGTCCCGTCACACCCCGGGAATGCGGGTGTGCACCGCACGGCTTGTGCGGCCCCTCCTGCCCCGCCACCCCCTCCCGGCCCTTGGAGCGAGGAGGCACAGTGCTGTCAATGCGGCGGAGATCCATCAGCGGCTTGTCGATGGCCACGAGATACACGATCGGAAGCGGCCTCGTCATCAGCGCCCTTGCCCTCACGCTGATCGCGCTGCTGATACCCGTGGACAGTTTCGGCAGCCGCGCATCGGCCGCCGTCACGGGTTCCGCGGACGATGACGACGGCGGTGGCACCGTGAGCACGGCTTACGGACCACTGACGGCGGCGGACCGGGACTTCATCCGCAAGGTCCGCCTCGCCGGACTGTGGGAGCTGCCGGCCGGCCGCCAGGCCCAGCAGCGCGGGTCCAAACCCGCGATCAAGACGGCCGGCCAGCACCTCATCGACGGCCACACCGAACTGGACCGGCAGGTCATCCAGGTCGGTCAGGCCCTCGGTGTCGATCTGCCCAACCAGCCGTCCGCGCAGCAGCAGGACTGGCTGGGCCAGATGAACCGTGCACGCGGCGAAGAGTACGAACGACTGTTCGTGCAACTGCTGCGCCGAGCCCACGGAAAGGTGTTCGCCCTGCTGGCCGGGATTCGGGCACAGACCAAGAACTCCATGGTCCGAGCCCTCGCCTCGTCCGCCAACAACACGGTTCTGGACCACATCACGGTCCTCGAAGACACCGGACTCGTCGACTTCGACGCGCTCTCCGACAATGTCCAACCGACGAAGTGAAGTGATCGCATGAGTAAGAACGGCCACAAACGCCCACGGCTGTCGAACAAGCTCCTGGGCGTGATCGCCGCGCTCGTACTGGGCGGTGGCGGGGTCGCCGTCGTCACCGGAAACGCGTCCGCGGGCCAGTGGGGCAACCGTGCGCAGGAGATGACAGCGACCATCGACTGCCCCGACGTGGGAGAGAAACTCACCGCGGTCCCCGAACAGGCCAAACCCGAGGTAGACGCGAACCTCGCCAAACTGGACTCCCAGGTGGCCGACGCTTACCGGCGCCTCGCCGCCGGCCAGGCGAAGGGCGACGCCGCCCTCCTCGGCAATCTGAAGGAGCAGCGCGACAAGACGATCAAGGGCATGACCGACGCGATGGGCCGCGCCGGCCAAAACCCCGCGGAACTGCAGGCCCTGAGCGCGTGCACCATGAAGCAGGCGCCCGCCGCGGACGACGCCGCGGCAGCCGCGGCGAGCAAGGGCGAGCAGGGCGTCGCCGCTCAGGCCGCCGGCCAGAAGGGCGGTCCGGCCAAGAGCGACTTCGTCAACATCACCAAGATCCGGCCGAATGTGAAGAAGCCCGCGGCCGGCGCGGGCGCCTCGAAGGGGTCCTTCACCTCGCAGTGCGGCCGTAACGAGAACGGCCACTTCAACCCCGACAACGTCATCGTCGCCCCCGGCGTCTCCAACGGCGCCCACCACATGCACGACTACGTGGGCAACAACTCCACCGACGCCTTCTCCACCAACGACAGCCTCGCCAAGTCCGGCACCACCTGCGGCAACGGTGACCAGTCCAGCTACTACTGGCCCGTGCTGCGTCTGCGCGACGGAAAGGTGGAGCGGGACGCGAAGGCGCCCGGCGGCGGCCAGGACGGCAACGTCGGCACCATCCTCCAGCCGAAGCAGGTGTCGATCAGCTACAAGGGCAGCCCCGTCGGCAAGGTCACGGCGATGCCCCGCTTCCTGCGCATCATCACGGGTGACGCCAAGGCCTTCACCAACGGCACGGCCAACGCCAACGCCTCGTGGAGCTGCACCGGATTCGAGAACCGCCAGCTGAAGGACAAGTACCCGGTCTGCCCCAAGGGCAGTGACGTGGTGCGCTCCTTCACCTTCCAGAGCTGCTGGGACGGCAAGAACATCGACAGCGCCAACCACCGGTCCCATGTGGCCTTCCCCGACAAGAACGGCCGCTGCCAGAACGGCTTCAAGGCCATTCCGCAGCTGGTGATGAGCCTCACCTACGGGGTGGCGCCGGGCGCCCGCTTCGCGGTCGACAGCTTCCCCGAGCAGTTGCACAAGCCGGTGACCGACCACGACGACTTCATCAACGTGATGTCCAACAGCCTGATGAACAAGGCCGTGGGCTGCATCAACGAAGGACGCACCTGCCGCTGATCCGCGACTGAACACCCCTTGACCCCCGGGCCGGACGCTCCCCCTCCTCCACCACCACCGCGTCCGTCCCGGGTCAGGTGTTGGCCCGAAGCCGACTTCGGGCCAACACCGCTCGTGTGTACGGCGCCCCGGCGTCCTGACCGCGTCCGGCCCCCGTACACACCGAACAGCCCGGCCCGGCCCCGTGAATACGGGGCCGGGCCGGGCTGCTTGCGGTTCTGTTCTGCTCTCTTCTCTTCTGTTCTGTTCTGTTCTTTCTGTGGTGCCCGGTGCGGATTCGGTTCGGACTCGGTTCGGTGCTGCCTACAGGCCGTTGACGCGAGCCATCCGGCCGACGACCAAGGGGGTGAAGTCGGCTTGGATGACGCGGGCGGCCCTGCGGCCCACCCGCGAGTGCTGACGCCGTACCTGCGCCATCAGCCGGCGGCTGCGCAGGGCCATCTCCAGCTCGAAGCGGGTACGGGGGTCCCGCAGGCCGGTGCCGAAGAGCTTCTCCAGCTGGCGCATGCGGTATCGCACGGTCTGCGGGTGCACACTCAGGGCCTTGGCGGCCTCGGGGGCTCCGCCGCCCTCGAGCCAGGCGAGCAGGGTCACCTCCAGCCGCTCGCTCTGGCGGGGGGTCAGGTCGGCCAGCGGGCGCAGCCAGCGGGCGGCCAGTGCGTGGGCCAGCGGCTCGTCCTGGAGCAGCAGCAGGGTGGAGAGGTGGTCGTCCACGAAGACGGGCCGCATCTCCAGACCCGGGCGGGCGGGTGTCAGCGCGGACAGGCGCAGGGCCCAGCGCAGCGAGGACGCCGTGTCGCGCAGGGGTACGGCGTGGCCCACGGCCGCGAACCGGCCGCGCAGCACGTGCTCCAGGGGAGCGCGGCTGTCCGGGTCGTTACTGGGGACGAGCAGGCACGGACGGCCCGCGAACATACCGACGAGGGCGTGGTCCAGTGCCGCGGCCAACTGCTGGGTCTCGCCGGGCGTGGCCGGCACGATGGCCCGTACGGCCGACGGGAGGGGCCAGCCGGCCGCCTCCGCGAGCTCGCTGAGCGACATCTCGGATGCGGCCCGGTCATCGGTGAGGGTGTTGAAGAGGTCCTGCCGCGCCTGGTCCATCTCCCGGACACCTTCGTGCCGGGCGGCGAGCCGCGCTGCGCGCAGGCCCACGGGTCGGGTCTCGCGCACACCTTCGTTGCGGGCCTCGCACAGGCCCTCGTGCCGGCCCTCGTGCGTCACCTCGCACTCCTCCCGGGCCGCGAGCCCGGGTTCGATGCCGGACTCGGTCCCGGATGGGGACCCTTGCCCGGCCTTGGTCTGGAACTTGTTCTCGGCCTTGACCTGGTTCTCGATCTCGTCCTCGCTCTCGGCCCGTTCATCGTGCTCGTCCGGTGCTTGTTCCCGGGGTTGTTCCTGGTAGCCGAGGACGGTGAGGAGCGCCTCTTCCACTCGCTGCCGGAACAACTCGTCATCAATGGCATCGTTGTCATCGATAAGTGCGGAAAACTCCGGAATTCCATGCAGAAGCTCCTCCACTATCTCGGCGGCCAGCGCGGGGAGTTCCCGGCGCAGGACGCGCGTCCACTCGCCACGTGGGCGGGACCAGATGCGGTTCAGAAGTTCACACATCGTTTTCCTCGTTCGTGCCGGGGTGAGGCCTGTCCGGGGAAGAGCGACAAGCCCGCCGAGGTTGCCCCCCGTGCCAACATTCCTGTCTGACTCGGGAGTTGCGGCCCTCGTACTCCCTCCTGGAGAGGTCCGACCACTTACGGTCCCGTTCTTTTGCTTTGTCTTTACCGTCGGGGATGCGTAGGTGACGGGCGGCGCGGTGGCCTGTCGCAACCTCCGCTGGAGGGGAATCTTCCGGTGTTGTTCGATGCGCCGGAGACGCGGTGAGAGAAATTATCACGTTTCGATAAATCCTGTGGAGCTGCTGTGCAGCTCCACGATGCTGCTGCACTCCGGCCCCACGTTCCCTCGGCCGGCGCGGAGTTTCACAGCGCTGCCGGGCACGACGACAACGACCCCCGGGTGCCGAGCGCCAGGTGGAGTGCTCGGAGCCCAGGCGCACAGGAGAACTGGATGCCCCTGCCCCAGCCTCATATGCCCAGCTCACACAGAGCCCGCCGCAGGAGCCGCCACGCGGCAGCGGCTTCGGCGGCCGGAAGGAGGGCCGTCCGGCGGCCCTCCCTCCTTTCCGCGCCCGGAAGGGTGAGTCCCGCCGTGCTCTGCGCGGCGGGCGCGGCCATCGTGGCCATCACCGTGGCTGCCCGCGCAGGCGCCTTCGCCCAGCTATGGGACTTCCTCGACTTCGGGGCGGGCGTACTCTCGCTCGTCTCGCTCACCGCCACAGTCCTGTGGGGGCTGGCCGCGACCGACCGGGTGATCCTGGGTTCGGGACACCGGCTGGTCGCCCAGGCGGCGCACCGCGGCCTGGCCGTGTCGGGCCTCGGTTTCCTCGCCCTGCACATATGGGTCAAGATCGCGGAACAGCGGACGAGCGCGTCGTCCGCGCTCATCCCCTTCACGGACGACGCCCGGCCCGTTCTGGTCGGACTCGGCACCCTGGCCGGATACCTCTTCATCGCGGTGGCCATCTCCGGCGCGGCGCGCAGCGTGTTCGCCACCAACCGCCGCTCGATGCTGTGGCGCGCCCTGCACTTCGGCGCCTATCCGGCATGGGGCGCCTCACTGGTGCACGGACTGAAATCGGGCCGTGCCGCCGACACCTGGGTCACGGCCGCCTACGGGCTGGCCCTGCTCGGTATCGTCGGCGTGCTCGTCCTGCGTGTCAGGACCCGGATCCGCTACGCGGCCTCCCTGCCGCCCATCCCCTCGCCCGTACCCCAGACGCCCGTCAAGGCCACGGTCCCCCGGCCGAGGCGCGCGCAGCGCCCGGCAGCGGCGGCCGTGACCGCGAGTCCCGCACCGCCGCCCCGAGTCGAACAACAACCGCCCCGCACCGCCGTGTACGCATCGAGTCGGGCCGCGGACGGCGAGGGCTTCGCCACCCGAGGGCGGGAAATGTGAGCGGCGACCCGCGCCCCAGCCTCGGCTGCGTGGGCGCTCCCCGGCTGCTGGCCGGACTCGACCAGGCCGCGCGGCTCGACCGCGTGGCCCATTTGACGACACACGGCCAAATGCCCCGCTACCGGCCGGAGGAGCTCGTCGACCTCGCGGACAACATCGACCTCCGCGGCCGCGGCGGGGCGGGCTTCCCCTTCGCCCGGAAGCTGCGCGCCGTCATGCGCTCGGCACGCGCCGGGGACGGGCAGACCGCCGTCGTCGTCAACGGCAGTGAGGGCGAACCGAGCTGCCTCAAGGACACGGCGATGCTGCTGCACGCCCCCCATCTGGTACTCGACGGAGCCCTGCTGGCCGCTGCCGCGCTGAACTCCGAGGACGTCGTGGTGGGCGTCACCCGCGGGGACGTGGAGCAGTCGCTGCGGGAGGCCGTGGCGGAACGCGGCCCGGCCGGACGCCGGGTGCAGATCACGCGGCTGCCCGAACGCTTCGTCACCGGAGAGGGAACAGCGCACGTGAACGGTCTGAACGGCGGGCCCACGCTGCCTTCCGGACAGAAGATACGGACCAGTGAGCGGGGCCTGAACGGCGTGCCCACCCTGTTCTCCAATACCGAGACCTTCGCCCAGCTCGCCGTCGCCGCCCGGCTCGGCGCGCTGGACTACCGTACGACCGGCCTGCCCAGCGAGCCGGGCACCGTCCTGCTGACCGTCGCCGGCACCACGGTCGTCGAGACGCCGAGCGGGGCCGCGCTGTCCTACATCCTGGAACTGTGCGGCACCGACCCGGGCCAGGGCGTCCTGGTCGGCGGCTATCACGGCAAGTGGCTCGATCCGGCGTCCGCGCGCGCCGCCGAGGTGTCACGCGAGTCCCTCGACCGGCTCGGCGCACGGCTGGGGGCGGGGGCGGTGCTGCCGCTGCCGCTGGACACCTGTCCGGCCGGCGAGGTGGCACGGGTGACCCGCTGGATGGCCAAGGAGTCGGCCGGCCAGTGCGGCCCCTGCGTACGGGGGCTGCCCGCCATGGCCGACGTACTGGAGGACGCCATCCGGGGTGGGGGCAGACCCGCCCTCGAGATGCTGGAGCTGCGGATGAAGGCGGTGCTGCGGCGCGGTGCGTGCAGCCATCCCGACGGCACCTCGGCCTTCGTCGCCTCGGCGCTCAGGACCTTCCCGGACGAGTTCCGGGACCACGCGCTCGGCAGCGGTTGCGGCAGGCGGGTGCTGGGCGCCCTTCCGCTGCCCGAGGACGACGAGAGCCCGGAGCGGCTGATGGTCGACTGGACCCTGTGCAAGGGGCACGGGCTGTGCGTGGACGTGCTGCCCGACGTCGTGCGGCTCGACGTGGACGGCTTCCCGGCCGAGGCCTCCATGGCCGTGCCCCGCCAGCTGCGGCAGAAGGCCCAGCGCGCGGTGCGCCGCTGCCCGGCCCTCGCGCTGCGCATCCAGGACTGAACCAATGCCCCGGGTTCAATGTTGGCGCGATATGACAAATTCCCAGGGATATTCGCTCCCGCCGGTCCGGGCCCCGTATCAATTATCCGGGGCAAGAAACGCGGAACCGAACCTGAAGGAGAGATCGTGAAGAAAATGCGTCGCGAGATATTCGCCGTGTCGGCGGTCGCGGTACTGATGATGACGGCCGCATGCGGAAGCTCGGACAATTACGGGGGAAAGCAAACTTCAGTTCAGCCGGTGGGCGACAGCAAACAGGCCGGTTCCGCCGCCGACATCTACGGAAGCGGCGCCGGCGGCGCCGCCGTCCCCGCGGGCCAGCTCGGCAAGACCGGCCCCGCCGGCCAGATGAAGGTGAGCGAGATCCAGGGCCTGGGCGCCGCGGTCACCGACAGCGAGGGTTTCACGCTCTACCGGTTCGACAAGGACACGCCCAAGCCCCCCAAGTCCAACTGCGAGGGGGACTGTGCGGCGACCTGGCCCGCGGTGGCCGCGGACGGCGCCACGGTCAGCGAGGGCATCGACGCCGCCCTCCTCGGCTCCGTCGACCGCTCCGACGGTACGAAGCAGCTCACGCTCGCCGGATGGCCCGTCTACCGCTACGCGAAGGACGCGAAGGCGGGCGACGCCCTCGGCGAGGGTGTGGGCGGCACCTGGCACGCGCTCGGCCCGGGCGGCAAGCCCGCGGGCAAGGGCGGGGCCGGCGCGGAGAAGGAGGAGAAGAAGGAGGACGAGAAGCCGGCGGCGGAGGCGAAGGCCACCGGACTCACCGCCGTGCAGAACCCCGAGCTCGGAACCCTCGTCGAGGACGCGGAGGGCAAGACGCTCTACCGGTTCGACAAGGACAGCGCCTGGCCGATGAAGATCGGTTGCGTGGATGCCTGCACGGACACCTGGAAGCCCGCCAAGCCGGTCGACAAGGCAAACGTAAGCGGAATCGCTCCTGAATTGATTGGAAAGGTGAAGCGACCTGACGGCAGCGAGCAATTGACCATCGACTGCTGGCCCGTCTACACGTTCACCGGAGACAAGGAACCCGGTGACACCACCGGGCACAACAACAAGGGTCTGTGGTTCGCCATCACCGACAAGGGCAAGAAGGCGAAGGTCGTCAACTAGGGCGTAGTGCCGCGCACCGGCCCCTCCCCCCCGAAAACGCGTGGTGCCCGGGTACCTCCCCGCCCGGGCGCCACGATCCCTCCCCGCTCAGCCAGAGAGGTCGTCATGCCGTCCACCGACCGCCGCCCCCGCCGCGCCCGGCGGACCCGCCTGTCCCTTCCGGCCGTCGCAGCGGCGTGCGTCGCCGCGCTGCTGTGCGGTGGCTGCGCCGCGAAGGCGTCGGCGCACCACACCTCGGCCGGCGCGCAGGAGATCAAGGAGACCGCGGCGGCGACGCCCTCGAGCCCGGCCCCGCCCTCGACCTCGATCGAGCAGATCGCCACGGCTATCGGCTGTACGGCCGAAGTGAACGTGGAGGTCGAGGAGTTGCGCCAGGCCGGTTGCGAGGCCGGGCAGGTCGTCTACCGCATGGTCACCTTCACCGCGGAGAAGGGCCTGCACTCCTGGCTGACCGAGGCCCGGATGTACGGCGGCATGTATCTGGTCGGGGACCGCTGGGTCGTGACCGCGCAGACGCAAGACGCACTGACGGTGCTGCGCGGACGGCTCGGCGGTGACCTGGAGGCCGGCGACACCCACGGCGAGAGCCACGCCCCGACCGAGGGCGAGACCCACGAAGGCGGGCACTCCGGCCACTAGAGCCGGTCCGCGCCCCTTCCGCACGCCGCAGTCGGCCCCCGGTGCACAACCGGGGGCCGACTGCGGCGTGTCGGCCACGTGTCCTGTTGTCGGCTCGTTCGTGAGGAGCACAGGGCACGACCCCTCGGGATGATTCGGCAGCGCTCGACGTGCAACAAGGTGGACGCGTAAGCGACTTCACCGAAAGGAACGGCTCCGTGCGCCTGAAACGCCTCGCACCACTGCTCGCCGCCGCCGGACTCATCGCGACCTCCGTGCCCCTGCTGACCGCGACCCAGGCCTCGGCCGCCCCGGCCCCGGACCACCTCCGGCAGAAACCCGCCTGGCACCGCTGCAATCCCGAACTGCCGGCCTCGTACGAGTGCGCGACGCTCAAGGTCCCGCTCGACTACCGGCGTCCCGAAGGGCGCACGATCGACCTGGCGATATCCCGGATGAGGAGCGAGAACCCGGCCAAGCGGCACGGAGCCATGCTGCTGAACCCCGGGGGCCCGGGCGGTTCGGGGCTCGATCTGCCGCTGCTGATGAACGAGGCGATGCCGAAGGACGTGCGGGAGGGCTACGACCTCATCGGCTTCGACCCGCGCGGGGTCGGCGCCAGCAGTCCGATCACCTGCGGGCTCACCGACACCGAGCAGAGCATCGACCGCGCCTACCGTCCGGAGAGCTTCGGCTCCGACGTGGCGTGGGCGCGCACGGTCGCCGACAAGTGCCGGGAGAAGGCCGGTTCGGTACTGCCGTACATCACCACCCGCAATACGGCCCGGGACATGGACACGATCCGCGCGGTGCTCGGCGAGCGCAAGCTCTCGTACCTGGGCTACTCGTACGGGACCTACCTCGGCGCGGTCTACTCGCAGATGTTCCCGGACCGTACGGACCGCTTCGTGCTCGACAGCGGTGTGGACCCGCAGCGGATCTGGCGCGGCATGATCCAGGTCTGGGCCACCGAGGCCGAGCCCGCGTTCACGCGCTGGACGCAGTGGGCGGCGCAGCGGTCGGCGGAGAACGGGCTGGGCGAGACCCCGAAGGCCGTGTCCGAGACCTTCTGGGGGCTGGTGGCGCGCGCCGACAAGGAGCCGATCGAGCTCGACGGCATGAAGGTCGACGGGGACATGATCCGCTCCGCGCGCGGGGTGTTCTTCTACCCGGCACAGGCCACCCCGATGGTCGTGGCCCTCAAGGCCGCCGCCGAGGGCAAGCCGCTGCCCGCCGGTGCGACCGCGACGCAGCTCAAGCGGCAGCTGGCGGGCGACGCGGCGGCCGAGCCCGCCACGGACAACGGCACCGCCGTGTTCTGGGCCGTGGCCTGCGGGGACACCGGCAGCTGGCCCCGGTACACGGAGCAGTACGAGCGGGACGCGGCCAAGGACAAGGCCAAGTACCCGCTGTACGGGGACTTCGCGTCCAACATCAAGCCGTGCGCCTTCTGGGACCGGCCGGTCGAGGCGGCCACGCCGATGAACAAGAAGGCGAACGTGCTGACGGTGCAGAACGAGTGGGACTCGCAGACCCCGCTCGTCAGCGGCCAGGGCCTGCACCGCGCCCTCAAGGGCTCGCGGATGGTGCTGGCGGCGGGCGGTGAGGGCCACGGCGTGTACCTCTTCGACCCCACCTCCTGCGCCAACGCCCCGGTCAACGCGTACCTGACCACGGGTCGGCTGCCCGCCCAGGACGTGACCTGCCAGAACCCGCCGGCCGCGGCCCAGCGGCAGGATTCGGCGGCGCCGTCGAAGCCGCTGCCGTTCCCGTCGGGCCCCGGCCGGTTCTGACACGGTCCAAGGCCGGCGCACGGCCCGACCGGCCACGGCCCGCAGGCCCGGCTCGAACCGCCTTCCGCGCGGAATCGAGCCGGGCCGTCCGTTTGCCGGGCTCAGACCATGATGAGCAGACGGGTCTTCGGCTTGAGCTTGCGGTTGACCGACCGGCTCTGCACATACACCTCCAGCTCGGGGTTGCACCCCGCCTTCACGGAGACGGTGCCCCGGATCCCTGTACCGAACAGGAGGCTGCGTGCCGCGTCGCCCGTGTAGGCCCGGTCGGTGCCCTTCTCGACCACGATGACCTCCTTGTCGGGCTGCACCTGGACCCGGGTGCCCAGCTGGTAGTAGCAGGCGCCGCGGGCGTAGGTCACATCCGGGTGCGCATCGACGAAGGACCGGATTTCGACCTCCGCGTCGACCTCCAGGAGCCGGTACTTGTCGGTGGGCACCGGTTCGAGGTTCGCCCGCACCTCGTCGACCGAGATGTCCTGACCGACCGCGAACAGGTTCTTGGTGCCGCGCACGCCCTTCTCGCGGCCGCGCAGGAAGCTGGTGGCGGCAGCGCGCACGGTGCCGATCGCCTCCTCGACGCCCTCCTGGGAATCCGCGTTCCATATGGCGATGTTCCCGGCCGGGAAGCCGTAGTTCTGAGCGGTCCGCTTCGCCAGGGAGTTCGGTACGAGGATGGCGGACGTCCAGTGCTCCGGTAGCGCGCCCATCTTCGCCGCGATCCGGTCGAGCCAGGGGCCGAGGATGGCCATGTCTCCGTCGTGCCGCCGGTCGCCGCCCGAGGCGTTCTCCTCGCCGTCCGTCACGACGATCTGGAGGAAGCTGTGCTCGCCGTACTCCTCCCATATGTGGCCCAGGTCGTCCAGCGACTTCAGGGAGGCCTCGATGAGGGCGGTGGCGCCGTTGTTGACCTTGTAGAGCCCCCGCATGGACGGCAGGTGCTTCACGTCCATGTCCCAGACCAGATTCTCCACCCTGTGGTCGAAAGAGTAGAGGCTGATCCGGGTCTCGTGACCGAGGCTGTCCGATTCGGCCTTGAGGCCCGCCACGAACTCGTCGACGACACGAATGAGTTGGCCCTGGTGCTGCCGCATGGAACCCGAACAGTCGACGACCAGCGCGACGTGGTTGACCTTGTGCTGGATCTTGTTGGCGGACATGCTTCAGCTCCTTCTCAGTGGCTCCCCAGGTGATGAATCCACACTAGGGGGAGCCACTGACAACGGAGCTTGACGGACGATCAGAGCCCTGCCCGCCCGCTCCCGGCGGGACCGCGGGGCCGGGCGAGAGCCGCAGGCGTCGGCTCAGTCCGGGATCGAGGCCTCCGCGGCCGCCTTGATGCGGCGGCCGAAGTCGGGGGCGTCCTTGCGGGCCGCGCCGAGCGCGAGGCCGACGAGCAGCTTGCCGAGGCCGTGGCCCTCGAGGGTGTTGAAGATCCGGACGCGGGTGCGGCCGCCGGGGAGGGCCTCGAGGTCGTAGCCGCCCTCCGCGGTGACGAGGTTGCGGGTCTGCTCCGTCCAGCGGATCAGCCGCGGCGGATCGAAGCCGACGATGCGGAACTCGCGGCCGGTCTTCATCCCGGCGTCCTTGACCGTGCTGCGAAAGACCGTGCCGAGGGCCGTGGGGCCGTCCGGGGTCTTGGTGATCTCCTGGACCCGGGGGCTGAACTCGGGGTCGTTCCGCCCGTCCGCCAGGTAGGCGAAGACAGCCTCCACCGGCCGGTCGATCTCGATACGCGCGTCGAACTGTCCGGACATCTCGGCTCCTCGGGGTGGCTACCTGTGATCCACGATCCCAGAAGGCGACTCCACGCGCGCGCCGACGGCCCCACGGCTGCCCCGCAGAGGTGTCAGGAGCCCGCCCGCGAGGACCAGGAGACACAGCGCGCCGCCGGCCAGGCTGACCGCAGGAACCCCGTGATGGGCGGCCAGCAGGGTGAGCACGGCCGCTCCCACCGGGCCGGAGGCGTTGTGCACCGTCCAGAAGGCGGAGGTGACCCGTCCGAGCAGGTGGTCCGGGGTCACCTCCTGACGCAGGGTCATGGTGCAGATGCCGCCCAGGGTGATCCCGAACATGAAGACGGCGGACAGGGCGGCGATCACGGGCACGCTGCGGCTGACGCCCGTCACGGTCACCCCGACTGCGATCATCGCGATCGAGGCGAGCCAGCACGTGCCGAAGCCGAGGATCCGGCGCAGCCGCCCCGCGCCGAGCGCCGCGGCGACGGAGCCTGCGCCGCCGACCGCGATCACGTAGCCGAGGGTGGCCGCGTCCCGACCGAGGTCGTGCTGGACACGGTAGATCAGCAGGTCGGTGGCCCCCATGGTGACGAAGGTCAGCAGGGTGAGCTGGACGGTCAGCGGGCGCAGCAGCGGATTGCTCCACAGGAAGCGGAAACCGACGGCGAACATCTCCCGGAGCACCCCGGGGCCACCGGTGTCCGCGCGGTCCCCGGCGGGCCGGGCGGCGAAACTCACCCACCGCAGGCTCGCGGCCGAGACCAGGAAGGTCGCCCCGTCCAGGGCCAGTGCCCAGTCCGCGCCGACCGCGGCCGTCAGGAAACCGGCGGCGACCGGCCCGAGCAGGCTCCCGAGGGCGAAGGTGCCCATCAGCCGTCCGTTGGCGGCCGTGAGGTCCCGCGTACGGACCAGGTTCGGGATGGCCGTCACGTACGAGACGTCGAACAGCGTCTTGAGCACGGCGACCAGCGCGGTCAGCACGTACAGCAGCCACACCTGCGGCCCGGCGGCCCACCAGGCGAGCGGGACCGCGCCGAGCAGCACGGCCCGCGCCAGATCGCAGACGATCATGAGTCGGCGGCGGTCCGTCCGGTCGACCACGTACCCGGCGAACACGCCTGTACCGATGGAGGTGGCCCCGGAGATCACCGTGACCAGGCCCATCTGCACGAGGGATCCGGTCGCGTCCAGGACGAGCAGGGGCAGCGCGAGCAGCGAGATCGACCCGCCGAGGACGGACAGCGCCTGGCCGAGCCAGAAGACGTTGAAGTCCTTGTTCCGCCGCAGCGGCGGCCTCGGTCCGTGGGTTCCGGACTCCCCCGGACCGTTCCCCGCGATGCCTGCGATGGTTGTGCTCCCCCGTGCCGCGCGACCGCCGCCGTGGTCGGTCGACGGGTGCGAGCGTAGGCGAGCCGCGCGGCCGCCCGCGAGCGCGTTTTTTCGACCTCCTGCCGCTCGGCTGCCGGGCTGCTCGGCTGTCGGCTTCGGCTACCGGGTCTCCGTCGAGACGGGCTTGAGGAAGAAGAGGCACGCGGTCGCGTTGGACTCGCCCACCTCTACGTGATCTCGTCGGCCATGCGCCGCCGCGCCCCCTTGGATGAACTGTTCACACCAACTGCCCCGCGAGCACAGGGGACTGCGCGGGAACGCAACCGCCCGGTCGTCAGCCGAGCAGGGCGTACACCGTGGAGGCGGTGGCCGCCGGGTCCTGGGAACCCTCGGGGGTCAAGGTGATGTCCGCGAAGGCCATCCGCTTGCCGAGCTTGGTCACCCGTACGCGGATCAGCACGTCGGCACCGACCACCGGCCGCTGGAAGCTGGTGGACTGCTGGACGGTGGTCATCGGCCCGTAGGCCCCGCGGGCGGCGGAGATCGCGATGACGGTGGCCGTGTCGGCGGCCGCCATCATGGCCTGGCCCGAGAGGCCGCCGCCGTCACGGGCCAGCTCCTCGGACCAGGGCAGCCGCAGTACGGCGTGCCGCTCCCCGGTCTCCTCGACGGTCAGTCCGAGGGCGAGCACCCAGGGGGCGAAGTTGTTGATAAGGATCTTGTCTGCGTCTGCGGGTGAGATCGTCACCGGGCGATTGTGGCGGTCCCGGCGGACCGCCACAATCCCCTTTCGGTCAGAGACCCGCGGCCAGTTCCGTGCCCTGCCGGATGGCCCGCTTGGCGTCGAGCTCGGCCGCCACGTCGGCGCCGCCGATCAGGTGGGCGTCGACGCCCGCCGCGCGCAGCGCCTCGTACAGGTCGCGGCGCGGCTCCTGGCCCGTGCACAGGACCACCGTGTCGGCGGGCACGAGGTGCTGTTCGCCGCCGACGGTGATGTGCAGGCCGCGGTCGTCGATGCAGTCGTACGTGGCCCCCGCGACGGAGACGACCCCGCGGTGCTTGAGCTCCGCGCGGTGGATCCAGCCGGTGGTGGTGCCGAGGCCCTTGCCGACCTTGGTGGCCTTGCGCTGGAGGAGGTGGACCTGGCGCGGCGGCGCGGGGCGCTCGGGGGCGGTGAGCCCGCCGGGGCCGGTGTACGCGGTGTCCACGCCCCAGTGCCGGAAGTAGACGTCGGGGTCCTGGGAGGCGCCCTCACCGCTGTCGGTGAGGAACTCGGCCACGTCGAAGCCGATGCCGCCCGCGCCGACGACGGCGACGCGCTCGCCGACGGGCGCTCCGTCACGGAGCACGTCGAGGTAGTTGACGACGTTGGCGCGGTCGACGCCCTCGATGTCGGGGGTGCGGGGCGTGACACCGGTGGCGATGACCACCTCGTCGAAGCCCTGGAGGGTCTCCACGTCGGCGCGGGTGTTCAGGCGCACCTCCACGCCGGACTCCACGAGCTGGGTGCCGAAGTAACGGATGGTCTCCTCGAACTCCTCCTTGCCGGGGATGCGGCGGGCTACGTCGAGCTGGCCGCCGATGTGGCCGGAGGCCTCGAAGAGGGTGACGGCGTGGCCACGGCCGGCGGCGGAGACGGAGCAGGCGAGGCCGGCCGGACCGGCGCCGACGACGGCGACGCGCTTCTTCGTGCGCGTCGGGGACAGGACGAGCTCGGTCTCGTGGCAGGCGCGCGGGTTGACCAGGCAGCTGGTGATCTTGCCGCTGAAGGTGTGGTCGAGGCAGGCCTGGTTGCAGCCGATGCAGGTGTTGATGGTCTCGGAGCGGCCGGCCGCGGCCTTGGCGACGAAGTCGGCGTCGGCCAGGAAGGGGCGGGCCAGGGAGATCAGGTCGGCGCGGCCGTCGGCGAGCAGCTCCTCGGCGATCTCCGGGGTGTTGATGCGGTTGCTGGTGACGAGGGGGACGCTCACCGCGCCCATCAGCCGCTTGGTGACCCAGGTGTACGCACCGCGCGGGACGGAGGTGGCGATGGTGGGGATGCGGGCCTCGTGCCAGCCGATGCCGGTGTTGATGATCGTGGCGCCGGACGCCTCGATCTCCTTGGCGAGGTGGACCACCTCGTCGAGGGTGGAGCCGCCGGGGATCAGGTCGAGCATGGAGAGGCGGTAGATCAGGATGAAGTCGTCGCCGACGGCCGCGCGGGTGCGCCGGACGATCTCCAGCGGGAAGCGGACGCGGTTCTCGTACGCGCCGCCCCAGCGGTCGGTGCGCTTGTTCGTCGCGGCGGCGATGAACTCGTTGATGAGGTAGCCCTCGGAGCCCATGATCTCGACGCCGTCGTAGCCCGCGAGCTTGGCGAGGCGGGCGGCGCGGACGAAGTCCTCGATGGTGCGCTCGACCTCGATGTCGGTGAGCTCGTTCGGGACGAAGGGGCTGATGGGGGCCTGGAGGGCGCTGGGGGCGACCAGGTCCTTGTGGTAGGCGTAGCGGCCGAAGTGGAGGATCTGCATCGCGATCTTCCCGCCCTCGGCGTGCACGGCCTCGGTGATCACCCGGTGCTCGGCGGCCTCGTCCTCGGTGGTGAGGCGGGAGCCTCCCTCGAAGGGGCGGCCGGCGTCGTTCGGGGAGATGCCGCCGGTGACGATCAGGCCGACGCCGCCGCGGGCGCGCTCGGCGTAGAAGGCGGCGAGTCGCTCGAAGCCGCCCTGGTGCTCTTCGAGGCCGGTGTGCATCGAGCCCATGATCACGCGGTTCGGCAGGGTGGTGAAGCCGAGGTCCAGGGGGCTCAGCAGGTGCGGGTACCGGCTCTGGGAACTCTGCGTGCTCATCGGGTGTGCCTCCTCGCGCGGGGGTGATGAACCTGTTCTAGCGAGCGCGGGGCGGTTTTGCAACTAAGTGCAAAACCAGGTGGGAGCCCGCCGCCCCGGGATTCCGCGGCTTCGGCGGCCCGGCCCGGCGAGGGCTGTGGCGGAGTTCACGCCGGCGCCCGCACCGCCGGGAGCCTGCCCGCGGAATGCGGCGCGTCCCGCTCAGGGCGGGTCCCCCTCAGGGCGCGTCCCGCTCAGGGAGGGTCTTCGTAACGGGCGGCAAGGGCTGCGGCGCGCTCCCGCAGCGCGGTGCGCAGCGACGGCGGGGCCAGGGCCTCCGCGTCCGCGCCGAGCTGCCACAGCGCCCATTCGGCGTGCCGTGCGTCCTGGTAGGTCAGCTCCAGCCGCAGCCGGCCGTCCGCGTCGGGTTCTTCGGCGCGGACGGCCACCGCCGTGTCCAGGAGGTCCTCCCGCCGCGCCGGGTTCACCCGTACCAGCACGGTGAGGTGGTCGCTGCCGAGGAACCGCGCGGAGCGTTCCCGCCAGATCCGGTCCAGGTCGACCCAATTCGGCCGCTGCGCCGCTTCGGGGAGTTCCTCGGCGGCCAGCACCCGCGACAGCCGGTAGGTGCGGTCCGCGCCGGATCGCGTGGCGAGCAGATAGCCCCGGTCGCGTACGGTCACCAGGCCGATCGGGTCCACCGTGCGCCACTCGGGCGCCCCGCCCGTGGCCTCGTAGTGGATGCGCAGCCTGTGTCCGGCCAGCACCGCGCGCCGCACCTCGACCATGACGGCCCCGGGCACCACGTCGACGACCGGCCGGCGTGAGAGCAGGTCGGTCTCGGGCTCGACGAGGAATCGCCGGGCCGCGTCGCTCGCCGTGGCCAGGTGGCCCTCGGGCAGAGCGTCGACCACCTTGCGCAGGGCCGAAGCGAGCGCCGGGCCGAGGCCGAACACCTGCTCGCCGCGCCTCGATCCGGCGGCCAGCACGGCGAGGGCCTCGTCGTGGTTCAGCCCGGTGAGCTCGGTCCGGAAGCCGGGCAGCAGGGCGAAACCGCCGTTCCGGCCGCGTTCGGCGTAGACCGGGACGCCGGCCACGGAAAGGGCCTCGATATCGCGCAGCACCGTGCGGGTGGAGACCCCCAGCTCGCGGGCCGGCGTGTCCGCGGTCAGCCGACCGCGTCGGCGCAGCAGGAGCACCAGTGAGACCAGCCGGTCGGCGCGCATACGGGAACGCTAGTGGAATACATGACGGAGGGTGTCGTGATTCGTTGCGAGGCTCGTGGGCGTACGTACTTCCCGCGCAACGAATGGAGCTGATGTGTCGATGGAGCGAACGGCGGTCAACCCGGTGACCTGGTCCGTCGAGATGGGGTTCAACCAGGGGGAGCTCGTCTCCGGACACACCCGGACCCTGTACGTATCGGGGCAGACCGCGATGAGCGGCGACGGCAAGCCCCTCCACGAGGGGGACATGGCGGCGCAGTTGGCGCTGAGCACCGACAACCTGGAGGCCGTGCTCGCCGAGGCCGGCATGACCCTCGCGAACCTCGTGCGGCTCAACGTCTACACGACCGATGCCGATCTGCTGTTCCCGCACTACGGCGGGCTGGCGGCGCGGTTGGGCGCCGCCGGGGTGGCGCCGACCACCACGATGCTCGGGGTGACGCGACTGGCGATCCCCGGACAGCTGGTCGAGCTCGAGGGCACCGCCGTCGCGTAATGCGACAGCGCCGGCCCTGCCTCCCCTGCCGTTCGTTCCGGTCGGACCGGCACGAACGGCGGCAGGGGAGGGCGGCAAACGGCAGGGCGGCGCACCGCGGGCCCGGGCCGCTCCCCCCAGCGCCCTCAGGCCCGGCGCAGGCGGACCGTGACGATCTGGAAGGGGCGCAGGGTGAGCGGTACGGCGCCCTCCGGGGTGGGGATCCCCACCGCCGTTCCCGTCAGGGGTCGTTCGAGGAGGTCGCTCTCCACCGCCGCCGCCAGGGGGAAGTCCGCGGTGAGGGTGGCGCGGGCGCGGCCGCCGCGGGACTCGTAGAGGCGGACGATCACGTCGCCGCCGGCGTCCTCGGCCAGTTTGACCGCCTCGACCACCACCGCGTCCTCGTCGACGGCCACCAGCGGGGCGACCGGGCCCGCGCCGGGGACCGCCCGCTCGGGCAGGTTCAGCGCGTGGCCCTCGCGCACCGCGTCGCCGATCGCGGCGCCCGGCGCGAGCGAGAACCGCAGGGTGTGCGAGCCCTGGTCGGTCTCCGGGTCGGGGTAGCGCGGGGCGCGCAGGAGGGACAGCCGGACCGTGGTGGTCTGGCCGCCGTCGGCCCGTACGTCACGGGTCACGTCGTGCCCGTACGTGGAGTCGTTGAGCAGCGCCACGCCCCAGCCGGGCTCCTCCGCGTGGATCCACCGGTGGGCGCAGATCTCGAACTTGGCCGCCTCCCACGAGGTGTTGGTGTGGGTGGCCCGGTGGACGTGCCCGAACTGGGTCTCGGACGCCGTCCGTTCGGCCTTCACGTCCAGCGGGAAGGCCGCCTTGAGAAACTTCTCCGTCTCGTGCCAGTCCACGTCCGTGACGATGTCGACCGTCTTGGCCCCGGCCCGCAGGGTGATCTGCTGGACCGCCTTGGACCGTCCGAAGGAGCGCGTCACGCGTACGGTCGCCTCCCGCGGGCCGCTCCCGGTGACCTCCAGCCGGTCCAGCTCCACGAGGTCGGTGACCCGGTGGCGGTAGAACTCGTCGATGTCCCAGGCGTCCCACATGTTCGGGAAGTCGGGATGGATCTGGAGCAGGTTGGCCGCGGCGCCGGGGGCGACCGACTCCCGCCGCGCCTCCAGGTCGTAGACCGAGACGATCAGACCGCGGGCGTCGATCTCCACCAGCAGCCGGCCGTTGGCCAGGATGTGCCCGCCGCCGTGCCGCTCCTCGACGGTGACCGGCTCCCGGGCCTCGACCGGGCGGCCCGCTCCGCCTGCCGGGATGCCTCGGCGCGTGTGCGGGGCGCAGTTGAAGACGAGTTCCTCGCCGCCCTCGCCCGCAAGCGCCTGCTGCGCGGCGAGGGTGATCGCCCGGAGCTCCTCGCGTACCGACGTGTACGTCCGGCGCGCCTCGCGGTGCACCCAGGCGATGGAGGAGCCCGGCAGGATGTCGTGGAACTGGTGGAGCAGCACCGTCTTCCAGATCCGCTCCAGGTCCTCGTACGGGTACGGGTACCCGGCGACCCGTACGGCGGCCGTCGCCGCCCACAGCTCGGCCTCGCGCAGCAGGGATTCGCTGCGCCGGTTGCCCTGCTTGGTCCTGGCCTGGGAGGTGTAGGTGCCGCGGTGCAGCTCCAGGTAGAGCTCACCGGCCCAGACGGGCGCGTCCTCGTACTCGGCTCGGGCCTTCTCGAAGAAGGCGTCCGGGCGCTCGATCCGGACCTTCGGGGAACCCTCGAGGTCCCGCTGGCGGCGGGCCCGGGCGAGGTGTTCGCGGGTGGGGCCGCCGCCGCCGTCGCCCCAGCCGAAGGGGACGAGCGAGCGCGATCCGTGGCCCTTCTCCCGGTAGTTGCGGGCGGCGTGGGCCAGTTGGGCGCCGCCGAGGTCGCTGTTGTACGTGTCGACGGGCGGGAAGTGGGTGAAGACGCGCGTGCCGTCGATGCCCTCCCACCAGAAGGTGTGGTGCGGGAACCTGTTGACCTGGGACCAGGAGATCTTCTGGGTCAGGAACCACTTGGAGCCGGAGAGCTTGACGATCTGCGGCATCGCGGCGGTGTAACCGAAGGAGTCGGGGAGCCAGACGTTGTGCGTCTCGATGCCGAACTCGTCGAGGAAGAACTTCTTGCCGTAGAGGAACTGGCGGGCCATGGCCTCGCCGCCGACCATGTTGGTGTCGGACTCCACCCACATGCCGCCGACCGGCACGAACTGCCCGTCCGCGATCTTCTTCTTGATCCGCTCGAAGAGCTCGGGCCGGTACGTCTTGATCCATTCGAGCTGCTGGGCCTGCGACATCGCGAAGACGAACTCGGGGTGCGCGTCCATCAGGTTGACCATGTTGGAGGCGGTGCGCGAGACCTTGCGCACCGTCTCGCGCAGCGGCCACAGCCATGCGGAGTCGATATGGGCGTGGCCGACCGCGCTGACGCGGTGCGCGGAGGCGTTGGCCGGGGCGGCGAGCACCCCGGCGAGGCAGGCGCGGGCGGCGGCCGCCGTGCCGGCCACGTCGTCGAGGTCGAGCCCGTCCAGGGCCGCGCCGATGGCCCGCAGGATCTCGTGCCGGCGGGCGTCCGCCGTGTCGAGCTGGATCATCAGGTCGTAGAGCACCTCCAGGTCCTGGACCAGTTCCCAGACCTCCGTCTCGAAGACGGTGAGTTCCATCCGGGCGAGCCGGTACAGGGGCTGGTCGCCGCTGGTCTGCAGGTCCCCCTCGTACGTGACCGCGTGGTCGACCAGGACCGGGTTGGAGGCGGCCTCGACGTACCACTCGACCTGCTCGCCGCCCTCGGCGCGGTCGGCCACGCGCACCCAGTCGTTGTACGGGTTGAGCGCCTTGATCTCACCGCCGTCGGCCCGGTGGACCAGGCCCTCGCACTGGAATCCGGGCATCATCCGGTCGAAGCCGAGGTCGAGGACGGCTTCCACGGTACGGCCGGCCCACTCCGCGGGGACCGTGCCGGTGACCCTGAACCAGGTGGTCCCCCAGGCCGGGCCCCACGGGTCGCCGACGGCGCAGGGCCCGTAGCGCGCGGCGAGGCCCTCGGCGACGGGGACGGGCTCGCCGGGGGCCTCCCAGCGCTCGACGGTCAGCGGGAGCGTGCGGGAGTGGACGGCGGGCTTGACGCGCTCCTTGAGGACCCGGCGGAGGCGGTGTTCGGTGATGCTGCGGTCGTCGTGCATGACGGCTGCTCCAGGGGAGGGTGGTCGGTTCGGACGGGCAGTGGACTCGGGTGGACCGGGTGGGAACGGCGTGGAACGGCGCGGACCCGGGCGGAACGGCGCGGACTCAGATCTTGACGGCTCCCTCGCCCACGCCCTTGAAGAAGAAACGCTGGAGGGCGAAGAAGAGCAGCATCATCGGGAGGAGCGCGGCCATCGCGCCCGCTGCGACGAGGCGCTGGTCGTTGACGGTGGTGGCGCCGGCCAGGGTCTTCAGGCCCAGCTGCAGGGTGTAGTGGTCGCTGTCGGTGAGGACCAGCAGGGGCCAGAGGAAGTCGTCCCACGCCCCCATGAAACTGGTGATGCAGACGACGGCGAGGGCGCCCTTCGCGGCGGGGAGGAAGACCCGGGTGAAGCGGGTCCATTCGCCGGCCCCGTCCAGGACCGCGGCCTCCTCGACCTCCCTGGGCACCGCGAGGAAGGCCGCCCGCATGACCATGATGTTGAGCACGGAGACCGCGCCGGGGAGCCAGACGCCGACGAGGGTGTCGACCAGGCCCATCTCGCGGACCGTGAGGAACATCGAGATCATCACGGACTCGAAGGGGAACATCAGCGTCGCCACGAGCACGGTGAAGACGACCTGGCGGCCCTTCCAGGCGGCCCGGGAGAGGGCGTAGCCCCCCATCGCCGCGAAGAGCATGTTCGAGGTGACGGCGAGGGCGGCGACGGTGAGGGTGTTGCCGACGTACTGCAGCAGCGGGAAGGACTCGGCGACCCGGACGTAGTTGTCGAGGGTGGGCCGCGAGGGCAGCACGCCGTCGTACACGTTCTCGGTGCGGCCGCGGATCGAGGTCAGGAACTGCCAGACGATCGGGCCGAGCATGACCACGAGCATCAGCACGAGCGTGGCGTACCGCCCGGCCAGGCCGATACGGCGGCGCCTGCGGTCGGCGGCGGGGCGGGGACGCCGGGCGGGGCGGCGGGGACGCCGGGCGGGGCGGCGGGGCGGCCGGGCCGGGCGGCGGGGCCGCTTCCCGTTCCCCGCTGCGGAGCGCGTGCTCACCTCTCGTCTCCCTTCGACAGACGGCGGCCCAGCAGGCTGAAGACCAGGGTCAGGAGGAACAGCAGGATGGAGACGGCGGAGGCGTAGCCGGTCTCGCCGGAGAAGCCGAGGCCGACCTGGCGGATCAGGAAGGGCAGGGTGCGGGCGCCGCCGCCGGGGCCGCCGCTCTCGCCGCCGAGGATGTAGATCTCGGTGAAGACGCGCAGCGCCGAGATGGCGGAGAGGGTGGCGACCAGCAGCATCATCGGCTTCACCTGGGGGACGGTGACGTGGAAGAAGCGGCGGACGGGGCCGGCCCCGTCGATGGCGGCCGCTTCGTAGAGGGCGGCGGGGACGTTCCCGAGGGCCGCCAGGTAGAAGACCATGTAGTAGCCGAGGCCCTTCCACACGGTCACGATCATCGCGGAGACCAGCAGCATCGCGGAGTCCGTGAGGAACGGGATCGGCTCGGAGACCAGGTGCAGCCGCTGGAAGACCGTATTGACCAGACCGTCGCTGCGCAGCACCCACTGCCAGATCAGCCCGACGACCACGGCGGAGGCGATCACCGGGGTGTAGAAGGCGGAGCGGAAGAAGCCGATGCCGGGGATCTTCGTCCGCACCAGGACCGCGAGGGCCAGCGGCAGGAGGACCAGGCAGGGGACGACGACCACGAGGTACAGCACGCTGTTGCCGGTCGCGACCCAGAAGTCGGGGTCGGCGAAGGCGCGCCGGTAGTTGTCGAGGCCCACGAAGCTGCCGCCGCGCAGGATCTGCGCGTCGGTGAAGGAGAGGACGACGGTGTTGACGAACGGCCAGAGGCTGAACAGCGCCACCATCGCGAGGCCCGGGGCGAGGAACAGGTAGGGGGTCCACCACGTGCGGTGGAGCAGCCCGGTCTCGGTCTCCATGGCCCGCAGGGCGCGTCTGCGGCGTGCTGCTCCGCGGCGTCGCTCGTGCGCGGTGGCGCCGTCCCGCGGCTCGCCTGCGGCGAGGCCGGTCACTTCGCGGCCGCGGCAGCCGCGAGGAGCTTGTTCGCCGCCTCCTGGGCCTTCCGCACGGCGGTCCGGGGGTCCTGCTCCCCGTTGATGGCCTTCTGCATCTCGCGCACGACGGCGTCGCCGACCTGGTTGGTCCACTGGACGGGGGTGTTGGCGTCGAGCGCCGCGGTCTTCAGCTGGTCTGCGCCGACCGCACGCGCGAGGGTCTCGGCGTCCTTGCCGTCCCCCTTGTCGGAGAAGAACGGGTCGGCGAGGCCCTGGGCGTTGGAGGGATAGATGGTGGCCTTCCTGGAGAATTCCACCTGGTTGGGGCCGTTGGTGACCCATTTTGCGAACTCGGCCGCCGCGTCGAGGTGTGCGGTGTCCTTCTTGATTCCCAGCGACTGGGCGTAGATGCCGATGTGGCCGAGCCTGCCGGTGACGGCTCCGGCGACCTGGGTCTTGGCGTAGATCTGCGGGGCGTTCTGCTTGATGTCCTTGACGAAGCCCGGAGAACCCGGACCGAATACGATCTTGCCGCTGCCGTAGAGCTGGTTGATGTCGTCCGACGTGAGGAGGGATTCCTTGGGCATGGCGCCCTTGGCGTACAGGTCCTTCATCCGCTCCACCCATTCCACGGCCTTGTCCGTGTCGAAGGTGAACCGGTCCCGCCTCTCGCTGAGGATCGGGATGCCCATCTTCTGCCAGTCCCCGGGCAGTCGGCCCTTGGGGTCGGCCATGAAGGCGGAGTACTGGCCGCCGGAGGTGGCGGCGATCCGCTCGGCGTAGTCGAAGAACTGCTCCACGCCGGTGGGCGGCCGGTCCGGATCCAGGCCGGCCCTCTCGAAGAGCTCTCTGTTGTACGTGAGGATCTCCGGGGTGACGTACCAGGGGTAGGCGTACACGCTGTCGCCCCGGCCGGGCAACTTGAACTGCTCCCAGGCGCCCGGTACATACTCCTTGGCCATCGGCCCGTCGAGGGCGGCCACGTCGGCGAGCATGCCCCGCTCGCCGAGGAGTTGGAAGGAGTCGGTGGAGAGGTTGACCACGTCGGGGAGGGCTCCGGCCTGGGCGTCCGCGACGAGTTTCTCGTTGTAGCCGTCGCCGGGGACGTCCTCCCAGGTGACCTTGGCCTCCGGGTACCGCTGCTCGAAGGCGTCGATGACCGCCTGTACGTAGGCGGTGAAGGTGGGCTTCAACTGGAGGGTCCGGAAGGTGATCTCACCGGCGACCCTGCCCGTCCGCTCGGCCTGCTTCGCGTCACCGGCGCCGCCGCTCAGGCCGCACGCGGCGGTGGACAGGAGCGCGCCCGCCGCCAGCAGGGCCACCGCCATACGGGTCGGGTTCGAACGGGTCATCGTCGCCGCCTTCGCAGAAGTCCGGCCTCATTGCCGGAGGCGGTGCCCACGGTCGTCCGAAAGCAACACCTCGTCAATGAGGCGGGTGGAGGGCTGGCCGGTGGCGCGTCGGTGCCGAATGGCACAACCAGGCCGGACCCGCCATCGAGGCCTTGATCAATTCCGCGTCGACCTGGACTAATGCGCTTTAGTTCAAAGGCAGTACGAGAGGGTATCGATTCGATAACGCAGCGACTGGGCTGCCGAACTTTGACTTCTTATCGACGGTTCATGCGAGTTTTCACTAATGCGCTTTAGTCGGAACCGGGTTGTGCGGCCGAGGTGCACACGTCTAGATTTCTCCTCGAACGGCGTGCAGCTCAGCAGCCAGAGCACCGACCTGCACAGTCGGAGGGCGCAGGGGCAGGACCTGCCACGCCGGCCATGGACAGGAACGCCGGACAGCAGCAGCCGCCCACGACCGCGGAGCTCTTCGACCACTGCCTCACCGACGAGGGCCTCGCCCGGCTGTGGTCACTGCTCGACAGCGGGTGCTACGAGCTGCGCGCGCCGGAGGAGGCGGCGCTGCTCTGCGTCGCGTGGCTGGTGCGCGCCGGGAAGAGCCGGGCCGCGGCCGAACTCGTCGCGGAGCTCAGGCCCTTGGCGGCGGAAGGCGTGCGGTTCGCGCCGTATTCCACGGACCGGCCCGTTCCCGACGCTGACGCCGTGCACGTACGTACCGTCGGTGAGGTCTCCCAGGCGCTCGCGCGCCGCGCGCCGCGCCCCCGCGTCGAGACCCAGCACGAGGCACTCACCGTATGGCGGCCGTTCGAGGACGAGTTACTCGACCACTGGCTGCGCGCCGGGGCGGACCCCGGCTCCGCCGACCCCGCGCGGGGCGCCGCCCTGCTCGCGCGCTACCGTCACCTCGCGGCCACGCACACCCGCTGCACCGGGCACCTCGACCCCAAGTCCAACCCGGCCGTCCTGCTCCGCGCCCTGACGGAGACGGTCGCCGGCGGCGGATCCTCGCCCCGCCTCGCCGGGCAACTGCGCCACGCCGTCACCTCGATGGTCGCCGGACCCGGCCGGCCCGGCTCCGCCGAACACACCCGGCTGCTCCGGTACCTGGCCCGGCAGGCAGACCGGCCCGCGCACCATGACCTGGCCGACCTGGTACGGCTCCGGCTGGCTCCGTACGACGTGAGCCGCGGGCTGACCGACGTCGAAGCGCTGCTCGTCCCGGTGACCGACGAGGAGGCCGCGGAGTCCGGACTGCCCGCCGGGACCGCCGTACCGGCCTCGGTCCGGGCAGCGGTCACCGAGGCGCGCAGCGCGCCCCTGGCCACGCTGCTGGAGCAGGGGGCGATCCCCTCCGCGGAGGTACTGGGCGAGGTGGCGGCCCGACTCGTCGACACACATGCCGCCCGGGGGCACACGGACGAGGCGCTGCGCAGGCTGATCGCGGCGACCTGCCGGACCCGGCGGCACCACCGGCGGGAGGTCGCCGAGCTGCCCTGGGTGCGCGCGCTCGCCCCCTGGGCCTCTGATCCGGCGGAGGAGGTACGGTCCACCCTGCGGATGCTCGGCGAGGCCTGTGTCCGTACCTTCCCGGGCACCGGGCTGCCCAACCGGCTCGCACTGGAGATGTCCTGGCTCGCCCGGTCGGCCGGGTCGGCCGTGCGGTTCGCCCTTGAGCCGTCCGCCGACACCTACAGCGGCATGGTCTTCCCGGAGGTCCTCGTGGCCGCGCGGAGCGCCGCCGAACTGCTCCGCGGCACCGTGTACGAGCACTACTACGGCATCGACTTCGCGGCGGTACGGGACCTGGCGGACGCCGGCAACCGGTACGGCTTCGCGCGGCTGTGCGCCGAGCGTGCCGGGCGCCCCGGCGCTTCCCCGGCCACCGATCCTTCGGTCATCGAACAGGTCCGGACCCTCACCACGTCCAACCTCGCCACCCTGGTCACACAGGTGGGCGTCGACCCGCAGGGCGGCTGGGGCGGCCCGGCCCGGGGCGCGTTCGCCGCGGCGACCGGCCGGGGGGCCACCCCGAGGACCACCGCGGGGGCCTGGCGTCAGCTGCTGTTCCACCTCGCGCTGTGCGACGCCGACGAGCAGGGCTCGGTACTCGCCTGGATCGACGCACGGGCCGCGCGGCTCCCGGTGCGCACCGCCGCGCGGATCGCCCTGCTGCTCGCCGATCTCCGCCTGGCGGCTGCGGCCGTGCCTGCGGCCTCGTAGCTACTTGGGCTTGTTCCGGTAGATGCGGCGGCCGGCCAGGTGCGCGGTGACGGTGTCGCCCCGCCACAGTTTCCGGTCGCCGTCCCTCTCGTCGGGGGCCGGCCACCGGCCGCGGCTGATGTCGGACCGGATGCTGTCGGGCTGGAGTCCGGACGCCTCGGCGATCTCCACGACGGTGTAGCGGCGGGACGGGTCGAGCGGGGTGGCCTCGCGGGTGTGGTGCTCGCCGAAGAAGCGGGCGATGGCCTGCGCGTCGAACTCCATGGTCCTGCCGCGCTTGCCGATGGGCGGCGGCCACCCGGGGTGCCGGCCCCACCGGGGGTTCTCCGACAGGTAGCGGGCGCTCATGCCGTAGTGCTCGGCTATCTCGGTGTACGTGACGCCCGTGCGGCCCTCGGGTGGTACGGGGCCCCGGGCAGCGGGGGCGGCCGACGGGGTCCGGCCCGAGGGGGTGTCCGCGACGGTGAGGACGACGGTGCGGCCGTCGGGGTCGGTCAGCGTGTGCCGGCCCGACGGCAGGAACCCCGCGCCGTTCGGCCGGGCCGTGAGGCCGAGGCGCAGGTACCCGGTCTCCGGGCGGCCCGCGGCCGGGCAGAGCTCCAGGACGCCACCGTCGTCGAGCGTCGCCGCGTAGTGCTCCGGGCTGTTGCCGTGCCGCTCGGTGACGAGGTCGAGGCCGATGCCGCGGTAGAAGTCGCGGCAGGCGTCGAGCCGGGTCGTGTAGATCACGGCGAGTTCGAGGATCATGCGGGAGCTCCCGGTGTGTGCCGGCTGCGGCCGGACGGCCGGTGGCCGACCCGCCCTACGTACAACGACGTCACGGATGACTGGACTTGGACCACGACACACTGCACTGGACACCGAACTCCGCGTTGTGGAAGCCCACTTCACCCTCCTCCCCCATGGCGTGACACGCATTGACAGGAAAGGTCATCTTAAATTCCTACCACGACTGCGTACGCTGACCCCATGACCGACACCAGCCCTCGCGAACCCCAGGCACCCGATGACCTGCGCACCTTGACCGCCGCGTACATGAGCGCCGTGCGTGCGCGCCTCGCCGACGTCGAGGACGCGGTCGCCCGGGAACGGGCCGCGCGGCTGTTCACCGACCAGCTGCTGCCCGAGGTGGCCAAGGCGGTCAAGGACGTACGGACAGCCGCGGTGGGCGAGTTGCGGCAGGGCCGCACCCTCAAGGAGGTGTCGGGCCTGATCGGCCTGTCCGTCCCCCGCGTCGACCAACTCCTCAAGGGAAAGTAGGAGTTACCGGACCCGGCCGCCGAACAGCCGCCGGGGACGACGTGGTGGTGGGAGCAGTTGATCCTGGCGGGGCCGGGGACGGCCATCGGTGCACTTCTTCGCGCGCGGCCTGTTCCTGAACCGGGCCCGGGCCGCCTGCTGGTGCGGCACGCGGAGCTGCTGCCCGCCTCCGCCGGGCCGGCGCCGACGAACACCCCATTACTTCATGGGGTACTGGACCTTCTCCGCGAGCCTGCCGTCCTTGAAGCAGAAGCGGAGCACGGTCTCGTCGCCGTTCTTCGTCGCGCCGCTGGACAGGTACCAGGCGCAGGTGCTGCCCTCGGGCTCGGCCGGCCCGCCGTCCTTGAGGGCGCTCTTGACGAAGCTCTCCCCCGAGGGGAGTCTGCCGCGGACCTCGCTCTCGGCGTCACCGGTCTTCACGGCCTCGTAGACCGCGGGATCGACCAGGGTGTTGTCGGCCATGTCGAGGAACTTGCCCACGCCGAAGACCAAGGCCACGAGGAGGCCCACGCCCAGCACCAGCGCCACCCCGCACCCGATCAGACAACCCTTGCGCTGAGCCACACCCGTTCCTCCAAGTCGTTCGCGTCCGGCGTCGGTCGCCCGGACACTCACACCCTGGCAAGGGACGGGGGCCGCGGGCTGTCCTCGAAAGTCGTCGGCCGTCGCAACGATCGTCGTTCGAGGTCGGACCCCCTGCCCCGTGTATACAAGGAGGAGATCGACTATTGGGGCGAAGCGAGAGGAAGCATCGTGAGTGAGCGCACCATCGAGCCGCTGATCGTCGTCGGCGTGGACGGGTCCAACCATTCCAAGGAGGCTCTGCGCTGGGCGGTCGCGCAGGCCGCGCTGACGGGCGGCCGGGTGCACGCCGTCATGGCCTGGGAGTGGAACCGCAATCCGTTCGCGATCGGCCCGACGGCCGCCGAGACCTCCGACGCCGAGGCGGTGACGGCCGAGGAGGCCGCCCGGCGGAAGCTCGCGGACACGGTCGCCGCGGCCGTCGGCACCTCGCCGGGCGTGCCGGTGTTCCGGCGCGTCGAACAGGGGTCCCCCGCGCAGGTCCTGGTCGACGCCTCCAAGGAGGCGGACCTGACGGTGGTCGGCACCCGTGGCTACGGGGGTTTCAAGGGCGCGCTGCTGGGCTCGGTGAGCCAGCAGGTGGTGCAGTACTCCGCCGGCACGGTCGTCGTCGTCCGCGAGGGCCAGGACGACGACTGACGGTCGGACAGCAGGACAGGCAGCGGGGACGGACGGGACGGGCGGGTTCAGGACCCGGGGGCCACCAGGTCCCGGGGGTCCGTGTTGGCCCCGCAGAGGATGACGGCGACCCGGCCGCCCAACGGCTCCGGCGCACCGCGCAGCGCCGCCAGGGCGGTGGCCGCGCCCGCCTCGACCACGATCCGGTGGTCCTCCCAGAGCGCGTGCCGTGCGGCCGTGATCTCCGCGTCGGACACGAGGACCGAGGTCACGTTCTTCTCCTGCGCGGCGGCCAGGGCGTCCACCGAGACCCGGGTGGCCCCGAGGGAGTCGGCGGCGACCGAGTCCACCGGTACGTCCACCACCCGGCCGGCCGTCAGAGCCGCGTTCAGGGCCCGGCTGTTCTCTGGCTCGACCGCGACCACCCGTACGCCGTGCTCGCGCGCCGCGGTGGCGACCCCGGCGAACAGTCCGCCGCCGCCGACCGCGACGATGACCGTGTCCAGTCCCGGCAGGGCGGCCCGGATCTCGTCGAGCAGGGTCCCGGCCCCCGCCGCGATGAGCGGGTGGTCGTAGGCATGGCTGCTCAGGGCCCCGCTGCCGGCGGCGAACTCCTCGCAGGCGGCGAGCGCCTCGGCGTACCGGTCGCCGACGAGCCGCACCTCGGCCCCGTACCCGCGCAGCCGCTCCACCTTCACGCGCGGGGCGTTGGCGGGTACGAAGACGGTCGCGGGGACCGACAGCGCGCGGGCTGCCCAGGCGCAGGCCAGCCCGGCGTTGCCGCCGGAGGCGATGGTGACACCGGCGGCCGGGAGCGCGCCGGCCTCGTGGTGGGCGGCGAGGAAGTTGCGGGCGCCGCGCGCCTTGAAGGTGCCGGTGTACTGGAGGTGTTCCAGCGCGTACCAGACGCCTTCGGCCGCGGGCGCCACCGTGACGGGCCGCACCCCGCCCGCGATCCGGGCGGCCGCGGCGCGGACGGCGGCGTAGTCGAGCTGCTGGGCCGGTGCTGCGTGCATGGGCTGTCTCCCCATCAGGTGGTGGGCCGGGCGGGCGGGTCGGTACGCACGGGGTGTTCGGGCCGGTCGGGCCGGTCGGGCCGGTCGGGCCGTTCGCGCAGGTCGGACAGCGCGGCCTCGATCAGCTGGCGCAGGGCGCCGTAGTACACCTCGCGGTCGGTCAGGGCGGGCAGCACGTCGGGCAGGCCGCCGGAGAGTACGGGGAACTCCTCGGGATCCAGCGCGGCCAGGGCCGCCCGCGAGGCGGCGGTGGCCCCGGCCGGATCCCGGTGGTCCACGAAGGCCGCGCTGCCCAGGGTGAGCAGGTACATCCGGCGGTAGACGGTCATCGCCTCGCCGGCGGTCATCCCCGCGGCCACGCTGTCGGCGAGGGCGGGCTCGACGAGCCGGGCGAGCAACTGCCGTCCGAGCCAGGGCCGGCCGCCGCGCAGCACCAGCAGTCCGGGGTGGGCGGTGAGCAGCTGGTACAGGGCGCGGAACCGCTCTTCGGTGGCCCGCGCCCAGTCGGTACCGGCGGGGATCTCGGGAAGCTGCGCGGCGAGGTGCTCGGTGCACAGGTCGAGCAGCCCCGCGAGGTCGGTGCAGCGGCGCTGGACGGTCGCGTGCGAGACGTCGAGCCGCTCGGCGAGGCTGCGGAAGCTCAGCTGTCCGGGACCCTGTTCGTCGAGGATGCGCAGGGCGGCGACGGCGATGGCCTCGGGGGTCGCACGGTCCAGGGCAGCTGATCTTCGCGGCATGAGATACACCGTAACATACGCTGTATCTACACTTTCGTGTGACATCGATTGCAGCCATATTGCTGGTCATCAGCCGATAACCAGCGACTTGTGTTGACACTCGGTAATCACATCGCTGCACTTGGCGCACGACTGCCCCCACGTCAAGGAGACTCCGTGCCGCCTCGCCTGCGTGCGACGCTCCCCTGCCTGACCGCGGCCGCCCTGTTCGCCCTCGCGCTCTCCCCCGCCCCGGTGGCGGCCGAGCCCCGGGCGACCTCGGACACCCCGCTCGCGCTCACCCCTCCCATGGGCTGGAACAACTGGGCGCACTACATGTGCGACATCGACGAGGCCAAGGTGGTCGCCAACGCCGACGCGCTCGTGTCCACCGGGCTCGCCTCCAAGGGCTACGACACGGTGACCGTCGACGACTGCTGGATGACCAAGAACCGCGACGCGCAGGGCGCTCTGGTCGTCGACGCGGAGAAGTTCCCGCACGGCATGGCCTGGCTCGGCGAGTATCTGCACGCCAAGGGGCTGAAGTTCGGCATCTACCAGGACGCGGGCTACCTCACCTGCGAGAAGTACCCGGGAAGCGGCGCCCCCCAGGGCGGCGGCGAGGACCACTACGCCCAGGACGCACGGCAGTTCGCCTCCTGGAAGGTGGACTACGTCAAGATGGACGGCTGCAATCTGTGGGTCCCGCAGGGTGCGACGAAGGAGCAGGCCTACCGCGACGCCTACAACGGCGTCGCGAAGGCCCTGCGGGAGAGCGGCCGGGACATGGTCCTGTCGGCCTCCGCGCCCGCCTACTTCCAGCAGGGTGAGTGGGGCGGCTCCGACTGGCACAAGGTCCTCGGCTGGGTCGGCGAGACCGGCCAACTGTGGCGCGAGGGCAAGGACATCAAGGTCTACAACCCGGCCGCACCCGCCACCTCGCGGTGGAGCGCGGTCATGGGCAACTACGGCTACAACCGCTGGCTCGGCCGCTACGCGGGCCCCGGCAACTGGAACGACCCCGACTTCCTGATCGCGGGCGCCCCCGGGCTCACCGCCGCCGAGAGCCGCAGCCAGGTCGCCCTGTGGGCGATGATGGCCTCCCCGTTCATCCTGTCCTCCGACGTGTCGAAGCTGACCCCCGCGGGCCTCTCCGCGCTCGGCAACACCCGGATGATCCAGCTGGACCAGGACCCGATGGGCCGTCAGGGCGCCGTGGTCTCCTCCAACGCCACCTTCGAGATCCTGGTGCGGCCGCTCGCGAACGGCGACCGCGCGGTGGCCGTACTCAACCGCTCCGCCGCCACCCGGGACATCAATGTGCCGCTCGACGAGATCGGCCTGACCGACTGCACCGTCGGCGCCGACGCTCGGGACCTGTGGAGCGGAAACCGCCGCGAAATCTCCGGAACGCTGACCGGGAAGGTGGCCGGGCACGACACCGGCGTCTGGCGGCTCACCCCGCGCGGCTGCGCCGAGGCCACGGCGACCGGGCAGATCGTCGGTGAGGGCGCCCGCTGCGCCGACGGCGCCAGCACCACCGGCGTCGGCGCCGTGGTGATGGCCGCCTGCACCGGAGCCCCTGACCAGCGCTGGACCGTGGGCAAGGACGCGCGGCTGCGGCTGGCCGGCGAGTGCCTGTCGGTCGGCGAGGACCGCGTCGTGGAGCTGGCCGACTGCGCGATGCGCCCGGAGGACCAGCCCGGCCAGAGCTGGTCGCACCGCCGTGACGGGGCCCTCGTGGAGGAGGTCGGTGGAATGTGCCTGACAGCCCCCGCGGCCGGCGCCCCGGCCGAGCGGCTGCGCCTGACCGACTGCGGCGACCACCGGGTCGACCAGGCCTGGGCCCTGCCGGTCTGACGCCCGGGCCGACGCATGAGGAACCCGATGCCACGCGGCGGGCGCAGGCCGATCACGCCGCGCCCGCTCGCCCTCGCCGCCCTTCCCGCGGCGCTGCTGGCGCTGATCTGCGCGGGGCCCGCGCCCGGGGCCACTGCCCCGGGCCCGGGGTCGCCCGCACGTGCCGACGTAACTACGGACGCGCGCCCCGCCGTACGGGCCCTCGCGCCCGCCGGTGCGCCCCGGGGCCCGAGCCGGGCGCGCACCTTCGACCCCGCGCCCGCGCGCGCGGCCCTGGAGCGCCTCCTCCCTCACCACTGGGGGCAGTTCACCCTGGTGCCCGATACCACCGCCGCCGCCGACACCTTCACGGTCTCCGGGACCGCCGGCGCGATCACGGTGCGCGGCAGCACCGGAGCCACCCTGCTCACCGGGGCCGGCTGGTACCTCCAGCACGTCGCCGGGGTCGACATCGGCTGGCCCGGTGAGAGCCTCGGCATGCTGCCCGCCCGGCTGCCGGCGGTCCCCGCCCCGGTCACACGCGGCGCGCAGGTGCCGCACCGGTACGCGCTGAACGACACCGACGACGGTTACTCCGGCCCGTACCGCTCCTTCGAGGAGCACCGGCGGCAGATCGACCTGATGGCCCTGCACGGCATCAACGAGGTGTTCGTGCAGGTGGGCGCCGAGTACCCGTACTACCGCGCGCTCCAGGGGTTCGGCTACTCCGCCGAGGAGATGCGGCAGTGGATCCCCGGCCCCGGCCACCAGAGCTGGTGGCTGCTGCAGAACCTCAGCGGTTTCGGCGGCCCGGTGTCCGAACGGCTGATGCGCGAGCGCGCCGAGCTGGGCGGGCGGATCGCCGAGCAGCTGCGCGGGCTCGGGATGACCCCGGTGCTGCCCGGCTACTTCGGCACGGTGCCGCCCGGGTTCGCCGCGCGCAACCCCGGGGCGGCCACGGTGGCGCAGGGCGACTGGGCGGGCTTCGACCGCCCGGACTGGCTCGACCCCACCTCGCCCGTGTTCGGGAAGCTGGCCGCCGCCTACTACGCCGAGCAGCGCGAGGTGTTCGGGGACAGCACGATGTACCGGATGAGCCCGCTGCACGAGGGCGGACAGACCGGCTCCGTCGATGTCGGCGCCGCAGCGGGCGCCATCCAGGGCGCGCTGCACGCGGCGCACCCCGGAGCGCTGTGGGCGGTGCTCGGCTGGCAGGACGACCCGACCGCCGAGCTGCTGGCCGGGGTGGACACCTCGAAGCTGCTGATCCTGGACGGGCTCTCCGACCGGTACAACCGGCTTGATCGCGAGGCCCGCTGGGGCGGGGCCCCGTATGCGATGGGCACCATCTACAACTTCGGCGGGCACACCACGGTCGGCGCGAACAGCTCCGTGTGGATCGAGCGCTTCGGCCCCTGGCGGGACAAGGCGAACAGCGCGCTCGCCGGGATCGCCTACCTGCCGGAGGCCACCGGGACCAACCCGGCCGCCTTCGACCTCTTCACCGATCTGGCCTGGGAGCCCGGTCCGATCGACCAGCGCGCGTGGTTCGCCGACTTCGCGGCCCGCCGCTACGGCCGGCCCGACGCCGAAGCGGCCGCGGCCTGGGAGGAGCTCCGCAAGGGGCCGTACAGCACCTCCTCGGGCCTGTGGTCGGAGTCGCAGGACAGCCTGTTCACCGCCCGGCCGAGCCTGACCGCGGCCGGGGCGGCGTACTGGAGCCCCAAGTCCATGCGCTACCCGTCCGGTTCGGTGCGCAGGGCCCTGGACCACCTGCTGAAGGTGGATCCGGCGCTGCGCGGCTCCAGTGCCTACCGCTTCGACCTGGTGGACACCGCCCGGCAGGCCCTCGCCAACCACTCGCGGGTGCTGCTGCCGAAGATCAAGGCGGCCTACGAGGCCAAGGACCTGACCCGCTTCCGCGCCCTGGCGGCCGAATGGCAGGACGGCGAGAAGAAGTTGGACGCGGTGACCGGTTCCGACCCGGCCTTCCTCCTCGGCGGCTGGCTCTCCGGGGCCCGCTCCTGGGGCGCCGACCGGGCCGAGCAGGACCGGTACGAGTACGACGCCCGCTCGCTCCTGAGCGTGTGGGGCCGCCGCAGCACCAGTGAGGGCGGTTTCCTGCACGACTACGCGAATCGCGAATGGAGCGGCCTGATCTCGGAGTTGTACGCCCCGCGGTGGAAGCGCTACTTCGCTTCGCTGGACGAGGCGCTGGTCCGCGGGACGGCGCCGCGGGAGATCGACTGGCACGCCTTCGAGGCGGAGTGGGCGGGGCGCACCACCCGGCATCCGAACCGGCCGAGCGGTGACCCGTACCGGCTGGCCGCCGCGATCGCGGCGGCTCTGCCTGCGGCCGCCGCCCGCTGACGCGCACCACGGGCCGGCCCGACCTCAGGGCCGGCCCGTGGGACGGGTCATCGCCTTCGCTTGCGCCCCGCCCGTGCGACCCCGGCGGCCGCCGGACCGAGGACGGCAACCCCGGCGGCCGAGACCAGCAGGGGCTCCCGAGCTCCGAGCCCGGCCACCAGCGGCCCGCCCAGCGCGGTACCGAGCGGTACCGCGAGCACACGGACCGCGGAGCTCGCGGCCAGCGTTCCGGTCAGCAGGGAGTGGACGCCGGTCCGGCCCCAGGCGTGGAGGACCGACGACACGGCGAGCAGGGCGACGTACAGCTCGATGCTCAGCGTGCCGGGCAGGTGACACCCGGGGATCGCGCCCAGCGCGGTGGCAGGCAGCAGTGCGTCGGCGGCGACCGGTCGGGCCGGGGCGCGGGACCGCAGGAACCGTCCGAGGAGGAGGGCCCCCGCGGCAACACGGCGGCACGGCGGCGACACGGACCCGCCCGAGCGCGGCACACTGGCCGTGTGGAGGCAGACCCCAGCCGTTCCGTGCGGCCGCGGCGCACGATGGGCGCCGTCAGCGGGATCGTCGCGGCCGTGGCCGGTCTGGCGACCGCGCAGCTCGCCGCGGCGGCCGACCGGCCCGAGGCCGCACCGGTCACGGCCGTCGGCGGGGCCGTCGTCGACCTGACGCCGGTCGCCGTCCGGGAATGGGCCATCCGGCTGTTCGGCACCTCCGACAAGCTGGTGCTGGGCCTCGGCATCCTCGTCGTCCTGGCCGTGGTGGCCGTCGGCACCGGGCTGCTCGCCGTACGCCACCTCTCCGCCGCCATCGCCGTCACGGGCGCTTTCGGGCTGGTGGGGGCACTGGCCGCGCTCAGCCGGCCGGAGGCTTCCTGGCGGGATGCGCTGCCCTCGCTGGTGGGCGCGCTGGTCTCGGCCGGGGTCCTGTACCTGCTGGTCACGGCCGGGAAGCGGACCCGTCCGGCCGGCGGCGCATCGGGCGGGGCGCCGAGCGGGTCCGGTTCGATGGACCGGCGCGGTTTCGGCCGGCTGGTGGTCGCCGTCCTGGCGGCGTCGGCCGGGGTCGGGCTCGGGGCGCGGCGCCTGGGCGCGCACGGTTCGGCCGATGCCACCGCCTCCCGCGCCCGCTTCCTCCTCCCCCGGCCCACGGTGCCCGCGCCGCCGGAGCCCGCCGGGGCGGACCTGCGGGTACCCGGACTCGGCCCCTTCCTCACCCCGAACCAGGACTTCTACCGGGTGGACACCGCGCTGGTCGTCCCGCGCGTGGACGCGGACACCTGGCAGCTGCGCATCCACGGGGAGGGAGTGGCCCGGCCCCTGACCCTCGACCTGCGGGAGCTCCTCGCCCGCCCGGTGGTCGAGCACGACATCACCCTCACCTGCGTGTCCAACGAGGTCGGCGGCCCGTACGCGGGCAATGCCCGCTGGCTCGGCGTGCGCCTCGGGGACCTGCTCCGCGAGGCCGGGGTGCGGCCGCCCTCCCAGGGCGGTCCGGCCGACCAGCTGGTGGCGCGTTCGGTCGACGGCATGACCATCGGGACACCGGTGGAGGCCGTCATGGACGGCCGGGCGGCGCTGCTGGCCGTCGGCATGAACGGCCGGCCGCTGCCGTTCGCCCACGGCTTCCCCGTACGGATGGTCGTTCCCGGCCTCTACGGGTACGTCTCCGCCTGCAAGTGGCTCACCGAGCTGCGGCTGACCACCTTCGCCGCCTACGACGCCTACTGGGTGCGCCGGTCCTGGGCCCAGCAGGCGCAGATCAAGACGCAGGCGCGCATCGACACCCCGCGCCCGTACGCCGACCTGTCACCCGGCCCGGTGGCGGTCGCCGGGGTGGCGTGGGCCCAGCACCGCGGGATCGAGCGGGTCGAGGTACGGGTGGACGGCGCCGCCTGGCAGGAGGCCCGGCTCGGGGCCTCCGACGGCGTCGACACCTGGCGCCAGTGGGTGTGGCCGTGGGAGGCCACTGCCGGGCCGCACACCCTGGAGGTCCGCGCGACGGACGGCACGGGCGCCGTGCAGACGGGTGCCCGCACCGGGACCGTGCCGGACGGGGCGACGGGCTGGCACGCGGTGGACGTGCGCGTCCGGGCGCTAGGCGGTGGCCTGCCGGCCGGGGCGGACCGGCAGTGACCGGACGTTGTTGCTGAGGAAGCTGCGCTGGTGGGCGAGTTCGGCCTCCGGGACCGCGAGGTCGAGGTCGGGGAAGCGGGCGAAGAGCCGCTCCAGGGCGATCGTGGCCTCCAGTCGGGCGAGCGGGGCCCCGGTGCAGTAGTGGGCGCCGTGGCCGAAGGCCAGGCTGCGGGCGGCGGTGGCCCGCGTGATGTCGAAGCGGTCGGCGTCCGGGCCGTGGAAGGCCTCGTCGCGGCCCGCCGCGCTGTAGCCGGCGAGCACCGGGGTGCCCTGCCGGATCACGGTGCCGCCGACGGTCAGGTCGCGGGTGGGATAGCGGAAGGGGAACCAGCTGACCGGGGTGTCCCAGCGCAGCGTCTCGTCCACCACGTCCGACCAGGTGGCCTTGGCGTCCAGGACCAGGGCGAGCTGGTCGCGGTGGGCGCACAGGGCGCGGACGGCGTTGACGACGAGGTTCAGGGTCGTCTCGTGGCCCGCGACGAGCATCAACCGCATGGTGCCGATGAGTTCGGCCTGGGTGAGCCGGTCCCCGTCGTCCTGGCGGGCCGCGATCAGGGCGCTGGTGAGGTCCTCGCCGGGGTTCTCGGCGCGGGCGGCCGCGATGGTGGCGGTCAGGGCCATGAGCTCCTGGAGCGCGGCCGTCTTCTCGGCCGGGGTGATGTCGGTGGCGACGACCACCGTATTGGTCAGGTGGTGCAGCCGCCCCCGGTACTCGGGGTCCACGCCGAGCAGCTCGCAGATGACGTTCATCGGGAGCGGGAGGGCGACGTGCGTGTAGAGGTCGGCGATCCCGTCGGGGGATCCGGCCGCGGCCCGCCCGAGGTCGTCGAGGAGTTCGGCGGTGAGCCGCTCGATGCGCGGGCGCAGCCGCTCCACCTGGCGGACCGTGAAGGCCTTGCCGACCAGCGCGCGCAGCCGGCGGTGGTCGGCGCCGTCCGCGGTGTGCATGCCCAGGGCGTTGGCGAAGACGCGCAGCGGCCAGTCGGCCGGGATGGTCCCGTCGTGCAGGGCCGGGAAGTGCCGCGCACCCTTGGCCACGTCGGGGTGGGCGAGGAACTCCCGCAGCGCGTCGTGCCCCAGGACGACCGCGCCGGGCACCCCGCCGGGGAGCACGACCTCCGCCACCGCGCCCTGCTCGGCGCGCAGCCTCGCGTTGAGGGCGTGCGGGCAGCCACCTGCGGGGTCGATCACGTACGGGGTGCCCGAGCCCTGCGGGACGGGTGAGGTGGGGGACGACAAGCCGGCTCTCCTGACCTGATGGTGACGCATCTCGGTCAACAGTGCGGCCTCGGGGACTGGTTGGACAAGCCCCTCCCGGACCGTCTCAGAACCAGGTGAGGGTGAGGGGGAAGGTGGTGCCCGCAGTGGCTCCCGTGGCATCGATCGCGGTGGCGGTCACCTGGAACGCGCCGCTGCCCCAGGGCTTCCCCGTGATCCGTCCGGAGGAGCTGTCGAGGGTCAGGCCCCAGGGCAGGCCGGTGACGGCGTACCGGACGGGGGGCTTGGCGCCGGTGGTGGTCAGCTGGATGGTGCAGGACTGGTTGAACCTGCACGCCTGCGGACCGGGGTCGGTGAACTTCAGGCCGCCGGGGGTGGGGGTCGGCGTCGGGGTGGGTGTGGGTGTCGGGGTGGTGTCGCAGCCCGGGGTGGCCCCCGGCGGCAGCGGAACCCGCCAGATCTGCGGGTCGTTCTCCGATCCGACGAGCAGGTTCGCGCAGTCGGCGTACGTCACCGTCTCCCCCTGCGACTGGGCCGGGAGGGCCACGTCCGCGAGCTTGACCCCGGAAGTGCCGTAGACGGAAGCGGTGTTGGCGCCCAGCGGGCCGCCGCTGCGCAGCGCGTACGAGGCACCCGACGGCGAGAACGCCCCGTCGGTGGCGAACACCGGGCCGGGCCGGACCGCGGTGAGGGTGTTGACCTGCCCGGTCACCGGCGGCAAGGGGGCCTGGTAGAGCTGACCGGCCGCTCCGACGAGCTTGCTGGCGACGAAGAGCCGGCCCGTCACGGGGTCGGCGAGCAGGGACTCGGCGTCGTGCCTGCCGTCGGCGTAGGAGAAGCGGTAGGTCACGGGTGTGACGGTGGCGTCGGCGAGCCGGTCGGGCTCGGCGAACCGGTGCACGGTGATCTCCGCCCGCCCGCTGAAGTTGTCGCCGATGTCGCCGACGAGGATCGCCGGGCCGCCGGCCGCGTCCTTGCCGAGCGCCAGGCCCTCCCAGTCGGTGTTGCCTGCGCCCGAGACGGTGAGGGTGGCCAGGAGCCGCCCGGTGGCGCTGTTGCAGTCGACGGCGAAGACCTGGTTGGTGTTGCCGCTGTCATTGACGGCGTAGAAGACACCAGGGTGTTTGCGGCTCATGGCGAGGCCGCTGAACTCGGCGAGGCCGCCGGGGAGGGTGCACTTCTTCTCCGGGCCCGGGGCTGCGGCCGCGGCGGCAGCCGACGGAGCGGCGGCAGTGGTCGAGGCGCCGGGCACGGCGGAGGCGGTGGGCACGGCGGAGGCGGTGGCGCCGGCGGTCCAGGCGAGTGCGGACAGGATCGTCGCGAGGGTCGCGGTCGCGAGGGCGGCCGCCCGTGGCGATGTCAGGCTGGTCAGGGGTGTCAGGAGTCGGGACCTGCCCACAATGTGAGGGGACATCAGTCGGTGTGCCAGTCCAGGTCACCACCCGTTCGAGCATCGTTCAATGCCGTACGGGCATGTCCGGTCAGCGCACCGGCTCCCGGACCGGCGCCTTGTGCCCGGCCTGCGCGATGAACGCGCGGCCCGCCCGGCTGAGCGGCCGCCGGGCATGGGCGATGCCCACCGGGCGCAGCAGCGGAGGTGTGAAGGAGCGGATCTCGGCCCGGGGCCCGAAGGCCCTCAACACCACGTCCCGGTACCAGATCAGGGAGCCGCGGCCGTCCGTCACGCCCGTCACCCAGGCGAGGCGTTCGTCGACCTCCAGGGTGGGGACCGGCCGCACCCCGAGGCAGCTGAACATGGCCTCCATCTCGGTACGCCGCCCGGTCCCCGGGGTGGGCAGCACCATCGGCAGCCCGTCGAGCATGCGCAGGGGCATCGGGTGGGGCAGCCGGGACCCGAGGGGCGAGATCAGCACCACCTCGCGCTCCTGGATGAAGTGGGTGGAGAGCTCCTTGTCCACGGGCAGGTCCACCAGGGCCAGCTCCGAGCGCCCCTTGTTCACCTCCTCCACGAGCGCCTCCCTGCTGCCGTGCTGCTGGAGCCGGACGTCGACCGTCGGGTGCCGTCCGGTGAAGGCCGCGATCAGGTCGGTGGCCAGGTCCAGGGCCAGGGTGGGCGTGGTGGCGAGGGTCAGGACGGCCCGGGTGTCCCCGCCGTGCGGGGTCCCGATGTCGTCGATGGCCTCCACCGCGTTGAGCACGGTACGGGCCAGCCGGACGACCCGGGCCCCCTCCGGCGTGAGGTCCACCCCCCTTCCCCGGCGGGCCAGGAGTTCGACGCCGAGGTCTCGTTCCATGGCCTGAACCGCCCTGGACAGCGCGGACTGGGCGACGAAGACCGAGGCCGCGGCTCCTGTGATGGACCGGCAGTCGGCGACGGCGACGAGATAGCGGAGCTGCGCGAGGGTGGGGGTCATGACCGGACGGTAACCGCGTGAGGCTGCACCTGTAAGGGCTCGTCGGATGAACAACTGACCGAGTCCCGGGTGACGGGCATGCCCGGTCGGCCAGCGGGCATGCCGGTGCGGCATGCCCGCGGGGGAGCGCCGCCGGGGGCGGCCGCCGCGGGGTCGGCCCGGCCCGGTGGAGAACACCGCAGGCCACCGGCTCGGACGGGGGGATTCGCGGGTCCGCCCGGGCGGGATCTGGGGTGGCACGTGTACGTCGCGGGTGCGAAGCATCGTATTCCGCATGGCTGTTGACAGTGCAGGACGGCCACCGCACGATGCAACGCGGCATTGCGGGTGTTTGACCACGGTTCAAGCCCGTCGTACCCGCGGCGGGCCGCTCGGCCGGTGCGCACGACCGCCGCACTCCCCCGTCTTCCGCCCTGCCCCGCACTGCCGTTGCACGGCTCGTCGGCTCGTCGGTTCGCCCGCTCGCCCGTCCGCCCGTCCGCCCCGTTCGGCTGCTCGCCCGCTCACCTGCTCACCTGCTCGTCCGTGCTTCCGCCCTGCACTCCGCCATGTCACACAGCATTGGAAGAGGAGCGCCCGTGACCCCCCACCCCCAGCCCGCCGTCACCCGTGACCTGGTCGTCGCGGTCAGCCCCTTCGAGGAGCCCCACCCGGCCGTCGTGACCGCCGCCGAGCGCGCCGGGGCCCTCGGACTGCTCGACCTCGGCCGGGACCCCGGCGCCGCCCGGCGTGCCTTCGCGGAGCTGGGCCGAAGGCTCGGCGACCGTGCCCGGTACGGGGCGCGGGTGCCCGCCGACTGCCCGCTCGGGCCCGCGGACATCCCCGCCGCGGTGGACACCGTGCTGCTCGCCGACCCCGACACGCACACCCCCGAGGGAGTGGCCGCATGGGCCGCGGCGGCCGGGCGCCCCCGGGTGTGGGCCGAGGTCACCAGCGCGGCCGAGGCCGCGACCGCCGTGGCCGCCGGGGCCGAAGCGCTCGTCGCGAAGGGCCACGAGGCGGGCGGCCGGGTGGGCTCGGCCACCACCTTCATCCTGCTCCAGCAGCTCCTCGGCGACCCCGGGATCCGCGTACCCGTACGCGCCTGCGGCGGGATCGGGCCGCACACGGCGGCGGCGGCCGTCGCGGGCGGCGCCGCCGGGGTGCTGCTCGACGTCCAACTGGCCCTGACCACCGAGGGCGAGAGCGGCCTGCCGGAGGAGGTCGCCGCGGCACTGCGGGCGATGGACGGCTCCGAGACCCGGCTGGTCGACGGGCACCGGGTGTTCGCCCGGCCCGACCTGACCCCGCCCGCAGGCCCCGCGCGCACCCTCCTCGGCGCCCGGGACCTGCGGACGCGGCTGCTGCCCGTCGGGCAGGACGGGGCCTCGGCCGCCCGGCTGGCCGCGCGCCACCGGACCACTGCCGGCGTCCTGCAGGCCGTACGGGCGGCCGTCGCCGGCCACCTGGAGGCCGTCGTACGGGCCCGGCCCCTCGGGCAGCCGCTCCCCGTCGCGCAGGGCCCGATGACGCGGGTGAGCGATCAGGCGGCCTTCGCCGCGGCGGTGGCCGCCGCGGGCGGGGTGCCGTACCTCGCGCTCGCCGTGATGGAGGGCCCGGACGTACGACGGCTGCTGGCGGAGACGGCCGAACGGCTCGGGGACCTCCCCTGGGGCGTGGGCCTGCTCGGCTTCGCCCCGCCCGAGCTGCGCCAGGAGCAGCTGGCGGCCGTGACCGGGGCCCGGCCGCCCTACGCGATCATCGCCGGCGGCACCCCGGCGCAGGCGGCCCCGCTGGAGGCCGCCGGGATCCGGACTCACCTGCACGTGCCCTCCCCCGGCCTGCTGGAGCGCTACCTCGCCGAGGGGGCCCGGCGGTTCGTCTTCGAGGGGCTGGAGTGCGGCGGGCACGTCGGGCCCCGCGCGTCCTTCCCCCTGTGGGAGGAGCAGATCGAGCGGCTGCTCGCCTGCCCCGAACCGGAGGCCCTGGACCTGCTGTTCGCGGGCGGGATCCACGACGAGCGGTCCGCCGCGATGGCGGTGGCCGCCGCGGCCCCGCTGGCCGCCCGGGGCGCACGGGTCGGCGTACTGATGGGCACCGCCTACCTGTTCGCCGAGGAGGCCGTGGCGGCCGGCGCCATCCGGCCGGGCTTCCAGCGGGCGGCGGTGGAGTGCGCGGACACCGTCCTGCTGCGCACCGCGCCGGGACACGCCACCCGGTGCGCGGCCACCCCGTACGCCGGGACCTTCGAGGCGACCCGGCGGCGGCTCGAGGGGAGCGGGATCGAGCCGCGCACGATGTGGGAGGAGCTGGAGCGGCTGAATCTGGGACGGCTGCGGATCGCCAGCAAGGGCCTGCGCCGAAGCCCCGGCGGAGGTGCCCTGGAGCCCGTCCCCGAGGAACAGCAGGACACCGACGGGCTGTTCATGCTGGGGCAGGCCGCCACCCTGCGCACGGGGACCACCACGGTCGCGGCGCTGCACGCGCAGGTCACCGAGGGGGCCACCGCACTGCTGGAGCGGCGCGCCCGCGAACTCGCCGGCGCCGGGACGTCGGCGCAGCGTGCGCCGCGGGCGGCCGACCCGCTCGACATCGCGATCGTCGGAATGGCCTGCGCCTACCCGGGCGCCCCGGACCTCGCCGCCTACTGGGCCATGGTCCTCGCCGGGACGGACGCCGTCACCGAAGTGCCGGCCGAGCGCTGGGACCCGGCGCTCTACTACGACGCGGACCCGGCCCGGGCCGGTGAGCGCACCCCGTCCCGCTGGGGCGGCTTCCTCGACCCGGTGCCGTTCGACGCCCTCGCGTACGGCATTGCGCCCGCCTCCCTCGCCGGGATCGAGCCGGTGCAGCTGCTCGCCCTGGAGATCTCGGCGCGCGCCCTCGGGGACGCGGGCTACGGCAAGGACCGAGCCTTCGACCGCTCCCGGACCTCGGTGGTCTTCGGCGCGGAGGCCGGTACGGAACTCGCGGGCGCGTACGGGCTGCGCGCCCTGCACCCCGCCTACCTGGGCGCCCTCCCGGCCGAGTTGGACGAGCAGCTGCCCCGGCTCACCGAGGACTCCTTCCCCGGGATCCTCGCGAACGTCATCGCCGGGCGGGTCGCCAACCGCCTCGACCTCGGGGGCGCGAACTGCACGGTCGACGCCGCCTGCGCCTCCTCGCTCGCCGCGCTGGACCTCGCCTGCCGCCAACTGCGCGACCACGACAGCGACATGGTGCTGTGCGGCGGCGCCGATGTGCACAACGGCATCAACGACTACCTGATGTTCGCCTCGGTCCGCGCCCTGTCGCCGGGCGGCCGCTGCCGGCCCTTCGACTCCGCCGCCGACGGGATCGCGCTCGGCGAGGGCGTGGGCGCGCTCGTCCTGAAGCGGCTCGCGGACGCGGAACGCGACGGCGACCGGGTGTACGCGGTGATCAAGGCGGTGGGCGCCGCCAGCGACGGCCGGTCCCTCGGCCTGACCGCGCCCCGGCCCGAAGGCCAGCGCCGGGCCCTGGAACGGGCCTACGCGCGGGCCGGCATCACGCCCGGCGAGGTGGGCCTGATCGAGGCGCACGGCACCGGCACGGTCGTCGGGGACAGCACCGAACTGGCCGTACTGAGCGCGCTGTTCACCGCGTCCGGGGCCGAGCCGGGAGCCTGCGCGCTGGGCTCCGTGAAATCGCAGCTCGGGCACACCAAGTGCGCGGCCGGACTGGCCGGGCTGATCAAGGCCGCCCGGGCGGTCCACACGGGGGTGCGGCCGCCGACCCTGCACATCGACGCGCCCAACCCGGCCTGGCAGGCACAGAGCAGCCCGTTCGCCTTCGACCGCGAGGCCCGGCCCTGGGCGGTGCCCGCGGAGCAGCGGATCGCCGGGGTGAGCGCTTTCGGCTTCGGTGGCACCAACTACCACGCGGTGCTGGCGGGTTACGGGGGTTCGGCGGAGCCCCGGCACGGGCTGGAGGAATGGCCGGCGGAGCTGTTCTGCTTCCGCGGCGAGGACCGGCGGGCGGTGGGCCGGGCGATGGCCCGCCTCGCGGCGCGCCTGGAGGAGAACGACGCGGCCGGCCGGCCCTGGGCCCTGCGGGACCTCGCGGCGGAGACCGCCGCCACCGGGACCGGCGCGGTGACGGTGGCGGTGGTGGCCGCGGATCACGACGAACTGGCGGCCCGGCTGGAGCGGGCCCGCACCTTCACCCCGGGCGCGGGGGTCCACGTACGGGAGGAGACGGCCGGGCCGGGCAAGGTGGCGTTCCTCTTCCCGGGGCAGGGCAGCCAGCGCCCGCGCATGCTCGTCGACCTCTTCACGGCGTTCCCCGCCCTGCGCACCCTGCTGGACGCGGCTCCGCCCCCGGTGGTGTCGGCGATGTTCCCGCCGGCGGCGTTCACCGGCGAGGGACGGGCGGCGCAGCGGGCCGCGGTCACCGACACCCGCGTGGCGCAGCCGGCCCTCGGCCTCGCCGGGGCGGCCGCGCATCTGCTGCTCGCCGAACTCGGCGTACGGCCGGACTGCGTGGCCGGCCACTCGTACGGGGAGCTCACCGCGCTGTGGGCGGCGGGGGCCTACGACACGCAGAGCCTGCTGCGGCTGAGCGTCCGCCGGGCCGAGGCGATCGTGGCGGCCGCCGGAGCGGATCCGGGGTCGATGGCCGCGGTGTCGGCAGCGCCGGAGGAGGTACGGGAGATCGCGGCCCGCGCCGGGTGCGTGGTGGCGAACCACAACGCACCCCGCCAGTGCGTGATCTCGGGCCCCACGGCGGCCGTTTCCGAGGCGGTGACGGCCCTGCGCGAGGCCGGCCTCACGGCCGAACCCCTCCCCGTGGCCTGCGCCTTCCACAGCGAGGTGGTGGCGGAGGCGGCCAAAACCCTGGCGGCGGAGCTGGCGGCGACACCGGTCACGGCTGCGCGCATCCCCGTCTGGTCGAACACGACGGCCGACCGGTATCCGGCGACGGCCGAAGGGGTACGAGGCCTTGCCGCGCGCCAGGTCGCGGAGCCGGTGCGGTTCGTCGAGCAGGTGGAGGCCATGTACGCGGCCGGTGTCCGGACGTTCGTGGAGGCGGGCCCCGGCCGGGTCCTGTCCGGCCTGCTCGGCCGGATCCTGCACGACCGGCCGCACACCGTGGTCCCGCTGGACGTGCCGGGCGAGCACGGCCTGCTCCGGCTGGTCACGGCGGTGGCCGAACTGATGGCGGCGGGCGTCGCGGTGGCCCCGCAGGCTTTGTTCCGCGGCCGGACCTCCCGCCTCCCCGACCGCGCCCCGCGACGCCCGGGATGGCTGGTGGACGGCCACCTCGTCCGCACCGCGGCCGGCGAACCGGTCCCGGGCGGCCTGCGCCCCGCCCACCGGATCACGGCGGCGGGCGTTGCCGCGCCGGCGGGCACGGGACCGGGCGCCGGATCCGGTTCGGCGGCCGGGGCGCCCCCCGCCGCCGACCGGCGGGAGGAGGCGGTGCTGGAGTACCTCCGCGGCACCCGCGAACTGGTGGAGGCCCAGCGGGACGTTCTGCTCGGCTACCTGGGCGCCGTGCCCGCGGAGCCGCCGGGCCGGGCAGCCGGGGCACGCCGGGCCTTTGAACCGTCGGTACACGAGGCGGCGCCCGAGGAGACGCGCGCGCAGACGCCCCGGCACGCGCCCGGCGCCGGCGGAGCCGCCCCTGCCGGGCCCGCCCCCGCACCGCAAGGCCCCCGCACCGCCGAAGAGGTCATGGACCTCGTTCTGGAGATCGTCCACACCCGCACCGGATACCCCCGGGACATGCTCGACCCCGGGCTGGACCTGGAGGCGGACCTCTCCATCGACTCCATCAAGCGGGTGGAGATCATCGGGGCCCTCGCCGACCGGATCGGGCTCCCCCAGGATCCGGGCGGTTCCACCGAGTCCGCCGTCGAGGAGCTGTCCCGGATCAAGACCCTGCGCGGGATCGTCGACTGGGTCACCTCCCGCGCACCCGCCTCACCCGCCTCACCCGCCTCACCCGGCCACGTACCCGCCCCCGCGCCCGATCTGCGACCCGTGGCGCCCCCGGTGAGCCGGCTCCGGGTGGACCTGCTGCCCGTACCCGCGGCCGACGGGTCCCTCGAGACCCTGCGCGGGCTGCGCATCGGCGTCGTGGAGGACGGCCAGGGCATCGCCCCCGCCGTCGCGGCGGCCCTGGAGGTCCTCGGCGCCGAGCCGACGCCCCTGCCCGCGGCCGAGCCCGGCTTCGACGGGCTCGTCGACCTGTCCGCGCTGCGTCCCACCGCCGGCCCCGTACTGCCCGATGCCTTCCCCGGGCTGCGGCGGGCCCTGACGGGCGGAACCCCGCGGCTGCTCCTCGTCACCGCGGCCGGCGCCGCCGGCACCTCGGGCGCCGGTCTGCACGGTTTCGCCCGCAGCGCGGCGCTCGAATTCCCCGGCGTGCTGGTCAGGGCCGTGGCCATCCACCCCAAGGAGGACCCGGAACGCATCGCGGCGCAGCTCGTCGCCGAACTGAGCAGCGGCGCCGACGGCGGAACCGGTGCCGGCTCACCGGCCTCGGTCGGCTACTCCGCCGAGGGAACCCGCGTCGCGCGCCTCCCCGTACCCGCCCCCCTGCCGGTCGCCCCCGCCCCGGACGGCCCCCCGCTCCTGGACCGGAACGCGGTGGTCCTGCTCACCGGCGGAGCCCGCGGAATCACCGCCCGCACCGCACTCGCCCTGGCCCGCGCCACCGGATGCCACGTCGAACTGGTCGGCCGCACACCGCAACCCACCGCCGACGCCGACGGGTTCGGCCAGGCCCAGGACCGGGTCGCGCTGCGCGCGGCGCTGATCGCCGGCGGGCTGCGTACGCCGGCGGAGATCGAGGCCGCGGCCTCGCGGATCCTGGCCGAGCGCGAGGTACGGGACACGCTCGCCGCCCTCGCCGCCGCGGCGGCCTCCGTGCGCTACCACTGCGCGGACGTCACCGACGAGCGGGCCGTACGGGCCGTCGTGGCCGACGTACGGGAGCGCCACGGCCGCCTCGACGGCATCGTGCACGGCGCCGGGGTGCTGCGGGACGGGCTGCTGCGCGACAAGCGACCGGCGGACTTCTCGGCGGTGTTCACCACCAAGGTCGCCGGGGCCCGGCACCTGGCCGCCGCGGCGGCCGAGCACGGCTCCTGGCCCGCGCCCCGGTTCCTGGCCCTGTTCGGCAGCGTCGCCGGGGTGTACGGCAACCGCGGTCAGTGCGACTACGCCGCGGCCAACGACGCCCTCGACGGCCTGGCGCACGCCTGGGCGGAGTCCTTCCCCGGCCGGGTGCTGTCCGTCGATTGGGGCCCCTGGGCGGCGGAGGCGGGCGGGATGGTCACGCCCGAACTGGAGCGTGCGTACGCCCGGCGGGGGATCCCGCTCATCGCGCCGGACGCGGGGACCGCCGCGTTCCTCGACGAACTGGCGCACGGGAACGACGTACAGGTGGTCCTGATGGCGGAGGGGGGCCGGGGAGATGCGTGACGCGCAGCGCAGCGGCCCCCGCCCGACCGATGCCGCGATCGTCGGGATGGGCGCGGTGTTCCCCGGGGCGGCCGATCTGGCCGCGTACCGGCGCAATCTCCTGGCCGGTACGGACTCCATCGGCGAGGTTCCGCCGGGGCGTTGGGATCCGGAGGTGTACTACGACCCCACGGGCGCGAGCGGACCGGTGGCGGGCGACCGGTTCTACTGCCGGCGCGGCGGCTTCGTCGACGGGCTCGCCGCCTTCGACCCGACCCGGTTCGGGATCATGCCGGCCGCCGTGGAGGGGGCCGAACCGGATCAGATGCTGGCCCTGCACGCGACGGCCGAGGCGATCGCCGACGCGGGCGGCGAAACCCGGCTGCCGGCCGACCGGTCGCGGATCGGGGTGGTGCTGGGACGCGGCGGGTTCATGGGAGTGGCGACCGCGCGGCTCGACCAGCGGGTGCGTACCGCGCACCAGTTGGCGCAGACGCTGCGGGAGCTGGCGCCGGAGCTCGGCGAGCGGCGGATCGCGGAGGTGCGCTCCGCGTTCCAGGACGCGCTGGGTCCGGAGCGGCCGGAGGCCTCGATCGGGCTCGTGCCCAGCTTCACCGCGGCGCGGACCGCGAACCGGCTGGACTTCCGCGGTCCGGCCTACACCCTGGACGCGGCCTGCGCCTCCTCCCTGCTGGCGGTGGACCAGGCGGTGGGGCTGCTGGCCGCCGGGCGCTGCGACGCGGTCGTCGCGGGGGCGGTCCACCACTGCCACATCGCGACGCTGTGGAGCGTGTTCACGCAGCTGCGGGCGCTCAGCCCGACCGAGCGGATCCGGCCCTTCGACCGCAGGGCCGACGGGACCCTGCTGTCCGAGGGCACCGGGGTGGTGCTGCTGAAGCGGCTGGCGGACGCGCAGCGCGACGGGGACCGCGTGTACGCGGTGATCCGCGGCACGGGCGTGGCCGGGGACGGCCGCGCGGCGAGCCTGATGAGCCCCTTGGTGGCGGGCCAGGTGCAGGCCCTGGAGCGGGCCTGGCACGAGGCCGGACTGGACCCGCGGGCGCCGGGGGCGCTGGGCCTGCTGGAGGCGCACGGTACGGGCACCCCGGTGGGGGACGCGGCCGAACTGGACACCCTGGCCCAGGTGTTCGGCCCACCCGAGTCGGGGGACGGGCACGGGATCGGCTTCGGCTCGGTGAAGTCGATGCTCGGGCACACCATGCAGGCCTCGGGGATGGCCGGGCTGATCAAGGCCGCGCTCGCGGTGTACGAGGGGGTGCTGCCGCCGACGCTGCACCTCGAGGAACCGCACCCTGACCTGGCCCGGACCCGGATGCGGCCGGTGGGCGCGGCGGAGCCGTGGGAGCGCGGGCCGCAGCCGCGCCGGGCCGGGGTGAACGCCTTCGGCTTCGGCGGGATCAACGCGCACGTGGTGCTGGAGGAGGCCCCGACGGCCTCCCGCCCGGCCTCCCGCCCGGCCGCCACTGCCGCCCCCGGCCCCGCCCCGGTCTCCGGCTCCGGCCGGGTGGTTCCCGTGCGTCGATTCCTGCCGCTGGGAGGGCCGGCCGCGCCGGTGGGTCCGGCCGCGGGGGGCGACGTACTCCTGATCGGTGCGGACACTCCGGCGCAGCTCGCCACCCGACTGGCGGCGGCCGCTGCGGTGTCCGGGGGCCAGGGGCCCTGCCGGCTCGCGGTGGTCGGGCCCACGCCCCAGCGGCTCGCGCTGGCCGCCAAGGTGGTGGCGCGGGGCCGGCCGTGGCGGGGGCGCGGGGACGTGTGGTTCACCCCGGAACCGCTGGGCGGCCGGGTGGCGTTCCTGTTCCCGGGCCTGGAGCCGGAGTTCGCGCCCGTGGTGGACGACGTGGCCGACCGGCTCGCACTGGCCGCACCCCGGCTGACCCGCGGCGCATCGCTCGTGGAACGGGCCCTCGACGCGATCGCGACGGGCCGCTTCTTCGCCCGCGTGCTGCCCGCACTGGGCATCGAGGCCGATGTGCTGGCGGGCCACAGCCTGGGCGAATGGGCGGCGATGGTGGCCGCCGGAATGTACCCGCCGGAGGCTGCCGACACCTTCCTCGGCTCGCTGCGACCGGGCGATCTGCGGGTCCCGGACCTCGTGTACGCGGCGCTGGGCTGTGGCGCGCCGCGGGCGCGGGCCGCGCTGCACGGCCTGGAGCGGGTGGTGGTCAGCCACGACAACTGCCCGCACCAGTCGGTGATCTGCGGCGATCCGGAGCAGGTGGCCGCCGTCGTGGCACGGTTGCGCGGTGACGGGGTGCTCGGTCAGGAACTGCCGTTCCGCTCCGGCTTCCACACCCCGATGTGGGAGCCGTACCTCGGGCAGGTCCGCGCCGCCTTCGACCGGCTGCCGCTGCGGCCCGGCTCCCTCCCGGTGTGGTCGGCCACGACGTGCGCGGCCTTCCCGTCCGCGCCCCGGGACGTACGGGACCTGGTCGTCCGGCATCTGCTGGAACCGGTCCGCTTCCGTGAGCTGACCCTGCGGCTCTACGAGGACGAGGGCGTGCGGACGTTCATCACGCTGGGGCCGGGCGGTCTGCCGGGCTTCGTCGAGGACACCCTGCGCGAGCATCCGCACCTCTCGGTGTCGGTGGCCTCCCCGCGCCTGCCGGGCCTGGCGGCGCTCGGCCGCACCTGCGCCGCGCTCTGGGCCGAGGGGTACGCGCCGCGCTGGGACCGGCTGGCGGAGGCAGGCACCGTGGCGGCCGACACCGACGCCGAGCCCGCGCCCGCGCCCGCTCCGCGCCCGGTGCGCGCCCCCGGGCGCGGCATGCCGCTGGACCTCGGGTCCCCGCTGGTCCGGCTCGGCGAGCCGGCCCGGGCCGCGCTCGTCGGCCTGCTGGCCCCTGCGCCCGCCCCGGTGCCGACGGCACCCGGCGGCTCCCGGCCGGTGCTGCTGTCCGCCCTGGACGCGGTGCTGGCCGACACCGGCTCGGCCGCCCGGGCCGTCACCGAGGCCTGGTCGACGGGGACGGCGCGAACCGGGAAGGCACTCGACACACCAGAAGCACCCGTGGCACCAGAAGCACCCGTGACACCCGTGGCACCCGTGGCACCCGTGGCACCCGTGGCACCCGTGACACCGGCGAGCCACACCCTGCGGCTGTCCCTCGCCTCGCTCCCCTACGTACGGGACCACTGCGTGTACCTCCAGCCCGACGGCTGGCCGGAGGACTCCGACCGGTTCCCCGTCGTGCCCATGACCACCATGCTGGAGCTGGCCGCCGATGCCGCCCGGCGGCACGCACCGCCCGGCCTCGCCGTCGTCGGCTACGAGGACGTACGGGCCCTGCGATGGCTCGCGGTCGAACCGGCCGTCGACGTCGAGGTCACCGTCCGCGCCGACGGGCCCGGCCGGATGCGGGTCGGACTCGGCGAGTACGCCTCGGTGGTCGTGCTGCTCGGCGAGCGCTACGGGGCGCCGCCCGCGCCCGACGGCACACCCCTGCGCGAGCCCGGTCCCGCCCCGGTCGGCGCGGCGGCCCTCTACCGGGACCGCTGGATGTTCCACGGCCCGCGCTTCGCCGGGGTGCACGAGGTGCGCTCGGTCGGCGCGGACGGCATCCACGGGGTGCTGCGCGCGCTGCCCGACCCGGGCGCGCTGCTCGACGCCGCCGGGCAGTTGTTCGGGCACTGGATGCAGCTGCGCCTCCCGGTCGACCGGCTGGTGTTCCCCGCCACCGTGGACCGCATCCGCTTCTACGGGCCCCCGCCCGCGCCGCGGGAGCTGGTGACCGCGACGGCCCGGATCCGCGCCGTGCAGGACATCACCGTGCGCGGCGACATCGAGCTGCGGGGGCCGGACGGCGGGGTGTGGGCCCGCATCGAGGGGTGGACGTACCGCCGGTTCGGCGCCGACGAGCGGGTCTGGCCGATGAAGTTCACCCCGGAGGTGTGCGGCATCGGGGAGCCCCGGCCCGAGGGCTGGTGCCTGGCCCGGCGCCGCTGGAACGATCCCGCCTCGCAGGAACTGGTGATGCGCCGCTACCTCGGCGCCGCCGAACGGGCGGCCTACGAGCGGCTGTCGCCGCGCGCCCGGGCGCCCTGGCTGCTGGGCCGGATCGCCGCCAAGGACACGCTGCGGCAACTGCTGTGGGACGGCGGGGCGGGTCCGGTGTTCCCCGTGGAGGTGCCGATCGGCAACGACCCGGCCGGGCGACCGCTGGCCGAGTCCCCCGCCACCCGCGGGTTCCGGCTGTCGATCGCGCACAAGGACCGGATCGCGGTCGCCCTCGCCCACCCGACCCGGCCGGTCGGGATCGACGTGGAGCAGGTGGCCGCCGACCCGGACGCGCTGATCCGGATCGCCCTCGGGCCGGCCGAACTGCGCCTCGCCGAACGGCTGGCCGCCGAAGCGGGCACCGGTCTGCCCGCCGCGCTCACCGCCCTGTGGTGCGCCAAGGAGGCCGCGGCCAAGGCGGCCGGGAACGGGCTGGGCGGGCGGCCGCGGGACTGGCGGGTGGCCGGTGACCCGGATTCCGGCGCCCTGCTCGTGACCTCCCCCGAGGGGGACCCGTACGTGGTGCGCACCGCGACGCTCGACGGCGGCCACCCGAGCGAGAGCACGTCCGCCGCCGGGGCGGCGCCCGACCATGTCGTCGCCTGGACCGCTCACCTCGCGGCGACCTCCCCCGACTCCTCCCCCGTCCCCTTCCCCCTCACGGAGGCCCGTCATGGCTACTGACATCCTCGCCGAGATCACCGGCATGCTCGTGGAGATCGTCGGCGACGAATACCTGCTCGCGGAGGAGGTCACGATGAAGACGACGTTCAACGAGGATCTCGCCCTGGAGAGCATCGAGTTCGTCGCCCTCGCCGAACTGCTCCACCACCGCTACGGGGCGCAGGTGGACCTGATGGGCTTCCTGGCCGAGAAGGACATGGACGCCATCCTGGCCATGTCCGTCGGCGAACTCGTCACCCACATCGGCCGGATCACGCACACCTCCCTGGCCCGGGCGGCGGCGGGCGGCTCGCCCGCCTCGGCCGGCTGAGCCCGCCGTGGCCTTCGTCCGCGCGGGCTCCCTGCGCTTCCACGTCCAGCGGCTCCCGGCCACCGCCGGGGCCGACTCCCCGGGCCGGCCCGTCGTGGTGTTCCTGCACGGGCTCGTCGTCGACAATCTCTCCTCCTTCTACTGCCCGCTGGCCGTACCGGTTGCGCGGTCCGGCCACGAGGCGGTCCTGTACGACCTGCGCGGCCACGGCCGTACCGAGCGCCCGGGGTCCGGCTACGACAGCCCCACCGCCGTACGGGACCTGTTCGCCCTGCTCGGCGCGCTGGGCCTCGGGCAGCGCCCGGTCCACCTGGTCGGCAACAGCTACGGCGCGACCCTCGCCCTGCACGCGGCGCTGGCCCGGCCCGATCTCGTCACCGGGCTCACGCTCCTGGAACCGCCGCTCAGCGGCGCCTGGGTGGAGAACATGGTGGACACCCTGTCGGCCGCCGCGCTCAGCCTGGAGGACAGCACGGTCCCCACCGAGCTGCTCACCCTGCGGCTGCGCAAGGCCGCCAACCTCACGGCCATCGCCGATTCCCTCCTCAACCGCACCACGCTCATCGACGACATCGCCGCGAGCCGCACCTTCACCGCGGCGGACTACGCCCGGCTGCACTGCCCGGTCCTGATCATCTGCGGGGAGCATTCCGAACTGCTTGCGGGGGGCCAGAAGTTGGCGCGGCACGCCCCGCACTGCACGCTGCGGGTCCTGCCGGGCCTGGGGCACGACGTCCTGAAGGAGAGCAGCGGGGTCCTGCGCGAGGCCGTCCTCGCCCACCTCGAGGCGACGGCGGCGCGGGCGCGGGCGGGAGCTCTGGTCCGGTGAAGGTGCTGTTCACCGTGCCGCCGCTGGCGGGGCATGTCAATCCGACCGTGGCCGTCGGCGCCGAACTGGCCGCCCGGGGGCACGAGATCGCCTGGACCGGACCTGCCTCGGCGCTGGCCCGGCTGCTGCCGCCGCAGGCCCGGATCCTGCCCGCCGGGGAGGATCTCGGCGGCGGGTACGCGGAGCTGCACGAGCGCTGGCGCGATCTGCGCGGCGTCGGTGCGCTGCGGTTCCTGTGGGAGGAGGCCCTGGTGCCGCTGGCCCGGGCGATGGTTCCGGGGGTGACCCGGGCGGTGCGCGCCTTCGGACCCGACGTGCTGGTCGCCGACCAGCAGGCGCTGGCCGGGCCCCTGGTCGCCCGGCGGCTCGGCGTGCCGTGGGCGACGTCCGCCAGTACCTCGGCCGAGCTGACCCGGCCCTTCGCGGACTTCCCGAAGGTCGGCGAGTGGGTGGCCGGGCAGATCTCGGGCCTGCTCGTGGAGTTCGGCGCGGCGCCGGCTCCGGGGGGCGGGGCGGGCTGGGACCCGCGGTTCTCGGAGCGTCTGGTGCTGGTCTTCTCCACTCCCGAACTCGTCGGATCGGGGGCCGACTTCCCGCCGCACCACGCCTTCGTGGGTCCGGCCTTCGGCGCGCGTCCGGCGACGCCCGGCTTCCCGTGGCAGCGGCTGGATCCGGCGCGGCGGCGGGTGCTGGTGTCCCTGGGCACCCTCAACCAGGCGGCCGGGGCCCGCTTCTACGGCTCCGTGCTGGGGGCCGCCGAACGGCTCGCCGAGGAGGTCCAGTTCGTCCTCGCGGCGCCCCCCGCCCTGATCGGGGCCGTGCCGGACCACGTCCTGCTCCAGGAGAGCGTCCCCCAGCTGGAGCTGCTGCCGCACCTGGACGCGGTGGTCTGCCACGCGGGCCACAACACCGTCTGCGAGGCCCTCGCGCACGGGCTGCCGCTGGTCGTCGCCCCGATCCGGGACGACCAGCCGATCGTGGCCCGGCAGGTCGTCGAGGCCGGGGCGGGCGTCCGGGTGCGGTTCGGCAGGACCCGCGCCGAGGAACTGCGCGACGCGCTCACGGCCGTGCTGGACGACCCCGGCCCCCGCCGGGCCGCCCGGCGGATACAGGCCTCATTCGCCGCGGCGGGCGGGGCTGCCACCGCGGCCGACCGGTTGGAGAAACTGCTATGACGCCTCCCCCGCTCCCGCGGGTCCCCTGGACCTCCGTCCTGTTACTGGTCGCCCTCGGCGCGGGCACCGTGCGCGCCAGGCGCCGACTGCGCGCGATCCCGGTGCTGCCGGTGACCCCGCCGGCGGCGGCCGGGGTGCCGCGCGCCGCCGGGTGGCGGCTGCTCACCGCCCGGGGGGTCGAGCCGGATGCGGCCACCTTCCTCGCCGCCTGCGCGTACGCCGAGGCGGAGGGGCTGCGGGTGCTGGACCTGCTGCCCGCGGACCTGCCCGCCGAGCGGGCTCTCGGGCTGCTGCGCCTGGTCGACCCGGCCCGGTACCGGCAGGACCGGCTCGGCGCCGGGCGCGGGGCCGGGTTCGCCGTGCTCGTCACCGAGGAGGTGCTGGCCCGCGCCGGGGTGGAACCGGGGGATCCGCGCCCGGAGCCGGCGGAGCTTCTGGCGCTGACCCGCCGGTTGAAGGAGTACGCCGCCGACGCCACGGGCCTGGCCGTCGCCCCCGGTCTGAGCTGCGGCGGGGCCGGGGATCCCGGAGGGCCGGCGCGGGCCGCCGAGTTGCGGGCCCAGGGGCTGCCGCCGGCGGCGCTGGCATCGGCGCAGCTCGGCGGGCTGGCGCTGCTCGCGGGGGTCGCCGTACGCCAGGGCCGGTGGGGCGCCGCCGCGGCGGGTCTGTACTGGCTCCAGCCGTACCTGGTCCTCGGCGGGCCGGGCTCCCCGCTGCGGCCGGCCGGTCTGGGCCGGGCCACGGCGGCCCGGCCGCTGCGCTCCCTCGGCTCGGGCCTGCGTACGGCCGCGGCGGCCCGCCGGGACGCGGCGCCGGACGGCGCCTCCGAGGCCGCGCGGGCGGCCGCCTACCGGGCGGACCTGGCGGAGGGGGCCGGGCGCTTCCTCGAACCGCGCCGCACGGACTGCCCGTGGTGCGGCGGCGACCGGCTCACCGTCCGGGTCCGGATGCCCGACCTGCTCCAGGCCAAGCCGGGCCGCTTCACGCTGGAGCGGTGCGAGGACTGCGGGCACGTCTTCCAGAACCCCCGGCTGACCCCGGAGGGGCTGGAGTTCTACTACCGCGACTTCTACGACGGGCGCGGCGGCGAGGGCACGGGCACCGTCTTCGGCACTCAGGGCGCCGCTTACCGGGGGCGCGCCGAGATGCTCCTCCCCCACGCCGACCCGGCGACCTGGCTCGATGTCGGCACCGGGCACGGCCACTTCTGCAACGCGGCGCGGGACGTCTGGCCGCAGACCCGGTTCGACGGGCTCGACATGGGCGAGGGGGTGCGCGAGGCCGAGCGCCGCGGCTGGGTGGAGAGCGGATACCTGGGCCAGTTCCCGGAGTTCGCCCCGAAACTGGCGGGCCAGTACGAGGTGGTCAGCATGTACCACTACCTGGAGCACACCCGGGAGCCGCTCGCCGAACTGGACGCGGCGGCCGCGGTGCTCGCCCCCGGCGGGCTCCTGGCCATCGAACTGCCCGATCCGCAATCGCGCATGGCCCGGCTCCTGGGTCCGCTCTGGCTGCCCTGGTTCCAGCCGCAGCACCAGCACCTGATGCCCGCCGCCAATCTGCGCGAGGCTCTGGCCGACCGGGGGTTCACGGTCATCGCGGAGGAGCACGGACCGGCCCACCAGGGCAATGACTTCTTCGGCGCGGTGGCCTTCGCGGCGACGCGGGTGTCCCCGGACCCGGACCGGCCGTGGGGCCCGGGCCCCACGCCGCGCGCCCGGCTCCTGGCCCACGCCGTACGGGTGGCCGCGCTGCCGTGCTTCGCCGCCGCGGTGGCGCTCGACACGCTGCGCTCGGCGGTGGCCCGGCGCACGGACGGCGGCAACGCCTACCGGATGCTGGCCCGCAAGGACGTCCCGTGACGGGCGCGGAGCCCTCCGGCGGCGGGCTGGACCTGGCCCGGCGGGCGACGGCCGATCCGCTGTACCGGCTCGTCGCCTACGCGCTGGAGGCGGCGCACGGGCGACCCCCGGCCGCCGTGTGGAGCGCCCCGTACGCCTTCCACCTGAACTCCCCCGGGCTGGTTGCGGCGGCCGGCTGGCCCACGGCCGCGGCGGCCGCCCCGCGGACCGACGGCCTGGTGCGGCTCAGCTCCCTCGGCCATCCCGCGGACAGCTGCGATCTGCCGCTGACCCTGTCCGGTCCGCCGCCGGCCGCTCCCGCCTGGGCCGTCCGGCCGTACGCCGTGCTGCGGGCGCTGGCCCGGGACGGGTACGGCGCCGACGGCACGGACCTGCACGTCCAGGGCTCGCTCACGGGGGCCGCCGGGCTGGCGACGGCGGAGCCCGCCGAGTGCGCGGTGGCGCTGGCGGTGGCCGACGTGCACAGCGCGGCGGGTGAGCAGCCGGACCGCGAGCGGCTGGCCCGGCTGCTGGCCGGGGCGCTGCCGGACGGGGACGACGGGCTGCGGCGGGCGGTGCTCTTCGCCCGGTCGGGCCGGGCGCTGCTGCTGGGGGACGAGCCCCGCAGGCGCCAGCGCTACGTCGCCTTCGACCCGCCGGCCTCGGGAGCGCGGCTGGTGCTGGTCGCCGTCCGCGGCGAGGCCGCGGACCGGCCCCGGGAGCTGGCGCGGGCCGTGGCCTGCGCCCGCCGGGCGGGGGCGCTCAGCGCCTGGCCGCCCGGGCGGCGGCCGGGGCGGAGCGTACTGGTGCTGCTGCCCGAGGGGCAGCCGGCGGCCGTGCGAGCGGCGGTGGCGGCGGACTTCCGCGACCGGGGGCGGCCCGTACCGCGGTTCCTGAACATCGCCGTGGCCGGCGCGGCGCGGCGCGAGGAATGACCCCTGACGGAACACATCGAGGAGGAGAACGACCCATGCCCACCCCACAACCCTCACCGACGGCGCACACGAGACGCGGGTCCCTGTGGTCCGCGCTCGCGGCCGCGCTCGGCGCGCTCGGCCTGCTGGGCGCCTTCACCGTGGCCAACTCCCAGGCGGCGGAGCCCGGCTCCCCGGCCGCGGCGGCCGCGGCCGCCGCGCTGCCGGCGTACGACCACGTGGTGGTCGTGGTGTACGAGAACAAGCAGTACGGGGAGATCATCGGCAGCGCGAACGCCCCGTACATCAACCAGCTGGCGAACGGCGGCGCGAGCCTGACCGGCATGAAGGCGCTGACCCACCCCAGCCAGCCGAACTACTTCAATCTCTTCTCCGGTGCCACCCAGGGCATCACCGGCGACGGCTGCTACACCCCGCAGTCGATGACGGCGCCCAACCTCGGCCAGGAGCTGATCGCGGCCGGCAAGAGCTTCGCGACGTACAACGAGGACCTGCCGAACGAGGGGTCCACGGCGTGTACGAACGGCCAGTACGCGCAGAAGCACAACCCGTGGTTCGCGTTCAGGAACGTGCCGCTGAACACCGGTAGGACCTGGACGCAGTTCCCGCAGAACAACTTCGCGGCGCTGCCGGACCTCTCCTTCGTGGTCCCCAACCAGTGCAACGACATGCACTCGTGCTCCGTCGGCACGGGCGACACCTGGACGCGCAACAACATCGACGCCTACGCACAGTGGGCGAAGGCCAACAACAGTCTGCTGGTGCTGACCTGGGACGAGGACAACTACCTGGGCTCGAACCAGATCGCCACCGTCTTCTACGGGGCGAAGGTCAAGACGGGCAGGTACGCCACGGCCTTCAACCACCACCATCTGCTGCGGACCTTCGAGGACCTCTTCGGTACGGCGACGCACGCGGGCAACGCGGCCAACGTCCAGCCGATCACCGACGTCTTCGACACCTCGTCGAACCCGACACCCACCCCGACCCCGACCCCCACACCCACACCCACGCCGACCCCGACTCCCACACCTACCCCCACCCCGACGGCGGGCGGTCTGCAACTGGCCGACCCCGGCGCGCAGACCTGCACATTCAACCGGTCCTGCACCATCCAGCTCCGCGCCACCGGCGGCAGACCGCCGGTCCGGTACGCGGCCACCGGCCTGCCCTGGGGCCTGAGCGTGGATGCCGGTTCCGGGCGCATCAGCGGCAAGCCGTGGGGCAGCGGAACCGTCCAGGTCACCGCGACCGCCACGGACTCCGCGGGCACCACCGTCACCGCCGGCTTCCCGCTCACCGTCAACTGGTTCTAGACCCGGCCCGGAGGCATGCGTGTACCTGTCGACCACCCGGGCCTCGGACCTCGCCGGGGACACCCCTGCCCCGAAGGGCCCCTTGCGGGCCGTCCCCGGCACGGTGTTCGCGCTCGGGCTGGTCAGCCTGGTCACGGACGTCTCCGCGGAGATGGTCACCGCCGTCCTGCCGCTGTACCTGATGGCCGGACTCGGCATGTCCCCGCTCGCGTTCGGCGCCCTGGACGGTCTGCACCAGGGCGCCACCGCGGTGCTCCGCCTCGCGGGCGGGCGGATCGCCGACCGCACCCGGCGCCGCAAACTCGTCGCCGGCGCCGGCTACGCCCTGTCGGCCGTGTGCAAGGCGGCCCTGCTCGCCGCCACCACCCCCTGGACGGTGGCGGCGGTGCTCGCCGTCGACCGGACGGGCAAGGGGCTGCGGACCGCCCCGCGCGACGCGCTCATCTCCCTGTCCGTACCGCCCGGGGAGCAGGGCCGCGCCTTCGGCGTGCACCGGGCCCTGGACACGGCGGGCGCCCTGCTGGGGCCGCTGGCCGCCTTCGGGATCCTGTGGGTGGCGGTCGACGGGTACGAGGCCGTGTTCACCGTGAGTTGCTGCGTCGCCGTTCTCGGGGTGGTGCTGCTCGCGCTCTTCGTCCGGGAGGCCCCGGGGTCCCCGCCCTTCGCGGCGCCCGTCACCGACCGCGCCCGTCCGCCGCTGCCGCCCGTACGCACCCTGCTGCGCCTGCCCGGCCTGCGGCGGCTCGCGCTGACCGCCGCCGTGCTCGGCCTGTTCACCGTCGGCGACGCCTTCCTGTACCTGCTGCTCCAGCGCCGGCTCGACCTGTCGGCCGCGTACTTCCCGCTGCTGCCCGTCGCCACGGCGGCCGTGTTCCTGCTGGCCGCACTGCCCGTGGGACGGCTCGCCGACCGACTGGGCCGGCGCCGGATCTTCCTCGGCGGGCACGTCCTGCTGCTCGGGGCCTGTCTGCTGCTCCTGGCTCCGGTTCCGGCCGGGCCGCTGCTGGTGGCCGGCGTGCTCGCGCCGCTCGGCCTGTTCTACGCCGCCACCGACGGGGTGCTGATGGCGGCCGCCGGGCCGCTGCTGCCCGCCGAGCTTCGCGCGACCGGGCTGGCGGTGCTCCAGAGCGCGCAAGCCCTGGCCCGGTTCGCGGGCTCCCTGCTGTTCGGGGCGGCCTGGACGCTGTGGGGGCCGGGCCCGGCGCTGGGCCTGGCGGCGGCCGGGCTGCTGCTGTCCCTGACGGCGGTCTCCGTGTTCGGCGGGATCCGGGCGGACCCGGCGTCGTAGGGTCGGGGCATGCCGGAAACACAACGAACTCTCGAAGGCAGGGTGGCCCTCGTGGCCGGGGCGACGCGCGGCGCGGGCCGGGGCATCGCGGTCCAGTTGGGCGCGCAGGGCGCGACCGTGTACGTGTCCGGGCGCAGCACCCGGGGTCGGCGCTCGGAGTACGACCGGCCCGAGACGATCGAGGAGACCGCCGAGCTGGTCGCGGCGGCGGGCGGCCGGGGCATCCCGGTGGTCGCCGACCACCTGGTGCCGGCGGAGGTCGAGGCGCTCGTCGGGCGGATCGACAGCGAGCAGGGCCGCCTCGATGTCCTGGTCAACGACATCTGGGGCGGGGAGCGGCTCTTCGAGTGGAACAGCACGGTCGCGGAGCACGATTTGGACAAGGGGCTGCGGCTGATGCGGCTGGCGGTGGAGACCCACGCCATCACCAGCCACTTCGCCGTGCCGTTGCTGCTGCGCGAGCCGGGCGGGCTGGTGGTGGAGATGACGGACGGCACGGCCGAGTACAACGCGGCCAACTACCGCGTGTCCTTCTTCTACGACATCGCCAAGTCCTCGGTGCTGCGCATGGCGTTCGCGCTGGCGCATGAGCTGGGGCCCCGCGGGGCGACGGCGGTGGCGCTGACCCCGGGCTGGCTGCGCTCGGAGATGATGCTGGACAACTTCGGTGTGACGGAGGAGAACTGGCGGGAGGCGCTGAAAGAAGTCCCGCACTTCGCCATCTCCGAGACCCCGTCGTACGTGGGCCGGGCGGTCGCGGCGCTCGCGGCGGACCCGGAGGTGGCCCGCTGGAACGGCGCGTCCCTCTCCAGCGGGCAGCTCGCCCAGGTCTACGGCTTCACGGACCTGGACGACAGCCGGCCGGACTGCTGGCGCTACATGGTCGAGGTCCAGGACCCGGACCGCCCCGCGGACACCACCGGCTACCGCTGAGCGGTCCGGGCGAGCGGCAGATCCGCCGGAGCGCTCTCGTTCCTGGGCCCGGCGGCCCGGAGCACGACGTCCAGGACCCGATCCGGATCGCAGGCGTACCCTCCACTGGCCCAGGCCGGGTTGGCCTCGATCGCCGCCCAGCCACCCTCCTCCAGGAGGCCCACGTCGACCACCGCCGCGGAGGGCAGTGAGCCGTCGGCCGCCGCCAGCAGTTCGGCGGCGAAGGCCCGGACGTCCGCCGCGTACGGGTCCAGGTCGAGGGGGGCAGGGTCGAGCCGGGGCCCCACCGCGTAGCGGCTGCCGTCGTGCACGGCTCCGTCCAGGACGAACAGCCGGTATTCGCGGGCGAAGCAGACGATGTCGCTGACCAGGTCGGGGCGTAGCGCGGGACCCCTCAGGGCAGGCGCAGCTCGCGGCCCTCGCCGAGCGGGGCGAAGAAGCGCTCCACGTCCGCCCCGCTCACCCCGGCCAGGGTCGCCGGGGACCAGCGCGGATCGCGGTCCTTGTCGATGACCTGCGCCCGGATGCCCTCCACGAGGTCGGGCGAGGTCAGCGCGTTGCAGGAGATGCGGAACTCCTGGGCGAGCACCGGCTCCAGCGCGGCGAGGGCCGATGCCCGGCGCAGGGCGGCGAGAGTGACCTTGAGCGCGGTCGGGGACTTGGCCAGGATCACCTCGGCGGCCTCCTTGGCGGCGGGCTCCCCCCTGCCGAGCAGCCGCTCCACGATCTCCTCGACGGTGTCGGCCGCGTAGCAGTGGTCGATCCAGCCGCGCCGGTCGGCGAGCTCGCCGGGCCCGGGGGTGGCGGCGTAGCGCGGCAGCACCTCGTGGGCGGGTGCCCCGGCGAGTGCGGCCGTCAGCTCCGGGAGCCGGGCGGCCGGTACGAAGTGGTCGGCGAGCCCGCACAGCAGCGTGTCGGCGGCGCCCACGGCGGCCCCGGTGAGGGCGAGATGGGTGCCCAGTTCGCCGGGCGCGCGGCCGAGCAGGTGGGTGCCGCCGACGTCGGGAACGAAGCCGATGCCGGTCTCGGGCATGGCGACGCGGGAGCGTTCGGTGACGATCCGGACCGAGCCGTGGGCGGAGACGCCGACGCCGCCGCCCATGGTGATGCCGTCCATGAGGGCCACGTACGGCTTGGGGTAGCGGGCGATGCGGGCGTTGAGCCGGTACTCGTCGCGCCAGAAGTCCGCCGAGGCCGTCCTTCCGGCCTTGGCGTCGTCGTGGATGGCCCGGATGTCCCCGCCCGCGCACAGGCCGCGCTGACCGGCGCCGCGGATCAGGACCTGGTGCACGGCCGGATCGGCCGCCCATGCGGCGAGTGCCTCGTCGATGCGGAGCACCATGGGGTGGGTGAGGGCGTTGAGGGCCCTGGGGCGGTTGAGGGTGACCACCCCGGTCCGGCCGTCGGTGTGGAACAGCACGGTGCTCGCGTCTTCGGCCTGCGCGTCGTCGGCCTGCGCGTCGTCGGTCTTCACACGGCCAGTATCTCCACGCCCCGCGCCGCTCCCCCGCCGGGTGCTCCCGGGGCGCACCGTCGGGTGCCGTGCGAAGGATCGTGCTGATGGCGGGCGGCGGGCCGCGGCGTCAGGCGCCGGGCCCGGGGCGGGGGGCCGCCCGGTGGGCCTGCCAGGCAGCCAGGGCCTCGGGGCGCCGGCCGTCCGGGTGTTGTGCGTGCCAGGCGCGCAGGAAGCGGTTGAACTCGAACTGCGGTCCCACCTCCTGGTGCTCGGCCGCCCGCACCCGGGTGGCGTGCCAGTGGGCGACGGCCTCGGCGAGGGTGTGTCCCGCGTGCTGGGCGACGTAGTCACGCATGAAGGCGTCGAAGTGGAAGCCGGGGCCGATCTCCCGTACGAAGTACGCGCGCAGCACCTGGCTGCACCGCTGGCCGGGCGGGATCACGCTCGCGCCGGTGACGGGGGCGGCGAGCTGCCGTCCGGTACGGCGGCGTACCGGGGCCGCAGCGGCGGGTGCGGGGAGCCCGTCGAGCGCGGCGGCGAGGCGCGCGGTGACAGCGGCCTTCCCACCTCCGGCCGGGAGCCCCATCTCCCGCGCGAGCGCACTCAGTTCGGCAAGCGTCCAGTACCAGCGCAGCAGCTCGGCCCCGGTCAGTGCGGGCGTCGGGGCGGGCCGGGACTCCACCACATTCGCACTCATGTTCCTATTCTAGGTGGAGCGCGAAGGCGGCGGGCCCCGTATCGTCGGACCATGCACGCCGCAGCCGAACCGGACCGCCTCGCCCTCGGCGAGGACACCGCCCTCGTGCTCATCGACCTCCAGAGGGGCATCCTCGGTCTGCCCACCACGAGGCCCTCCGCCCAGATCCTGGAGCACGGGATCGCGCTCGCCGAGGCGTTCCGCGCCCGCCGGCTGCCCGTGGTCCTGGTCAAGGTGGCATGGTCCCCGGACGGCGGCGACCTGCCCACCGCCAATGTGGACCGCCCGGGCCCGGCCGCCGCGCCGCCCGCCGCCTTCTCCGAGATCCCCGCCGAGCTCGCCGCCCTCGGGGACGTGGTCGTCACCAAGCGCCACTGGGGCGCCTTCACCGGCACCGAACTCGACCTCCAGCTGCGCCGCCGCGGCATCCACCGCATCGTGCTGGGCGGGATCTCCACCAGCGTCGGCGTCGAGTCCACGGCCCGTACGGCGTGGGAGCTCAGCTACGACCTGGTCTTCGCGGAGGACGCCACCGCCGACACCGACGCCGACTCCCACGCCCACACCTTCGGCAAGATCTTCCCGCGCATCGGCAAGGTCAGCACCACGGACGAGGTCATCGCGGCCCTGGGCCCTTGACCGGCCCCGCGGGCCCGGCGTGCCGGGTCCGGTCCGCGGTCGGCGTCGATGCCGCGCCGATGCCCGCACCCACGCGCACCCCCACGCCCACGCCGATGCCGATGCCGAGCACCGACGCCGAGGGCGGTTCACCCGTAACCGAGCGGGCGCCCGCGGGTTAGCAGCGGGAGGGTGGAGGAGTTCTCATGGCGCAGCGGCACACCACGTCCCTACGGCTGCGCCTCCAATACCGGTTCGACCATCTGGTGGCGGGCGGAACCCCCGCGCTCATCGGCTGGTTCGCGCTCGCCTGCCTCGCCGTCGTGGTGCCGGCGAGCACGGTGCTCGTCTGGGCCGACCGGTCCGCCCCGGCGACCCTGTCCGGGCGGCTCACGGCCGTGTGGGTCAGTGTCGGGCAGACGCTCAAGATCGGTGGCGCGGTCGGGTCGCCCCTCTACGTCCTGGCTTCCGTGACCCTCGCGCTGGTCGCCCTGCTGTTCGTGTCCACGCTGGTCAGTCTGATCACGACCGGCATCAACCAGCGCATCATGCTGCTCCGCCGCGGCCACTCCACCGTCCTGGAGTCCGGGCACACCGTCGTGCTGGGCTGGTCCGACCAGATCTTCCCGGTGATCGGCGAGCTGGTGTCCGCGAACGCCAACCAGCGCCGGTCGGCTGTCGCCGTCCTCGCCCAGAAGGACAAGGTGGAGATGGAGGAGGAGATCGCCGCCTCCGTCCCCGACACCGGCGCGACGAGGATCATCTGCCGCAACGGCCGCACCACCGACCCCCTGGAGCTCGCCCGTGTCAGTCCGCGGACCGCGAAGGCCGTACTCGTACTGCCCCCGGAGGGGGACACCGGCGACGCCCACGTGGTGAAAACCCTGCTCGCCCTCGACGCGGCGGTCCCCGAGCCCGGTGGGGCCGTGGTGGTCGCCGCCGTCCGCGACACCCGCCACCACGTCACCGCCCGGCTGGCCGCCGGGCCCGGCGGGCACGTCCTGTGCGTCGACGACATCATCGCGAGGCTCCTCGTCCAGACCGCCCGCGAGCCCGGACTGTCCCTCGTCTACCAGGACCTGCTCGACTTCGCGGGCGACGAGTTCTACACCATCCCGTCCCAGGGCCTTGCCGGACGCACCTTCGGCGAGGCCCTGTTGGCGTTCACCACGTCCTCGGTCGTGGGCCTGCTGCATCCCGACGGCGCCGTCGCGCTCAATCCGGCTCCCGGTACGGCGATCGGCGCGGACGACCGGATCATCCTCATCTCCCGGGACGACGACACGGCCGTACCGGCGGACGCGTCCTCGTGCGTGGAGGAGGACGCGATCGTCATGGCCCGACCCGGGGAGCCCGTGGCAGAACGTCTGCTCCTCCTCGGCTGGAACCGCCGCGCTCCGCTCATCGTGGAGCAGCTCGACCAGTTCGTGAGCCCCGGGACCACGCTCGACGTGGTCTCGCTCGGCGACGAGACGACGATGCGCTGCACGGCCGGCATCTCGGGGGTGCGCAACCGGCTCGAAGTGGACTTCCGCAGCGGGGACATCACCGATCCCGAGCTGCTGGCCAAGCTGGACGTGCCCTCGTACGACAGTGTGATCGTCATCGGTGAGACGGACCACGAGGTCGTCTCACCGGGCCCCCGAATGCCGGACCGCGCCATCGACCTCGCCCTCGCTCCGGAGACCGGGACGCAGACGGACGACCGGACGCTGGTCACCCTGCTGCACCTGCGGGCGATCGGGGAGGCCGCGGGGCGTCAGCTGTCGCTCACCACGGAGATGTCCGACGACGGCAACCGGCTGCTCGCGCCGGCCCGCGAGGGCGCCGACTTCATCGTCAGCGGTCGGCTGATCAGCCTGCTCATGACCCAGATCTCGGAGAGCCGCTATCTTGCGGACGTCTTCGCGGAGTTGTTCCGGGCCGAGGGCAACGAGCTGCACCTCAAGCCGGTCGCGGACTATGTGCGGACCGACCGCGAGGTGGCCTTCGCCACCCTGGTCGAGTCGGCGCGCCGCCGCGGCGAGTGCGCGGTCGGCTACCGGCTGCGCGCCGAGACCGCCACGGGTCCCGCGTACGGTGTGCGGCTCAATCCGGACAAGCGGCAGCGGGTCCGCTTCGGCGAGCACGACTGGCTGATCGTGCTCGCCGAGAGCTGAGGTGCACCCGCCGGTCGCCGTCTCCGTCTCCGCCTGTGTCGTTCAGAGCGTCGAGTGGACCTCCAGGGCGGTCCGGACAGCGGATTCCAGGGCTCCCTCGATCCACGCCGGCTTGATGGAGGTGTGGCACCCGGCGAAGTGCAGGTTCCCCTCCGCCTTGCGGACGTGGGGGAAGAGCTCGGTGTGCTGGCCCGGCAGCAGCACGGAGGCCTCGCCGTAGGCGTACGGGTCGCGCATCCAGGACTGGGTGCGCCCCACGCCGGTGTAGAACACCTCGATCCGCTGCCCGAACACCTCCTGCACCCCGGCGAGGGCGCGGGGGTAGCGCTCCTCGTCGTCCAGGGAGTCCCACTTCAGGGCGTCGTCCGACCAGCTGTAGGAGGCGAGCACGACCCCGCCCGCGCTGCCCTCGACAGGGTAGGAGGGCTGGAACATGAAGCGGTTGGGATTGTCGGTGGCCGAGCCGCCGCCGATCACGTGGGCCGCCTCGGGCTGGTCGCGGGTGATCCCGCGGCAGGCCGCGTAGTGCTCCCGCTGCGCGGTGGAGATGCCGCGGTCGGACACGGAGGAGTGGGCGCCCAGCAGCGCGCCGTCCGCCGGGGTCTGCCCGAGCTGGTACTTGCGGTACAGGCCGGGCCGCACCGCCTCCAGCTCGCGCTTCCAGTCGGCCTCGTCGAACTCCCACCAGCGGCGGCTGAATTCCAGCAGCACCTTGGTCGCCGCGTCGTAGTGCAGCTCGGTGATCGCACGCCGCTTGCCGTACGAGAGCGCGGGCGCGACGGGGATGTGGCGCAGCCCGGAGAAGGGCACGGTGATGATCGCGGTGTCGCCGGTGAAGGTCTCGCGCCGCACGGGGCTGCCGCCGCGGCCCTCGGAGACGGTCTCGACGCTGACCTCGCCCTCCCCGTGGGTGATCCGGGTGGCCCGCCGGTCGAGCCGCACGAGGTCCTCGACGCGGGCGTACAGGGCGTCGGCCAGGGTGGCCGTACCGCCGGGCAGTTCGAAGAAGGCGGTGTCCGGGCTGATCAGCGAGGCCCCGATGAAGCTGTGCACGAAGGCGAGGTGCAGGCGCGAGGTGAGGTTCTCGACGGTTCCGATCAGGTCGATCGTCCGCTCGTCGAGCTTGGCCTCCTCGGTCAGGTAGCGGTACATGGACATGTGGCCGTAGCGCTGGATGACGCGGGCCCACCCCTCGACGAGCTGCTTGTCCTTCTTGCCCTCGATCTCCTTGCGTACGGGGGCGAAGGCGTTGCGGACGATCTGCGCGGCGGGCACCCCCTCGTAGACCGCCGGGACCCCGAAGGACTTGTTGAGGGCCTGCGGGCCGCGCGCGTAGTCGGCGCGGCGGACGCGGATGCCGTTGACGAAGATCCACGTGCGGTAGGCGGGGCGGCCGGACCCGTCGACGTCGACCAGGTGGAAGCGCCTGCGCTTCAGGCCCAGGTTGTCGATCAGCCCGGTGACCAGGGGGTGGCTGTCGGGAATGCGCATCGCGCCGGCCTCGGCGTACTGCTTGGGGTCGGCGAAGGGGGCCGCGGACTTCTCGTGGCCGCCGGCACGGAAGGTCTTGATCCGGCCGCCCACCCGGTTGCCGTTGGCCTCGATGACGGTGACCTGGTGTCCGGCCTCGCGCAGCAGGTGGGCGGCCGTGAGTCCGGCCGGGCCCGCGCCGACGATCAGGACCTTCTTGCGGGTACGGGAGCGGGGCAGGCCGTGCTTCAGGAGGATGTCGGAGTAACGGGGCACCAGGGGCTCGTCGTCCTCGTCCCGTACGAGGACGGCCCGGGCGATGGTGAGGCAGGTCTCCCAGTCGGGACGCGCCGAACTCGACGGCCCCTGCGGGGTACCGGCGGACGCGGCGGCGACCGACAGGGCACCGGCTCCCGCCACGGCTGCCGCGCCGGCGATGACGGTACGGCGGGAGGGGCGGCGCGCGGGCGCCGGGGCCGGCTCGTCCGAGGTGCCGGGCGTGGGGTCGGGTACGGAGGCGGGCTCAATGATCATGTATCAACTGTCCCGGCCCCCACGTACCTTGAACGCCCAAAGGCACCCGGGTGGGGAACAATCACCCGGACGTGCGGCGGGTGTCGCACGACACTGACGAACGGGCATGCGAACCCGCCGGACGAGGGTGGGCGCGAGGCCGAGCACGAGCCCGAGCACGAGGACGGTTGCGGGAGCCTGCGGTTCAGTGGATCCGGCGCACCCGCTGACTGGTGAGCTCGTACCGGGCCCCGACGACGGCCAGCTCCCCGGCCGCGACCTTGGCCGCCAGCTCCGGCTCCGCGGCCAGCCGCGCCCGCACCAGCCGTACGTTCGCGGTGATGGCCGCGTCGATCCGCGCGGCCCCGCGCAGGGTGCGGTCGATCGCCGGGTGGATCTGGTCGACCAGGTACTGCATGTGGCCCGGCAGCGGGTCCCCTCCCCCGGCGGCCCGGACGGCGGCGGCGACCGCCCCGCAGGACTGGTGGCCGAGGACGACGACCAGCGGGATGCCCAGTTCGAGGACCCCGTACGTGATGCTCCCGAGCACCGCCTCGTCCAGCACCTCGCCGGCCGACCGCACGGTCAGCAGGTCGCCGAGGCCCTGGTCGAAGACCAGCTCCGGGGGAACCCGCGAGTCTACGCAGCCGAGGACGACGGCGAAGGGGTGCTGGCCGCCGACGAGCGTCTGCCGCACGATCCGCGTCTCGTCGGGGTGCCGCTCGTGCAGGGTCCGCCAGCGCGCGTTCCCCGCCTCCAGCTCCCCGAGGGCCGTCCGGGGCGTGGCGGGCCGGACCCTTCCGGGGCCCCCGGCGACGGGGGCGTCCGGGGCGCGCGGGGTACCGGCCACCAGGCCGGCCCCCAGGGCCACCGTGCCGGTCAGTACCACCCGGAGCAGCCGGCGCCGCCCCGGGCCGCCACGATATTCAGCATGGATGCTCATATCAGAACAAACTATGCATATCAGCCCCTGAAGGGTGGGCGCCGCTCTCGGGCGAGAACCCGTGGCGGACCGGCAGCGCCGACGCCGCGCCCTGGCCCCGTAAGGCGGGACAACGGCTGCCGGGCCCGCCCGTCCCGCGGTCAGCCGGCGTCGGAACGGGCTGCGGCGCCGTCGAGGAAGCCTCCCGACCAGTGCTGCCACAGCTTCGCGTAGGCCCCCTCCGAGGCGAGCAACTCCTGGTGCGTGCCGTGCTCGACGATGTGTCCGCGGTCGCCGGGCGCCGACACGCCCGCACTGCGGTGCGGCCGCCGGCGGCGGAGGCCACCGTCTCCACGTGCGGGCTCAGGTGTCACGGGCCCGCGAGTACGGTCAGCAGACGGGCCACTTCGACTGCCACCGCGTCCCGGGCCGGGCCGAGGTACGTGCGAGGGTCGGCGACCCCCGGCGACGACTGGAGGCGTTCACGCGCGGTGCGGGTGAAGATTGCATTGAGGTGGGTGGAGATATTGACCTCTGGTGCGGGACGCGAAGTTCAGCTGAAGCCGACCGCTCACCCTCCCTTCACCCGAATGTCTCGGAGAAGCCGGCGGTGCACGCCGTCGTCGATGTCGCCGGCGACCGGACAGGGAACCGCCGCAGCCGACAGGGCCACCGCCTGCCTCAGGATGTCCGGCCACACCGCCCGCGCGCACATCATGGCCCAGCGTGACGCGCAGACCGGTGCGTTCCTCCAGGAGCGCGGCGAGCGGGAGGTCGCGCCACCCGATGTTCGCCGACCACACGGCCCGACGCAGGTCGGCGTCGACGATGCCGATCGAGGACCGCACCCTTCATCCCGGTGCCACCGATATCAAGGCCAAGCACACAGCCTTGCGGGTAGGCATCACCGGACATGGGCGTTCCCGGGCGAGACGGACACACGGGATCGAAGGGGTCGCGCGAGCGGCGAGGGCCGCCGACGGACGCGGCGCGCCGGGCGTCGCGGGGTGAGACGTTTCCGGCTGGAGCCGGGAAGCTGCCTATGAATGAGCACCGAATCATCCAAATGATCGAAACTGCGCGCTAAGGGATATTAATGAGCTACTTCAATCATCATGCGTGAGTGAGTATCGGCCGTCGAGGCCTGCCACGTCTAGACCTTGGGTGGCACAGCCGACGCCGTACACGCATCACCCCAGGTGCGCGGTGCTCGATCTGCGGCGTTACGATCAACTCCGCGCATGCCTCTCGGGACGGCCGACCGGCCGCGCAGGCAGCGCAGGCCGCGCAGGCAGCGCAGGCAGCGCTCGGACCTCGGCGCGGCATCGGAGTTCCAGGGCAACGGAGGGGAAGCGGCGCATGTCCAAGCAGGAACGGTGGAGCGGGTTGCTGGAGTTGCTCGCGGTGGACGGCAAGTTGGAGGTCGAAGGCGCGGCCGCCACGTTGGCCGTATCACCCGCGACCATTCGGCGCGACCTCGACGAACTCGCCGAGCAGCAGCTCCTCGTCCGCACGCGCGGCGGAGCCATCGCGCACGGCGTGTCGTACGAACTCCCCCTGAGGTACAAGTCCTCGCGGCAGGTCTCCGAGAAGCTGCGCATCGCGAGCGCCGTGGCCGACCTGCTGACTCGCGGGGAAGTAGTTGGACTCAACGGGGGCACCACCACCACGGAAGTGGCGCGAGCCCTGTCCCTCCGAACGAGCGGAGGCGCGGAACGCGCAGAGAACACCGGCGGGCCGATGTACACCGTGGTCACGAATGCTCTGAACATCGCCAGCGAACTGGCGGTTCGCCCGCAGTTCAAGATCGTGGTGACCGGTGGCGTGGCGAGGCCCCAGACCTACGAGTTGGTGGGGCCGCTGACCCAGGGAGTCCTGAACCAGGTGGTGCTCGACGTCGCCGTACTCGGCGTCGACGGCGTGGACCCGGAGCTCGGCGTGATGACGCACCACGAGGACGAGGCCGGCATCAGCAGGCTCCTGACGGAGCGCGCCCGGAAGGTGATCCTGGCGACGGACTCGTCCAAGATGGGCAAGCGCGCCTTCGCCCGGATCTGCGGCCTCGACCGGGTCGACGTTCTCGTCACCGATTCCGGCATCGATCGCGACATGGCGGCGCGGCTTACCGACGCGGGTATCGAGGTCATCAGCGTCTGAGCACGCGATCGTCCCTGCGCGGGAGACGGCGGAGGGCCGCTCCGGATCGCTCCGGAACGGCCCCTTGTGCCACGGTCCTCGTGGGGTGCGGTGCGGGTGTCGGTTACGGGACGGGCTGCTGCTGGGTCACGCAGTGGATCCCGCCGCCGCCGGTGCCGAGCCGGTCGATGTTGAGCTGCTCGATGGTGCGGCCCGGGTAGAGCCGGGCGAGGGTGGCCTTCGCCGCGGTGTCGGCGCGGGTGTCGCCGAAGTGGGCGGTGATGACGGCTCCGTTGCACAGGTAGTAGTTGGCGTAGGAGGCGAGGAAGTCCGGGTTGGAGGAGCGGATCCTGTTGTAGTCGGGGCCCTGGATCTGGTCGACGGACATGCGCGTGCCGTCGGCGGCGGTGGACGCCGACAGGATCTGGTACTGCTGGCGCGCATCCTTGGCGTACACGTCGTTGTCGGAGGCCAGGGGCATCTGGACGGCGGCCCGGCCGGGGGCGAGGAAGCGCGAGGTCGCGTCGACGTGGTCGTCGGTGATGTCCTGACCCTTCACCCCGTCGAACCAGATGACCTTGGACGCGCCGTAGGCGGCGAGCATCGCGGACTCGATCTGCGCCTGCGTCTTGTTGGGGTTCCGGTTCTTGTTCACCAGGCTGCTGCGGGTGGCCATCAGGGTGCCCGCGCCGTCCTGCTCGATCGCGCCGCCCTCGCCCACCAGGGCGGCGGAGGTGAAGGGGACCCCCACGTAGGAAGCGATCCGTCCGGCGACCAGGTTGTCCCGGGAGTGGGCCTGCTTCTTGCCCCAGCCGTTGAAGTTGAGGCCGACGGCGTCCAGGCCGCCGGTTCCGTTGGTACGGAAGACGGGTCCCGTGTCGCGCATCCAGCAGTCGTCGACGGGGATGGTGCTGATGACGGTGACGGTGGAGCCGCACATCGAGCGGGCCTTGGACGCGCTGGCGGAGTTGGCGCACATGTGGACGGGCTCGTACTTGGCGATGGTGCGGGCGATGAGTGCGATGTCCTGCTGGACACCACTGAGCGTGTTGCCCCAGATGGAGGTGCTGTCGGGCCAGGCCATCCAGGTACGGGTGTGCCGGACGTCCTCGATCGGCACACGGAAGGAGCCCGCGGCCGCCGGGCGGAAGGCGCCCGCGGCCCCGGCCCGACCCTCGGTCGCCGCCAGTGCGGCCGCGGCGGCGGTGAGTCCCGCCGCTGCCAGGAACCTGCGTCTGCCCATGCCCTCGCCGGCGGGCCGGTTCACTGCGTGATCGTTCATGTGGGGGTTCCTCCGATGGCTCAACTACCCGCGGGGACAGCGGGGTTGACCGGAAAGCTAAAACTGGCCAAGCGCTCGGTCAATAGTTTGGACGAACTCATTCCGGTGGATCACGGAAAGCCCCAGGTCGCGCGTGAAAGCTGGTTAGAGTGACGCCATGGCAGCTGTCGCGAAGGACTCCGCAGACCGGCCCGCTCCCCCCGTACGGGCCGGCCGACCGCGCGCCTCGGCGAAGGGCGAGCAGACCCGGGCACGGCTGATCGCCGCCGCGCGGACCCTGCTCGCGGGCGAGCTGAGCGAAGGCTTCACCACCCGCAACGTCGCGGCCCTGTCCGGCGTTTCGCACGGGATGTGCCACTACCACTTCCAGGACCGGACCGATCTCGTCCTCGCGGTGATCGCGGACATCCGCCCCGAGTGGATCACGCCCCTGGAGGCGGCGGTCTCCGACCCCGGATCGTTCGCCGAGCGCGCCGAGCGGGTCGTCGTACTGCTCGGGCGGCCCGAGGGCGCCGAGCTCTCCCACCTCCATTCCGCCCTGCACTGGCAGGCGTTGAACGACATCCGGGTCCGCGAGAGCCTGGAGGTCGAGTACCGGCGCTGGCGCGCCTGCTTCGTCGCCCTGTTCCAGGTCCTGGCCGACGAGCGCGGCGGGGACCTCGACCCGCGCCCGCTGGGGCTGGCCGTGGGCGCCGCCGTCGACGGCCTGGCCGCCATGGACTCCCTCGGCGCCGACGGCGGCACCGAGCCGATCCTGCGCACATTGATCCGTACGCTCGCCGCGGGGGTATGACCCGCAGGGCGCCCCCCTATAGCGCCCTGCGGGCCGCGGCGATCGCCTCCGGGTCCCACCCCGGACGCGGCACCGATTCCAGCAGCAGCCGCGTGTACGGGTGCCGGGGCGCGGCCAGCACCTCGGTCGTGGCGCCCGCCTCGACTATCCGGCCGTGCCGCATCACGACGATCTCGTCGGTGACGCACCGCACGACGCCCAGGTCGTGGGTGATGAAGAGGTACCCGATGCCGGTCTGCTCCCTGATGTCGGCGAGCAGGTTGAGGATCTGCGCCTGTACGGAGACGTCGAGCGCGGCGACCGCTTCGTCCAGGACGAGGACGGACGGCTCGACCGCCAGGGCCCGGGCGATGGCGACACGCTGGCGCTGGCCGCCGGACAGCTGACGCGGCAGGGCATCGGCGGCCCGCGTGCCGAGGCCCACCTGATCGAGCAACTCCCGTATCCGCTGCGCGTGGCCCCGGCCCGGGAAGTGCAGGCGCAGGGTCTCGCGCAGGGCCGCCTCGACGCCGGTGCGCGGATCGAGGGAGAGGTACGGGTCCTGGAAGACCATCTGGACCTCGCGGGCACGGGCCAGCCGCCGGGCACGGCCGCGGCCCTCGCCGCGCGCGGTCCGGTTCCGGCCGTTCACCAGGACCTCGCCCTCGTCGGCGCGTTCCAGGCCGACGATGATCCGCGCGGTGGTGGTCTTGCCGGAGCCGGACTCCCCCACGATGCCCAGCGAACCTCCCTCGGGGAGGACGAAGGACACGTCGTCGACGGCGCGCACGGCTCCGTAGGAGCGGCGCAGCCCCGTGACCTCCAGGACGTTTCCGGGAAATCCCGGTCCGTTAGCGGGCATCGACGGTGCTCCCTTCGAGCCGGTCGCTGTGATGGCAGGCGGCCACGTGCCCCGGCCGCCCCGGGGCGGCCACCGGCACCGGAACCTGCTGGTCGCAGACCTCCGTGGCGAGCGGGCAGCGGGCGGCGAAGGCGCAGCCGTGCAGTGCCTGGCGCAGGTCCGGCGGCTGGCCCTCGATGGCGGCGAGCCGGCCGCGGGGGCCGTCCATCCGCGGGGTCGAGGCCAGCAGCGCGGCCGTGTACGGGTGTCGGGGGTGCGCGAAGAGGGCCTCGGCGGGCCCGCTCTCGGCGATCCGGCCCGCGTACATGACGTAGACGCGGTCGCTGATGGCCGCCGCCAGGTCGAGGTCGTGCGTGACGAACAGCAGGCCGGTGCCGAAGCGGGCGCGCAGCCCGGCCAGCAGCGCGATGACCTCGGCCTGGGAGGTGACGTCCAGGGCCGTGGTGGGCTCGTCGGCGAGCAGGAGTGCGGGGTCTCCCATGAGGGCAGCCGCGATCACCACGCGCTGGAGCATGCCGCCGGAGACCTCACCGGGGTACTTGCGCAGCACCGCCGCGTCCAGACCCACCGCCTGCAGGAGTTCGGTGGCGCGAGCGGTCGCGTCCGCCCGGTTCATGGCCTTGGTGAGCGTGGCGCTCTCGGTGAGGAAGTCCCCGATGCGGCGCAGCGGGTTGACGGCTGCGCGCGGATCCTGGAAGACCATGGCCACGGCGGAGGCGCGTACGGCGCGCAACTGTGCCCCGTTCATGGCGAGGACGTCCTCGCCGCCCACCCGTACGGCTCCTTCGACGACGGCGCCGGGCGGCAGCAGGCGCAGCGCGCTGCGCGAGGTGAGGCTCTTGCCGGAGCCGGACTCGCCGACGAGGGCGACGGTCTCACCGGTGGCGACGGTGAGGTCGACTCCGTCGAGGACGGGCCGGGCGGTACCGGGCAGCGTGATCCGCAGCCCTTGGATGTCGAGGGTGTGCACCGGTTCGGTGGGATGCGGAGGTTCGGTGGGGTGCGGAGGTTCGGTGGGGTGCGGAGGTTCGGTGGGGTGCGGAGGTTCGGTGGGGTGCGGCGGCTTCATCGGGCCCTCCTGGCGATACGGTCGGCCCAGCGTTCGCCTACCACGTTGAAGGCGACCACGGTCAGCATGATGAAGGCGCAGGGCAGGATCGCGGACAGCGGGTAGCCGTGCTGGATGGCGGTCTGTCCGTCGAAGACCATGCGGCCCCAGTCGGGGGTGAGGGCGGGTACGCCGAGCCCGAGGAAGGACAGTCCGGCCAGGTCCATCAGGGCGTAGCCGAAGTTGATGGTGGACTGGGCGAGGACGACGGGGGCGATGTTGGGCAGGATGTGGCGCAGGCAGATCTGCAGCGCCGAGTGGCCCTGGACCTGGTAGGCGCTGACGTACGGGCGGGCCCGTTCGGCCAGGACCAGGGTGCGGGTGAGGCGGCTCACGTAGGGCAGGTAGGCCACGGCGAGGGCGATGACCGGAGCGAGCAGGCCCTCTCCGTAGACCGAGATGATCAGGATGGCCAGCAGCATGCCGGGGAAGGCGAAGACGAGCTCGGTGCTGCGGGAGAGCACGGAGTCGATCCAGCCGCCCCGCCAGGCGGCCGCCATTCCGATGGCGATGCCCGCGAAGGTGGAGAAGGCGACGACGCCGAGCGGTCCGAGCAGCGAGGTACGGGCTCCGAGCAGCAGCCGGGAGAGGGTGTCACGGCCGGCCGCGTCCACGCCGAAGGGGTGCGCGGCGGAGGGCGCCGCGAGGGCGTTGCCGAGGTCCACGGCGTTCGGGTCGTGGGGTACGAGCCAGGGTGCGAGCAGGGCCGCGAGCACGACGACGGCGACGAGCGCCAGGCAGACCAGGTGGAGCGGGGAGCCGGCGGCGCGGATCCGGGAGAGGCCCGGTCGGCGGGTCAGGACGGCGGTCATACGGCGGCGCTCCTCGATCCGAGGGTGACCCTGGGGTCGACCAGGGGCAGCAGCAGGTCCACGACCAGGTTCACGATCATGAAGAGGGCGACGATGATCAGGGAGATCGCCTGGACGGTCGGGAAGTCCTTGGTGGTGGTGGACAGTTCGAGGAGCTGGCCGATGCCGCCGATGCTGAAGGCCGTCTCGACCAGGATGGTGCACACCAGCAGCGTGGAGACGATCAGGCCGCCGGTGGTCAGGACGGTGCCCAGCGAGTTGCGGAAGACGTGGCGCCGGATGACCTGCCGCTCGGGGACTCCCCGGCTGCGCGCGACGGTGACGTGCTCGCTGTCGAGGGCTTCGAGCATGGCGGAGCGGGTGACCCGGGCGAGCATGCCGATCAGGTAGAGCGCGAGGGCGATCGAGGGGAGCGTGAGGTGCCGGAGCAGGTCCCCGAAACCGCCGTCGCCCGCACCGCTGCTGGGGAACCAGCCGAGGTTGACGGCGAAGAGGCCCTGGAGCAGGACCGCCGCGACGAAGGACGGGGTACCGACGGCGAACGTCGTGGTGACGAGGATGGCCGAGTCGGTGGCCCCGCCGCGGACGGCGGCGATCCGGCCGAGGAGCAGGCCGACGGCGACGACCACGACGAGCGACATCACGATGAGCATCAAGGTGGTGGGCAGCCGGTCCGCCAGCAGCCGCGAGACATCGGTGCGGTAGGTGATCGACCGTCCGAAGTCGCCCTGCAGGATGTCGCCCAGCCACCGGAGGTACCGGACGAGGAAGGGGTCGTCCAGGTGGTACTGGGCGTTGATCGAGGCGAGGGCCTCCGGGGAGGCCGAGCGGCCGGCGAGCAGGAAGCTCGCCGGGTTGCCCGGTGCCAGGTACATGGCCGCGAAGACCACGAACGAGGCGGTCAGGAGGGTGGCGGCCATCTCCGCCACCCGCCGCACCGCGAATCTGACGAAACTCACTGCGCGGCCCCCACGTCGGCGGCCCACGGGTAGTACATGTACGAGATGGTGGTGGGGGCGCCGGTGATCCGCTTGTTCAGGAAGAGCGCGGTGGGCCACTCGGCGACCGGGATCCACAGGAGCTTTTCCGAGGCCTGGTGCTGGAGCTTCGCCTCGATCTCCATCCGCTGCTCGGTCGGGTAGACGGCGCTCGCCTGGTCCACGAGCTTGTCGTACTCGGGGTCGCTGTAACCGGCGAAGTTCATGTACGCGCCGGTCTTGAAGTTCTGCAGCAGATCGAGCGGGTCGGTGATCGAGTCGTAGTAGGTGAGCGGGAACATGTCGATGCCCTCGCGCGCCTGGGGGTCGGTGAACAGTGCGGTGAAGGCGTTCGGGGCGATCGTCTTCAGCTGGATGTCCAGGCCGATCGTGGTGCCGGCCGCCTGGACCGCGGTGGCGAGGAGCGAGACGTCCTGGCCTATGGAACTGGTGGCCACGGTCAGGGTCTTGCCGGTGGCTCCGGCCTCCTTGACGAGGGCCTTGGCCTTCTCGATGTCCTGGCCGGTGGGCGGCAGGCTGTCGAAGGCGGTCTTCAGGGTGCGCTCGGGGGCGGCGGCCCACGCGGCCCGGGTGGTGAGGGAGTTGGTGACGGTGCCCGCCCCACCCAGTCCGGCCTTGACGAATCCGGAGCGGTCCAGCGCGAGGGACAGCGCCCGGCGGACGCGGATGTCACCGAGGGGGCCCTGCATGTTGGTGACGTTGACGTTGACCGTGCTCAGGCCCTCACCGAAGTAGAGGGTGCCCGCTCCGCTGCTCCGCAGGCGTGCGTAGCTCTCGGTGGGGATCAGGTAGCCGCCGTCGGCCTCGCCGCTGAGCAGGGCGTTCGTACGGGCGGAGGGGTCGGTCAGGACGCGGAACACGGCCTTCTTCGACTTGGCCTTCTTCCCCCAGTAGCCGTCGAACCGCTCCAGTTCGATCGACTGGCCCTTGTTCCAGGTGCCGAGCTTGAAGGGGCCGCTGCAGCCGAGGCCGCCCGTGGTGCCGTAGTCCTTGCCGGCCGCTTCGACGGCGGCCTTGGACGCGATCGCTCCGGCGGCTGTGGCCATGTACTGGGGGAACTGCGAGTCGGGCTTGTTGAGCTTGACGGTGACCTGGAGCGGGCCGCTCTTGTTGATCGAGGCGACGTTCTGGAACACCTGGGCCCAGGCGGCGGCGTTGTCGGGGTCCATCTGCCGGCCGAGGCTGAAGATCACGTCGTCGGCGGTCATCTCCTTGCCGTCGTGGAAGCGCACGCCGGGCCGCAGGTCGTAGACCCAGGTGGTGGGGTCCGGGTTGGACGCCTTCTGGGCGAGACCCGGCTCCGTGGTGAGTCCCGGGGTCCAGCGCATCAGGCTCTCGCACACATTGGACAGGACGGTGTTCTGCGGGTAGTCGAAGGCCACCGTGTAGTCGAGGGTGGGCGGTTCGGCGTAGACGGCCCAGGTGAACGAGTCGATCTCGCCGCGGGCCTCGGGGGTGGAAGCCGACAGCCTCACGTCGGTGACACCGCCGGCCTTGTCCTTCGGCGGGCCGGAGCAGGCGGCGAGCAGGGAGACGGACGTCAGGACGGCGGTCGCGGCCGCGGCTGCGGAGCCGAGCCGGCCGCGCCGGCCGCGGAGGCGTCTGCCGGTGCGGGGCAGGGAGGTGGTCATCGTCGCGCTCTCTATTCCGTGAGGGATGCGGGGGGAGAAGCGGGCGAACCGCCGGAGCGGTCCGCCGGGAGCGGCCGGTTTCCCGGGGCGTACGGTCAGACGGTGGTCCGCGCGGCCGGGACCTGCTGGGTGATGCAGTGGACGCCGCCGCCGCCGAAGGCGATGGCGAGCGCCCGCACGCCGACTACCTTGCGGCCCGGGTAGGCCGTGGCGATCACGGCGAGGGCCTCCTCGTCCTGCGGGACGCCGGCCACGGGGACGACCACGCCGCCGTTGGCGACGTAGTAGTTGAGGTAGGACACCTCGATCTCGCCGTCGGCCAGGTCCGCGAAGGCCGTCTGCGGCACCTCGATGATCTCCAGGCGGCGGCCGCGGGCGTCGGTGCTGGCCTCCAGCACCGCACGGTTGGCGCGCATACGGGCGTAGTCGGGGTGGTCCGGGTCGGAGGGCAGGGAGATGACGACCGTGCCCGGGGCGGCGAAGGCGCAGACACCGTCGACGTGACCGTCGGTCTCGGTGTCGAGCAGGCCGCCGTACGGGAGCCACACCACCTTGGTGACGCCGAGCCGGGACTTCAACTCGGCCTCGATCTGGTCGCGGTTCATGCCCGGGTTGCGGTTGGGGTGCAGCAGGCACTGCTCGGTGGTGATCAGCGTGCCCTCGCCGTCGACGGTGATCGCCCCGCCTTCGAGGATCATCCCGGAGGGGATGCGGTCGACCCCGAGGTGCTCCAGCAGCAGGCCGCTGATCCGGTCGTCGGAGTCGAACGGGTGGTGCTTGCGGCCCCAGGCGTTGAAGCGGAAGTCGACTCCGGCGCGGTTTCCGTCGCCGTCGAGCACGAAGAGCGGGGCGGAGTCGCGGAACCAGGAGTCGTCGAGCGGCAGCTCGATGACGGTGACGCCCTCGCCGACGCCGCACAGCGCGCGGGCGTCCTCGCCGAAGCCGGGCGGGGCGACCATCGTGACGGGCTCGAACGCGGCGATGGCGCGGGCGACGTTCGCGTATTCCTCCTTGACCTCGGCGAGCACGCTGCCCCACAGGTCCTCACGGGTGGGCCAGGCCATCAGACAGCCCTCGTGCGAGGACCACTCGGCGGGCATACGGAATTCGGTCATCAGGTGTCTCATTTCTTGCGTGGGTGGAGTCTTCCACTCGACTGAAAATTCAGTCAAGAGCGAAGGGGTGAAGCAAGGAAGGAAGCGCCGGAGCGAGAGGCGATGCCTGGAGGAAACGACTAGAGGAAGTAGAGGCGGTTCAGGGAGACCTGCTGAGCCGGCTCGGAGTGCAGGGGTTCGCCGTCGAGCGTGACGAGCCCGGTCCGGGCGTTCACATCGACAGCGCCGAGACGGGCGTTGCCGACCATGTCCTTCGGCCCGATGCCCCGGGTGCCGCGTACCGCGACCCGACGGCGCCGGGTGGCCATCACGCCGGAGGAGCCCGACTCGGCGGCTGCGCGGCTGACGAAGGCGACCGAGAGATCGGCGGGAGCCGCGCCGTGGGCACCGAAGAGGGGTCCGAGGACCAGGGGTTCGCAGGTGTCGGTGGCGGCGTTCGGGTCGCCGGTGACGCCGTAGGCGGGGAAGCCCGACTTCAGCACCATCTGCGGTTTCGCGCCGAAGAACGGGGGGCGCCACAGGACGATGTCGGCGAGTTTGCCGACTTCGATGGAGCCGATCTCGTGGGCGAGGCCGTGGGCGACGGCGGGGTTGATGGTGAGCTTGGCGATGTAGCGCAGGACGCGGGCGTTGTCGTCGCCCTCGCCGTCGCCGGCCATCGGGCCCAGCTCGCCCTTCATCTTGGCGGCCATGGCGAAGGTCCGGCGGATCGTCTCGCCCGCGCGGCCCATGCCCTGGGCGTCGGACGACGTGATGCCGATGGCCCCGAGGTCGTGGAGGACGTCCTCGGCGCCCATGGTTGCGGCCCGGATGCGGTCGCGGGCCATGGCGGCGTCGCCGGGCAGGTCCGGCTTGAGGTCGTGGACCGAGACGATCATGCCGTAGTGCTCGGCCACCGCGTCCCGCCCGAACGGCAACGTGGGGTTGGTCGAGGACCCGATGACATTCGCCACCCCCGCCATCTTCAGCACGTTGGGGACATGCCCGCCGCCGCAGCCCTCGATATGAAAGGCATGGATGGTCCGCCCGTCCAGCACCCGCAAGGTGTCCTCGACGGACAGACACTCGTTCAGCCCGTCACTGTGCAGCGCGACCTGAACGTCATACTCCTCCGCCACCCGCAGCGCCGTGTCCAGAGCCCGGGTGTGCGCGCCCATGTCCTCGTGCACCTTGAACCCGCAGGCACCGCCCTCGGCGAGCGCCTCCACGAGAGGGGCATCGTTCGAGGAGGAACCGCGGGCCAGGAAGCCGATGTTCACCGGCCAGGCGTCGAAGGCGTTGAAGGCGTGCTTCAGCGCCCACGGGGAGTTGACGCCGACACCCCAGACGGGGCCGAACTCCTGGCCGATGAT